>NZ_LHCD01000045.1:0-40072 GCF_001262595.1 Methylobacterium sp. ARG-1
ACGGGAGAGTCGGTCGCCGCCAGACCCGCACAACGCAATCACACCATTCCCTCGATCACGATCAGCGCGACGGCCCCGGAGCCCGCCCCCACAGGCGATCAGCCAGCCCGGACCAGCCGCACAACCTTGGCGCGGGGTGGAGCAGCCCGGTAGCTCGTCAGGCTCATAACCTGAAGGTCACAGGTTCAAATCCTGTCCCCGCAACCAACCATCACACCACCACACCAAAGCCGGTCCGCCAACGCGGGCCGGCTTTTTCGTGCTCAGGGCCATGCTTGCCAAACAGGCCGATCGAAGAGACGGTTCAGACGTGGGATGATCCTGCATCCTGCCGTAAAGCTGCTCCCATGCCCCCGACCTTGAACCTGCCTCAGGCCGCCCGACGCTCCCTGGTCGATTCCGCGATCGAACTCATTCGCATGCAGATCGAGACCGGCCGCTGGAAGGTCGGGGCGCGCATCCCGAAGGAGGCCGAACTCGCCGAGATGCTGCAGGTCGGGCGGAACACCGTGCGGGAGGCGGTGCGGGTGCTCTCGCATGCCAAGGTCCTGGAGGTGCGGCAGGGGGACGGGACCTATGTCCGCCTCAACGTCGACCCGGCGGAGGTCATGCGTCGGGTCACCCATGCGAGCCTGCGCGACCATTTCGAGCTGCGCGCGCTGCTCGAGACCGAGGCGGCGCGCCGGGCCGCGACCCGCCGGGATGTGGACGACGTGCGACGGCTCGAGGAACTGCTGGAGGCGCGCGGGGAGCGTCCCCAGGACGGCGATCTGGCGGGCTTCATCGAGCGCGATATCGCCTTCCATGTCGCGGTCGCCCAAAGCGGCGGTAACGCCGCCCTCGTAGAACTCTATCGCTACTTCGCGCTGGCTTTGCACGGCAGCACGAGCGCTGCGCTGGCCGACCGGACCTTGCCCGAGCCGGACCTCGCCGCCCATCGCCGGGTCGTCGACGCGATCCGGGACCGCGATGAAGCGGGGGCCGCGGAGGCCGCCC
Organism: Methylobacterium sp. ARG-1; assembly: GCF_001262595.1. Taxonomy (NCBI): domain Bacteria; kingdom Pseudomonadati; phylum Pseudomonadota; class Alphaproteobacteria; order Hyphomicrobiales; family Methylobacteriaceae; genus Methylobacterium; species Methylobacterium sp. ARG-1. The sequence continues at coordinate 997 of NZ_LHCD01000045.1, forward strand.
GGGCGATCGTCAGCCCGATCCTCGACGCGCTTGAGCGTGACGGGCCGGCTGCCGCCGACCACTGATTGCGCGCCGTTCAGCCGGTCGCGCGCAGGGCCTGCCCGGCCAGCGCGACCGCCTCCTCATCGGTAGCGCAGGCGGCCTGCGGTGTACCGAAGGCGCGGACCAGGCCGGGGAAGGCAGCCTCCAGAGCCGCGCGCCGATCTTGGTCAGGCTCGACGATGATCAGGGCGCGGCAGCGCTCCGCCAAGGCGTCCTTGTTCCGCTTCAGCCACAGCCCGCGGGCGACCCGATCGTCGTGCGGCTCGTCGTTTCGGCGGCCCTCATAGATGAGCACGAAAGAGGTGTTGCGCCTGAGAAGCGCGTCCATTTCCCGGCACCAGGCCGGTGCGTAGCCAGGCGCGCAGGCATCCCCATTCCGCATCCGCACGACGGGAAAGGCCGAGACGTCGTGGAGGGTGAAGGCCGCACGGTCCATGCTGCGGGCTCCTTAAAATACCGCGAAAAGATAGTTTCATCCAATCATCCTATCTTTACTCACTGAGGGCAGCAATCGCCTTAGCGCTGGGCTTCCCAGACAGGAGCCCAGCCATGTCTCGGCGCCCGCAGGATCCGCACGCCGTCGCACGCATTGGCCAGACGCAGCGCCCGAGCCCCCGCCCACCCGAAGTAACATGCGTGCTGGCCGTGATCCTGTTCGTCTCCACGGCAGCCCTCCATGCGGAGGACCGGATGCCGGGCGCGGGGCGTTCCGGCATCGCGCCGAGCCGCGCCTTGGCACCCAGCCACCGAGCGAGTCCGGCGGGTCGACATGCAGGCCGATCTTTCACGGGCGCAGCGACTCGTCCTGGCGCCGGCGCTGGCCTGGCGGCCGGACGACGACACGCACCTCACCCTGCTCGGCTTCTACCAGAACGACCCGCACAACAACTTCGCGGGTTGGCTCCCGGCCGAGGGGACCCTGTTCCCCGGCGCGCTCGGCCGGATCCGGCGCGGCTTCTTCCCGGGCGAGCCCGGCTTCGATGCGTACGACCGCCAGCAGGCGATGATCGGCTACGCCTTCGAGCACCGCTTCGACGATACTTGGACCGTCCGCCAGAACCTGCGCTACGCCCATATCGATACGGGCTTCGAAGGCGTGGCGATCAACTCTTTCGCCCCGTTCGGCGCGACCGCGAACCTGCTCGAACGCTCGGCCTCCTGGTCGCGGGAGGCGGTCGACGGCCTGTCCCTGGACAACCAGGCGCAGGCCGATTTCGCCACCGGAGCGGTCGGCCATACGATCCTGCTCGGGCTCGGCTATCAGGGCTCCCGGGCGGACGTGAACGCTTCGGGCTTCGGCGCGGTGCCGCCGATCGACTTTGCGGCGCCGGTCTACGGCCGGCCCTTCGCGCGTCCACCCGCCACGCCGAGCACCCGTCGGGACTGGAGCCGCGTCGGCCTCTACGCCCAGGACCAGGTGCGCCTGGACCACTGGGCGGTCACGGTCGGGGGCCGGCAGGATTGGTCCCTGCTCGATACCGCCGCGCGGCATCGAGTTCGAGGCCTGGGCGACCCTATCCGACAGCCTCGATCTGATCGGCGCCTATACCTACCTCGACACCACCGTGCGCCGGGACAGCAACCCGGCGCTCATCGGCAAGCGCTTCGTCGCCGTGCCCGACCAGCTGGTGTCGCTCTGGGCGAATGACCGGTTCCCGAGCGGGCCGCTCGCGGGCCCCAGCCTCGCCGGCGGAACCCGCGTCATCGGCCGGAGTGCCGGCGATCCCGCCAACGGTTTTTCCGTCCCGGCCGTGACCCTGGTCGATGCGGCGATCCGCTACGATCTCGGCGCCGCCGATCCTGGGCTCGCGGGCTGGCAAGCCGCGATCAACGCCGCGAACCTGTTCAACCGGACCACCATCGCCTCCTGCTTCGCGGCGGGCGGCTGCTTCTACGGGAACGGCCGGACCGTCATCGCCAGCCTCGGTTACCTCTGGTGAGGGGTCAAGTCTTGATGTCGCATCATCCCGAAAGCCGGCAACCACCTTTCGGGATGATGCTTTACCGCGTGCCCGCCCGGCGGGTGCGGCGCTCGGCCTTGCGGGTCGCGGTCTCGCGCAGATGCTGCTCGATGGCGTCGTTCGCGCGGCCGCGCATGTGCCGGATCGCCTCGACGTCGTCGAACGTGTCGGGGAAGCGGCGCGACAGCCACAGATAGGCGCTGGCGAGACGGACGGTCCGCTCCTGGTAGTCGAGTTCCCCGGTCAGGCTCGCCCGCAGGGCCGGGACCGTGGTGCGCGCCGCCCGGGCCTGGCTCCAGCGCTCGAGCATGCCCATGGCGATCTCGTCGCGCCGGTTGATCGGGCAGACCGAGAAAGCGAATTTTTCCTCGATCGGCAACCGCGCCCGGTCGATGACCCGCGCGACCTCCAGGATCTCCTCCAGGGCCGAGGGCTGGAACGGCGAGCCGGCATAGAAGGTGGCCCGGGCGAAATGGGTCAGCACCTCGTAGAGGCTGTGGGTCTGCATCTCCTCGGCGACCGAGCGGATCGCGCCGAGATCCGGACGGACGAAGAAGCGCGAATCGGCCGCCGGCGCCGTGGGGGCGCCCGACAGCGCGACCCGGATCGGCTCGACGGCGATCGCGTCTGTCGCCGCCACGTAGCCGACATCCTGGTGGCCGTAGCGGCCCGCCCGGCCGGCGATCTGGCGAATCTCGGAATTGGTCAGGCCGCGCTCCTTCGTGCCGTCCCACTTGCGCACGGTCGAGAACACGATCCGCCGGAGCGGCCCGAGATTGAGCCCCATGCCGATCGCGTCGGTGGTGACCAGCACGTTGGCCTCGCCGGTGCGGAAGCGCGTGGCCTCGGCCCGGCGCACCTCCGGCGACAGGGCGCCGTAGATCGTCGCCACCCGGTGCCCACGGGCGACCAGGATCTCGCGGTTCTCGTGCACGGCCCGGCGCGAGAACGCCACGACCGCGTCCCCGGGCTCGACCTTCTCCAGGGGGACCGGCGCGTCGAGCAGCAGCAGCGGCGACTTGCGGGTGAACGGGATGACCTCCAGCGACTCACCGGCGGCCTCGGCGGCGCGGCGGACGTAGGACAGGGCGTCGTCGGAGCCGCACACGACCACGGTCCGGGCGGGCACGCCGAACAGGGCGTTGGTCCAGGCCCAGCCGCGATCGGGATCCGACAGCATCTGGATCTCGTCGATCACCGCCACGTCGATCGGGCGGGTCAGGTCGGCGGTCTCGATGGTGCGGGCGGTGTGGGTCGGCTCGGGATCGCCCAGGACCTCCTCGCCGGTGACCATCCCGGCCCGGAGCCCGCGCTCGCGCAGGGCCTCGTAATTCTCCAGGGCGAGCAGCCGCAGGGGCGCCAGATAGGTGCCGTTGGAAGCCGCCGTCAGCATCTGCAGGGCCGCGTAGGTCTTGCCGGAATTGGTCGGTCCCATGTGGAACAGGATCCGGCGGTTCAGCCGGCGGGCGGCGGCGAAGCGCTCGATATAGGCGCCGAAGCCGACCTGATCGCGCAGGCGGCGCAGGCGCGAGCCTTCGCTCGCCACCGCCTTGGCGTGGCGCCGGACGGGGGTGAGGGTGTCGTTCAGGGAGCGCGCCAGCTTCGGCCCGTAGGTGAACACTCGGGAGCGCAGCGAACGGTCCAGATGGGCGATATAGGCGGCCGCATCGGCCCCGACCTCGCGCAGATCTTGGATGATCTGTGCCCGCAGGCGCTCGACCGGCTTGCTCAGGGTCCGGGTGACCTCGTCGGCGCGTTCCACCACCGCCGCCCGCAGGGTCTCGATGCGGTGCGCCGGATCGTTCCGGGCCGCCATGCGGGCCAGGATCTCGGCCGCCGCCGGGTCCGGGGCGCTGTCGATCCGCAGGTCCAGGCGGCCGTTATCGAGGAGCGGGATCTCGGTCCGGATGGTCCAGATCACCCGGCGGTCCCGCAGGATGGCGGCCCTGAGCGCGGGGATCGCCTGTCGGACCGCCGGGACGCCGGTCTCCGCGAAGGCCCGGGCCTTCTGGCGGGCGCGCAAAACGTCGGCGACCCGCTCGTCGTCGACCTCGGCGCCGAATTCCGGCAGTTCGAGATCGGCGCGCAGGGTCTCCAGATCGATGGAATCCGGGGAAAGCCCGAGCCGCGCCACGGCCTCGGACAGGTAGACGGTCGTGGGACGGAGACGCTTGCGCGCCATGAACTCACCTTCGGCCGCGGCGCTCACCGGTCGGCGCTGGACCCCGCCGTCGAACGCGTTCCTGACAAGCATCCTTGCCCGACAACCATCCTTGCGCCAGTCCGACCCCCGACGCCATCCCCGGCGCGTCAGGCTTCGTGCGCCGCCTCGGTGAGCCAGGCGCAGAAGGCGCGCACGGTCGGGTCCTCGGCCCGGGCTTCCGGTACGTAGGTGTAGTAGCTCCGTGCCGGCAGGGACGGGCCCGCGAAGGGGCGGGTCAGGCGGCCGGCCGCCAGGTCGTCGGCGATCAGGCGCTCCGGGCCCATGGCCACGCCGAGACCGTCGAGGGCGGCCTGCAGGGTCAGGTAGAAATGCTCCAGGGTCACGGAGGCCTGGGGGACCAGGTCCGGCACCCCGGCGGCGCGCAGCCAGTGCGGCCAGACCTCCGGGAGCGTCGCCGCGTGCAGCAGGGTGTGGTGACGCAACTGCTCCGGTTCCTGCAGGGGCAGGCGCTGCAGCAGGGCCGGGCTGCAGACCGGGATGCGCCGCTCGGTGAGGAACGGCTGCGCGACATGGCCGGGGCGTGTTTGCGGCCCGCCCCGGATCGCCACGTCGAACGGGTCGACGAGGTTCGCCAGCGGTACGTTGGAGGTGGTCAGCCGGACCTCGATGGCGGGATGCGCGACCTGGAAGCCGGACAGTCGCGGGATCAGCCAGCGCAGGGTGAAGGTCGCGAGCGCGTTGACGTGCAGCAGGCGCGGCCGGCCGCGCTCGACCTGGCGGGCGGTCGCCAGGGCGACCCGGTCGAGGGCGGCGCCGATCTCGGCGGCGTAGCTGCGCCCGGCCTCGGTGAGCACCACCCGCCGGTTGTGGCGCTCGAACAGCGGCACGCCGAGCCAGCCTTCGAGCATCTGGACGTGCCGGCTCACCGCCCCGTGGGTCACGCGCAACTCCTCGGCGGCCCGGGTGAAGCTGGCGTGCCGGGCCGCCGCCTCGAAGGCCTTCAGCGCGTTGAGCGGCGGCAGGCGGCGGTGCATCGCTGTCAGGTTTTCTCACGCGAGCGTCAGCATAAGGCGTTTGTCAGCCGGGCGCGAGATCCGCATCCTGTGGTGGAAGCACAAGGATCCCAGGATGGCCCGCGCATCGGAGCTCACCGCCTCGCTCGACGACGCCCCGGACCGGGCGGCCAAGCGCATCGAGGACAAGCGCACCCTGGTGATCGCCGGGATCAACCACGCCCTGCACGACGGCTACACCGACCTGATCTACGTGCTGCTGCCGGTCTGGCAGGCGGAGTTCGGCCTCGACTACGTCGCGCTGGCGCTGCTGCGCTCGCTCTATAACGGCGCGCTCGCGGCCCTGCAGATGCCGGCGAGCCGGCTCGCCCAGGCATTCGGCGCCCGCACGGTGCTGGTGCTCGGCACGCTGCTCAGCGCGGGCGGCTACGCGCTGGCCGGGGCATCGGGCGGCCTGATCGGCCTCTGCGTCGGCCTGCTGCTCGGGGGCGCCGGCAGCAGCACCCAGCACCCGCTGGCCTCGACGGTGATTGCCCGGGCCTACGGGGCCGCGGCGCGCGGTCCGCTCGGCACCTACAATTTCGCCGGCGATCTCGGGAAGGCGGCCGTGTCGCCGCTGGTCGGCTTCCTGCTGACCCTGTCGGGCTGGCGCACGGCGCTCTGGGTGATCGCCGGGCTGGGCGTCGCGGTCGCGCTCGGCGTCGGCCGCTGGTTGCCGCGTGAGTCCAGATCACACACGGAGCGGACGAAGGCCACAATCGGCACCGGTGACGGAGCCGGCGCCCGGCCCGGCTTCGGCCTCCTCGTCGCGATCGGTACCCTCGACAATGCCGCCCGCCCGGCCTTCCTGCTCTACCTGCCGTTCCTGCTGCAGGAGAAGGGCGCGGCACTGACCACCGTGGGGCTCGCGCTCTCGCTGGTGTTCATCGGCGGGGCGCTCGGCAAGGCCGTGTGCGGCCGGCTCGGGGAGCGCCTCGGCGTGACCAAGACCGTGCTGCTCACCGAGACCGGAACCGCGGCCGCGATCCTAGCGGTGATCGCCCTGCCGCTCGCCCCGGCGCTGATCCTGCTGCCGCTGCTCGGCGTGATGCTGAACGGCACCTCGTCGGTCCTGTACGGCACGGTGCCGGAACTGGCCCCGGGCGGCCGGGTCGAGCGGGCGTTCGCGGTGTTCTACACCTGCACGCTCGGGGGCAGCGCCCTGGCGGCGCCGCTGCTCTACGGCCGGCTCGGGGACGCGGCCGGGCCACACTGGGCGGCGGCGGCGGCGGCCGCGACGGCGTTCGCCGCGGTGCCGCTCATGCTGGCGCTGGCGCCGTCCCTCCGGGTCGAGACGGCGCGGCGGGCCTGATTGGTGTTCGGTCCGGGGCGTATTGCGGCCGGCATCCATCAGCGAGGTGTCGGATGCCGGCCGTCGGGCGACGGTTTCTGTCGCGGACTGCGCGTCTCAGGCGGCGCGGATCCGATCCAGGAAGCCGTGTACCGCACTGCCGAGACGCTCGGCATGGTTCGAGACCTGAAGCGCAGCGTTCAGCACCCCGGCGGCGGCCGTGCCGTTCTCCTGCGCGCTCGACGCGATCTCCCCGATATTGTGCGTGACCTCCCCGGTCCCCGCGGCGGCCTGCTCGATCGTGCGGACGATCTCCTGCGTCGCGACCTCCTGTTCCTCCACGGCGGCAGCGATCGTGGTCGTGGTGGTGTCGATCTCGCGGATCCGCCCCGCGACGTTGCCGATCGCCGCAACCACACGCTGGGTGGCCGACTGGATCTGGCTGATCTGGGCGGTGATCTCTTCCGTCGCCCGGGTGGTCTGGGCCGCCAACTCCTTCACCTCGGCGGCGACGACCGAGAAGCCCCGGCCCGCCTCGCCGGCCCGGGCCGCTTCGATCGTGGCGTTGAGCGCCAGCAGGTTGGTCTGGCCGGCGATCGACGAGATCACCGCGATGACGGTGCCGATCTTCGCGGCGGCCGCGTCGAGATCCGTGATCAGGCTCGTCGTCTCCTCGGCCTCCGTCACCGCGGACCGGGCGAGCTGGGCTGAATTGTCGACCTGCTGGCCGATCTCCGAGACGGAGGAGCCGAGCTGCTCCGCAGCCGCCGCGACGACCCCGACATTGTTCGACGTCTGCGTCGCTGCCGCCGCAACCTCGCCGGTCCGCCGCATGTCCTGATCGGCAGAGCCCGCCATCCGTCGCGCGACGGTCTCCATCTCCTTCGCGGCCGCCGACAGGGACGTGACCACCGACGTCGTGTTAGCGTCGAACTCGGCGATCAGCCCCTCGAGCTGCTGAGAGTGCCGCTTGCTGGATTCGAGCGCCTCCACCTCGGCGTGGATATCGACGAGCGAGCCGCAGGCGCGCTGCGCGACGCCGGCCCGATTGAACGAGACGCCGCCCACGGCGCGGAACCAGCGATATGTCCCGTCCGGCATCTGAAGCCGGTATCTGACGTCGTACGCCCCCCTGTTGTTCACGTTCTTGAGGGCGGCTCCGAAGGCCGCGAAGGTCGGGCCGACATCGTCCGGGTGCAGACGCTTCGACCAGGAGTCCATCGTGTTCGGGTATTCCGCCTCCGAGCGGTAACCGGCGAGCCGACGGAATTCCGGGCTCCACGTCCACCGGCTCTTCGGATGCGCGGGATCGCCCTCGTGCAGAATGGCGTCCCACAGGCCGACCCCGGCGTGGGCCTGGAGGAGTTGGAGCAGTTCCGACGCGTCCCGATGTCGTGCAAACATTGATCTTCCTCTGCTTAGCGCGACCCAAGGTAGGTCGGCTTATCTTTTATTTAAAACGGCCAAAAATAATCGAACATGAACGACTTATATCTGACTCAAGTTCCCGAAGAGACACGTCAGCTTCGATTAGATCCCAATTGTCTTATCAGTTTTATTTGTAGCAGGCGAGTCATCTCTGTGGCAGGTGGCGTGGGTACGCGTTTGCAGATGCTCCAGACCTGCACCTGATCTGCCCCTTCGCCCGATCGCGTCGATGTGCGATCCCTCAGGCGATCCCGATCATGCTGACCCGGACGGAATCGGACCGTCCATCCACCGCGACGTCCCGGATCGCCGCCGGGACGTCGCCGGCGGCCCGGTAGACCGCCTCCGACACGACGGCCACGCAGCCCAAAGACTTGGTCAGCCCCTGGAGCCGGGACGCGACGTTGACGGTGTCGCCGAGCGCGGTGAAGCGCGCATCGGTGGCGTCGCCCATCTCACCGACGATCGCCAGGCCGGCATGGACGCCGATCCCGTACCGGAGGGTGTGCTCCAAGTCGGCGGCCAGAAGCTCGTTCAGGGTGGCGACGTGTTCGGCGATCAACTCCACCGCCCGGAGCGCGTCGCGGGCCGCCGGCTCGGGGTCGGTCTCGAGGCCGAACAGGGCCAGCAGCCCGTCGCCGAGGAACTGGTTGGTCGAGCCGCCGGCGTCCCGCACCGCGTCGCCGACCGCCCCGAGGAAGCGGTTGATGATGAACACCGTGTCGTAGGGCAGGCGCTCCTCGGCGAGCCGGGTCGAGCCGCGCAGGTCGACGAACATCGCCACGATGAAGCGCTCCTCGCCGGATTGCGCCCGGTCGAGGAGGTCCGCCTGCCGCACCCGCGGCGGCAGCGGGAACAGCGGCACCACGGCGAGGTCAGCCTCGGGCCGGAACTGGCAGGCGAGGCGCACCGCCGGCCCGGCGGCGATCCGCTCCAGCACGGCGCGCTCGGCCCGGCCGGCGGCGGGCGTGTCGGCACTGCCGTCGAGCACGCGGATCCGGCAGGTCGAGCACCGGCCGCGGCCGCCGCAGACGCTGGCATGGGGGATCCGGTTGCGCCGGCTCGCCTCCAGCACGCTGGTGCCGCGGGGCACCCGGACCACCTTTCCGTCGGGATAGCTGAGCCGGATCGTCCCGCGCTTGACCTCTGCCAGGGTCCGGACGCCGCGGGCGGCGATCACCGCGGCGACCAATCCGGCATAGGTCAACAGCATCCCGTCCCGGATCGCGCCGAGCCGGGCCACCTGGTCGGGCAACCCGACATGGACGGGCTTGAGCGCCGCGGCGCGCCAGGCCGGGTCCTGCGCCAGGACGAGGATCGTCCGGCCGCCCTGCACGAAGCCGAGCAGCGCCAGGACCGGCACCAGCACCGCGACCGCCAGGAGCCAGGGCGCGGCGCGCCCGAAGGCGGGCTTCAGCCGCAGCCAGAAATACAGTCCGGAGCAGCCGTGAATCCAGGCGATGACCAGCATCGCCGCCTGCATCGCGCCCTGATGCGGCGCCGCGACCCAGAAGGCGTTGAGTTCCTGCGCGTAGCCCTTCTCCAGCCCCTCGGTGGCGAAGGCGATCCGGGTGCCCACGACGTGGCTGACCAGCAGCGGCGGGATCAGTAGCCCGGAGACCATCTGCACGACCTCGCCGGGACGCCAGCGGAAGTAGCGGGCGGCGTAGAGCGCCTGGAGCCCGAGCAGCAGGTGGATCACCAGCGCGCCGTAGAGCAGGGCCAGGCCCAGCGGGTTGAGCCACAGCGCGGAGGCGACGCCGAGGCCGTCCTCCATGGCATCGAAGGAGACGTTGCCGAGCGCGTGGTTGGTCAGGTGGGTCAGGATGTAGGCGAACAGAACCAGCCCGCTCCAGAGCCGGAGGCGGCGCAGGGTCAGGCCGGGCCGGATCCGGGCGCGCAGCGGGATCGGGGCGGCCTGCGAGCCTCCGGCGGAGGTTCGGAGCGTCGCGATCGACGAGGTGCGCGTCATGCTGGAGGTCCGACGAGATCGGCAGCGGGCCCGGTCTGGCCGGCCTGTCCTACCAGCAAACCGCACCCGCGGCCTCCGTTGTATTTCTACTTGCCGGCGAGTTTCGGGCCGGGACCGGCCTCGGCATCCGTCGCGATCCCTTCGAAGAGACGGAATGGAGCCGCGCCGTGTGCTGGGTCCCTTCGACGGATCGCCCGCCTGCCAGCCAATTTGGCGGCGGGTCCGGGGCGGCGGCCGCGCGCGTAAAAGCCATCACCCGGAACGCTCGCCGGGCGTTGCCTAGGCTGGATGACACCCGCCGCACGACACCTGGACAGGCCCGATGCCCGACCCGTTCTTCGCCCGAAGCGCCGCCGCGGTGGCTGCGGACCTGATCGGGGCGGGGCTCTGGGTCGGCGAGGCGGGGGGCGTCATTGTCGAGACCGAGGCCTACGACCGGACCGACCCGGCCTCCCACAGCTTCGCCGGCCCGACGAAGCGCAATGCCAGCATGTTCGGGCCGCCGGGGCACGTCTACGTCTACCGGTCCTACGGGCTGCACTGGTGCCTGAACCTGGTCTGCGAGCCCGGCAGCGCCGTGCTGCTGCGGGCGATCGAGCCGAATGCGGGCCTGGCCGCCATGGCGGAGCGCCGGGGCATCGGCGATCCGCGGCTGCTCTGCGCCGGGCCGGGCCGCCTGTGCCAGGCGCTCGGCATCACCGGGGCGATGGACGGCTTGTCGGTGGCGCAGGCGCCGTTCAGGTTCGCGCCCCGGACGCAGCCCGTCACGGTCGCGGCGGATCGGCGCATCGGGATCACCCGCGGCGCCGAGACGCCCTGGCGATTCTTGCTCGCCGGCTCCCGGTTCGTCAGCCGGCCGGTGCGGCGGGTTGCCCGGACCGCGGGGTGAGGGACGGCTCCGGGACGGGGCGCGCCGTGTGTCGGAACCGGACGGATCGTGGAAAGCCCTGCTCTACGCTTGGCCGGCCCGGCAACCTCATGTATAGGTTTGTTCCGTGTAGACTGCATTTGTTGCAACTACAGGTCGGGAAGATTTCAGAACTACAAGCATTCGGACTTTCGGTGAGCCAGGACAGCCAGAAGGCTTTTGATATCGTCAGCCGTCTCAAGCTGGCGTCGAAGATTCCCGACATCCTTCGTGAGATGAGAGCGGCGGGCGCGTATTTCGGATACGACGCCTTCATCATCACCAACCTGCCGGCGGAGCACGAGATCTCCACGCAGAGCTGCGCGCTCGTGCCGGCCTGGCCGGAAGGCTGGCGGAAGCGCTATTTCGAGCGCGATTACCTGCGGATCGACCCGGTGGCGAACCACGTCAAGCGCACCACCGAGCCGTTCCTCTGGAGCGAGGCGCCCTATCGGTCCGACGAGGTCGCGGCCGCCCGGGTCATGGGCGAGGCGACCGAATTCGGGCTGTCGGAGGGGTTCTGCGTCCCGATCCACCACCTGGCCGGGCCGGGCGGCGGCGTCAGCTTCGGGGCGCGCCGGCTCGACCTGTCCGAGGAGGCCAAGGCCGCGCTGCATCTGGTCTCGATCTACGCCTACCAGCGGGCCGAGACCCTGATCCGCGAGGGCGGCCGGACGCCGCTGCGCAAGGCGCCCCGGCTCACCGCGCGAGAGATCGAGTGCCTGCGCTGGACCGCGGCCGGCAAGACCAGCTGGGAGGCCTCCGAGATCCTCAGCACGTCGCAGCGAACCGTCGAGTTCCACCTCAAGAACGCCGCGCGCAAGCTCGATGCGGTCAACCGCGTCCAGTGCGTCGCGGAAGCCATGCGGCAGGGCATCATAGCGTAGCCGCGCGGCGGCTGCCGACCTCGTAATTTTACGAGGCTCATTCGGACCGGCGGCCCGGCATCACTCCCCCGACAGGGGGAATGATCCATGGTTGTGGTTATCGACGACGACAATATTTCCCAGCACGGGGTGTTGCTGGAGAAGATCTATCGGTTCCGGCACACGCTCTTCGTGGAGCGGCTCAACTGGGAGGCGTGCCGCCGGCCCGACGGCCGCGAGATCGACCAGTTCGACGGCCCCGGCTGCATTCACCTGGCCTATCTCGAAGGCGGCGAGATCACCGCCTATACGCGGCTCCTGCCGACGACCCGGCCGCACCTGCTGACGGAGGTCTATCCGCACCTGGCGGAGCGCGGGCCGGCGCCGCGGGGCGCCACCGTCTACGAGTGGACCCGCTGCGGCACGCTGCCGGCCCGGCGCGAGGGGCGCACCGGCTTGATCGACCCGGCCACCGCCGGGATCTTCACCGCCGCGGCCGAGGTGGCGCGGGCGCGCGGCCTCGACGGATTGCTGGCGCAGACGCACCCGATCCTGGTCAACCGGCTGATGTCCTGCGGCTGGGACGTCGAGCCGCTGGGGCTGCCGACCCGCTACAACGGCCACGCGATCCTGGCGGTCTACGCCCGGCTGATGCCCGACACGGTGGCGACCTCCTGCGCGTTCTTCGGCCTTCAGGCCTCGCCCTTGCACGAGACGTCCCTGCACGCCCCGCGGGCGCCGGCGGTCCGGCTGCCTGTGCCGGCCGAGCGGAGGTTGCACGCATGAGCGTATCCGACATCCTGAACCGGGCCTGCCAGAGCGAGGGCGAGGAGCCGGCGATCGTGCGCCTGGGCCACCACGCGATCGAGCTGTGGCGCGCCGCCGAGGAGATCGGCGATCCGAGCCTGCTCGCCGCCCTGCGCCCGCTGGTGGAGCATATCGGCCGCGCTCTGGCGCGCGACGTGGCGGACGAAGCCTGCATGGACGACACGCTGCACTGAAGAGCGCAGACAGGGGGCTGCGGGCGAGGCCGACTGGAAGCGATGGATCCCCGCCCACGTCGCCACCTCAGGATGCGGGAACGGGTGGGGGATCCGGCCTCAGCCGCAGGGTGCCGGAATGACGGGGGCGCGCGAATCGGGCGGTGAAACATGCGAACATCCGCCCCCGGTGCGACAACCTCAGAGCCCCCGAGGGGCTTGCTGGCCCCCAGCGGGATGTGGTCAGAAATCCCGCTGTCCGGATCGCAGGAGCGAACGTGCGGATGCCACGGCCCTGATGCCCCTCGCCGACGAGCCTGCGCCGGGTCTACCGGGTGTGTCGCCGTTGCCGATGCTGCCGGTCGCGGCCTTGTCCGGCCGCATCCTCGGGCTCGGCACCGGGGAGCGGCTGGTCCTCGTCGGCATCGGCCTCGACGGAATCGGACCGTATCTCGACGCCTCCGAGGCCGCGCACAGCCTGCTGGTGCTGCGCATCGCCGGGCGCCGCAGCACCGCCGCGATCCTCGACGGGCTGCTCGACGACCTCGCGGATCTCGCCCTGGCGCGCTGGCCGGACTGGCAAAGTCCGCAGCACGCGCCGACCGCCCCCGAGCCGCACGGCCCCTGGCTCAAGGCCGCGGCCAAGCACGCCGCCGCGGGACGCCCGCCCCGGTTCCGCCGGGCGGCCCGGAGCCTGGAACTCGCGCAGCTGATGCGGGCGGTGGCGCCTTCGGGCCTCGTGCTGGTGGCCGAGCTCGATCCGGCGACCCCGGAGCGCGCCGCCCCGGTCATCGAGGCGCTCGAATGGTGCCGCCGCCATGGCACCGCTGTCGCCGCCCTGTTCCCGAGCGCGCCGCCGCCGGTGCCGCCCTACGACCGCGTGCTCTACGGCGCCCACGCGGTCCAGCGGCCCCCGGCTCCCGTGGAGGCCCGGTTCCTCGCCCCGCCCTCGCGCGCCCATCCGGCGAGCGCGGTCGAGAAGCGCGTCGAGGCGGCCCTGCGGGCGGATGCGGAGCTCGGCCCCCTGTTCTCCGGCAACGCGACGGTGTCACTGCCCCGGTTCGGCACGCGGCCGCGGGTCGACCTGCTCTGGGCGGCGGGCCGCGTCGTGGTCGAGCTCGACGGCCCCGAGCATCGCCTGGACCCGACCTTCAGCGCCGACCGCCACCGCGACTACGAGCTGCTGGCGGCCGGCTACCTCGTGCTGCGCATCACCAACGGGCAGGTCGAGACCGACCTGCAGCGCGCGGTGGAGAAGATCCGCGACGTGGTGCGCCTGCGCCGAACGTCCGAGGGAGCGATGATCCGATGAGTGCGCCGACGCCCGCCCAGACGCTGATCCTGTGGTGCCTGCTGGCCCGGCACGGCCGGGCGCCACAGGGGGAGGTGGTGCCGGCGGTCAAGAAGGCCGACCGCGAGGCGCTGGCCGCCGCCGGGCTGATCGCCGTCGAGAAGAGCGGGCGCTCCTTCGTCCTCTCCGTGACCGACCGGGGCTGGCACTGGGCCGGGGACCATCTCGACGCCGCGCTGCCGCCGGCCTTCCGGGTGATGCAGGACTGGCTGGCCCGGCTCGGTGTCCATCTCGGGCAGAGCGGACGGACGCTCGCCGACTTCATCGGCGCCCCGCCCGAGCCGGCTGAGCCGGCCGATACGGCTCCGAAGAAAGCGTCGGCCAAAAAAGCCCCCGCCAAAACAGCCCCCGCCAAGAAGGCTTCTGGCGAGAAGGCCACCCGGTCGCCCGCAACGAAGAAACCCGGCGCCGCCGCGCTGCGCGCCCGGATCGAGGAGGCCTATCTGGCCCTCACGGGCGGTGCCCGCGCCCGAGCCGTCCGGCTCAGCGACGTGCGGGTGCAGCTCGCCGAGTTCGACCGCGCCACGGTCGATGCCGGCCTCGCCCGCATCCTCAAGGGCGACAAGACCGCTCGGCTGAGCCAGCTCAGCGATCCGAAGGCCCTGACGGCGGCCGACCGCGAGGCCGCCTACAGCCCGGCCGGCGAACCCTTCCACCTCCTCTGGATCCAGGCATGACCGACGCCCTCGACGCCCTGCGCCGGGTCGATTTCGACTGGGTGCGCACCCTCGACAGCGTCTGGACCGAAGCCGAGCCCACCGGCGGCCCGAACGAGGCGCTGGTGCCGCTGCTGGTCGCCGAGATGCAGGCCAAGGCTCGCGATGCGGACAAGCGGCCCTACGGTCGGGCGCTGATCGGCCAGCCTGGGATCGGCAAGACCCACCTCATCGGCCAGCTTCGGCATGCGGTCTGGGCTTCGGGCGGCTGGTTCGTGCTGCTCGACGTGCTCGGGCTCACGGATTTCTGGCGCAGCGCGGCGCTGAGCTACCTCACGGCCTTGCTGCAGACCATGCCGGACGGGCGCCGGCAATCCGACGCGGTCCTGGCCGGGGTCGCCCGCCGGTTCAAGGTCGAGGCACAGGTCGAGGCGGCGTTCAACACGCCCAACATGGATACCCGCCGGATCGTCGACCTGCTGGTCATGGCGCTGATGAAGGTCGACGCCCCCCGCGCCCTGAAGCACCAGGACGTGTTCCGGGCGCTCTGCCTGCTGCGCGCTCAGGATCTCAGCGCCGTCGGCCTCGCCCATGCCTGGCTGCAGGGCTACGACGCCGACCCGGCCGAGCGGGCATCGCTCGGGTTCCGGACGCCACCGCCGGCTCCGGTGGATCTCGTGCGCGGCATGGCCTGGATCATGGGGCTCGGCGGCCCGACGCTCGTCGCCCTGGACCAGATTGACGGCGTCATCGATGCCAGCCGCCTCGCCGCCGGCGACGATCTCGACGCCAGCGCCGGCCTCGCCGAGGTGCTGGCCGCGGGCCTGCTCGAGCTGCACGATGTCGGCGGCCGCGGCATGACCGTGATGACCTGCCTGCAGGATTCCTGGATCCGTCTGGAGGAGCGCGCGGCCAAGCCGCTGCTCGACCGGTTCGAGGCGCCGATCGCGCTCCAGGGGATGAACGATAAGGTCGCGGCCGCCGCACTGATCCGCGGCCGTCTGGCCCCAGCCTATCGGGCCGCCGGCTTCGTGCCGCCGCACCCGGAATGGCCGTTCAGCCCCGCGGCGATCGCGGAAGCGGCCGAGGCCGGGATGATGCCGCGCACCCTGCTGATGCGCTGCGACGCCGTCCGCCGCGCCTGCTTGGCCCGAGGGACCGTGGACGTCTGCCATGATCTCGTCCATCCGGGGGACAAGCAGGTCGATCCGGCGACCGGGAACGAGTTCGACCTCGACGCGGCCCGTACGCGCGCCGCGCTCGACGGCTTGCTCGACGACGAGGGCGGCCTTGGCGACCTGCTGCGCGCCGCCTTCGACCTCTACGCCCTGGAGGACGACCCGGAGGATGCCCTGGATGTGGCCAGCAAGGGCGAGCCGGAGCAGCGGATTCCGCCGCTGCACGGGCGCCTGACCTTCATCCACCGGGACGAGAACGACCGCGAGCGGCATGTCTGCTACCGGGCGCTCCAGCACCAGAACGCCATCGCGTTCCAGGCCCGCCTGCGGGCGGCGCTGACGGCGTCGGGCATCTCGACCCGCATCCCCGACCGGGAGTTGCTGATCGTCCGGCGGGGCCCGGTGCCGGGGGGCGACAAGACCCGGCACTTGGTCGACACCTTCAAGGCCGCCGGCGGCCTCCTGATCGACCCGGACGAGGCGGATCTGCGCACCTTCGTGGCGCTCCGCGACCTTAAGGCCAAGGCCGACGCGGAGGACCGCCGCGATCGGTTCGAGGCCTGGCTCCGGGCGCAGAAGCCCGTGCGCGCCACCGCCCTGTTCCACCGGGCCGGCCTCGCCGAGCCCGCGCAGAAGATCGACGGCCGGACACGGACGCCTTTCCCTCCCCCCTCTGCGGGGGAGGGTGGCCCGCGAAGCGGGTCGGGAGAGGGGAGCGCCGTATCCGGAAAAGTCGCGTCGGACGCGACATCCGCTGGCGTCGCGCTGCCCCTCTCCCGACCCTTGCTGACGCAGGGTCCACTCTCCCCCACAGAGGGGGGAGGGAGGACCCCCGTCACCGCTGAGGGCCTCTCGTCCAGCCGGACGCCATCCGCCCCGGAGGCGATCCCGGTCGGGCGCCGGATCAACGCCGACGCGCAGCCGGTGAGCCTGCCGATCCGGCTGCTGCCGCGGCACACGGCGATCATCGCGGGCTCGGGCTCCGGCAAGACCGTGCTGCTGCGCCGCTTGGTGGAGGAGGCGGCGCTGGCCGGCATCCCGGCCATCGTGATCGACCCCAACAACGATCTGTCGCGGCTCGGCGATTCCTGGCCCGAGCGGCCCGCCGCCTTCACCGACGCGGATGCCGCCCAGGCGGCGGCCTATGCCGAGCGCGTCGAGGTCGTGGTCTGGACCCCCGGGGTGAATGCCGGCAACCCGCTGTTCCTGTCGGTCCTGCCGGACTTCTCCGGCATCGGCGCGGACCCGGACGAGCGCCAGCAGGCGGTGGAGATGGCCGCCGAGACCCTGGGGCCGCTGGCCGGCGCGAAGAAGGGCCTGCAGCGGGGCGTGCTGGCCGACGCCCTGCGGGTCTTCGCCGAGCGCGGCGGCAGTCTCGGCGACTTCATCACCCTGCTGGCGGACCTGCCCGACGGGGTGAGCGACATCGGCGAGGCCGCCAGGCACGCGGCCAAGATGGCCGACGAACTCCGGGCCGCGGTGGCGACCAACCCGCTGCTCAGGGTGAAGGGCGCGGTGCTCGACCCCAAGCTGCTGTTCTTCGGGGCCGATCCGGCCCGCACCCGGATCTCGGTGATCAACCTGTCGGGCCTCGGCTCGGAGGCGGCGCGCGAGGATTTCGTGAACCGGCTGCAGATGACCCTGTTCGGCTGGATCAAGCGGAATCCGAGCCCGCACGGCATGCTCTACGTGGTCGACGAGGCCCAGACCTTCCTGCCGGCCCAGCGGGCGAGCCCCAGCCTCGGCAGCGGCATCAAGCTGGTGGCGCAGGGACGCAAATACGGGCTCGGGCTCGTGGTGGCGACGCAGGTGCCCAAAGGTCTGCACAACCAGATCGTCTCGAACTGCACGACCCAGTTCTTCGGCCGCCAGAGCGCCCCGGCGACGATCGCGGCCGCCCAGGAGATCATGGCGGCCCATGGCGGTGCCGCCTCCGATATCGGCCGGCTGGGTGCGGGCGAGTTCTACTTCGCCACCGAGGGCTCGGGCCGGCCGGCCAAGCTCACCACGCCCCTGTGCCTGAGCCACCATCCGGCGAACCCGCCGACCCCCGAGCAGGTGGTCGCGGCGGCCCGGCGCTCGGCGGGGGCGTGACCCCGGATCCGAGCGGGCGACCTGCGTGCGCATCTACCAGGCGGCCCGGGCCGTCACGCCGGAGGAGGCGGAGGCCTAGGCCGACACGGTCGAGCGGGAAACCGGCCGCTACGTCGCCGACGTCTTCGCCTGACCGCCCGCCGGAACCCTCGGCAGTTGCGGCTTTCGCCGCGCGGTGCTTCATTCCCGTCGAAACGCAACGGAAAGCACACGGTGGGGCCTCGGCAAGTCGATCCGGGCGCTCTGTCCAGCCGCCGCGTGAGGGGTTCCCAGACGAACGCCGGGGTCGAGCAGCATCCATGCGTCTGCGCCTGATCGGA
Source organism: Methylobacterium sp. ARG-1 (assembly GCF_001262595.1). Lineage (NCBI taxonomy): Bacteria > Pseudomonadati > Pseudomonadota > Alphaproteobacteria > Hyphomicrobiales > Methylobacteriaceae > Methylobacterium > Methylobacterium sp. ARG-1. Next base: position 19,259 of record NZ_LHCD01000045.1, read on the forward strand.
GTGCTCACTCTCGTCTTCGCGGCATCCGTGCAGGCCGCGACGCCGGCGGGCCGTCCTGGATCATGGCCGGCTCGTTCGCGGATCCGGACTACACCCAGGTGCAGGACGCGGCGGTCCAGCGCGCCTCGGCGGCGGTCGCCCGCTGCGGGCCGGAGCCGTTCAACGATTTCTCCGGCAAGTTCGTGGGCTTCAGCGAGGGGTTCGATGTCGTGGTGGTCGGCGGCTACGCGACCTGGACCGCGGCCGAAGCCGATCGCGCGCGCCTGCGCCCCTGCGTGCCGACCGCCTACATCCGCCAAGGGCGCTATGCCGGCGAGTGAGCGCGACGGATCGGGGCTCCGCACAGGCGGGAGGAGGGGTGACAGGATGCCGGCGACAATCCTTCGGCGCGGCCGTATCGTGGCGCTGGCGGCCCTCGGTCTCGCGGGCGCCGCGCCGTCTGCCCGGGCCGGCTGCAACTGGGCCGACGTCGTGAAGGCCGACGAGGCCCGGGCGTCGACCGTGCGGACGGGCGCGCCGCGCACCTACTTCGTCGAGGACGACCCGAACAAGGGATGCCCGAGCCCAAGCCCGGCCTGCCGGGGACGCGCCTATCTCACCGACGGCGACGCGGTGCTGAGCAGCCGGAGCGCGGGGGGCTTCACCTGCACCGGCTTCACCAACGCCAAAGGCGTCCTGACGACCGGCTGGCTGCCCACCGGCGCCCTGGCAGCCCTGCCCGAGACAGCGGTCGTCCCCGCGGACCTCGTCGGGCATTGGATCGGCCAGGACGCAGACCTGACCATCACGCCGGGGGCGGGGGACGCCCTCGCGGTCAAGGGCGAGGCCTCCTGGGGGCGGAGCGATGCGCGCCGCGGCGGCGAGGGCCCGTTCCATATCGGCGCGGTCGCCGGCACGGCGCGGCCGGAGAACGGCGTCCTGGCCTTCACGATGGGCGAGGACAAGACGCTGCCTTACGCGGCCGGGGATCCGGACGATTGCCGCGTCCGGCTGTGGCGGCGCGGCCCCTATCTCGTGGTCCGGGACAACAACGCCTGCGGCGGCGCCAATGTGAGCTTCACCGGCCTCTATGCCCGCCGGAGCGCGGCCCCGCCGCGGTGAGCGCCGTTCGATTCGCCTCGAACACCGCCTGCCCGGCGCCGCGCCGCCGCGATTAAGGGATCGCCCGTCCATGGTTCTGTTCTGAAGCCTGTCGCTCCTCGCCCGCCTGGCCCTTGCATCCCCCGCGGCGGCGCAGGGCCTGGACGTCCCGGTGGCCGTCGGCGGCGAGGCCGAGCTGGATGCATGCGACGCGGTCGGCGAGATCCTCGGCCTCGACGCGCGGGGCGACAACTTCCTCTCGATGCGCAGCGGCCCCGGCGGCACGCCGTACCGGGAAGATCGACCGGCTGCACACCGGCGACAAGGTCCGCCTGTGCGAGGCCCGCGGGCCCTGGAGGGGCGTGGTCTATGCCCCGCGCGACCGGACCGGCGGGGCGGAGTGCGGCGTATCCTCGCCGATCCCGCGGCGCGCGCCCGACGCGGGTCCCTGCCGCGCCGGTTGGATCCACCACCGGTACATCCGGAGCATGGCTGGCTGATCCGGCTCCTCGCGGCGCCGAAGGCGGACAGGACGACATTACAATCACCGTCTCTCGATCGTGCTCGGGCTGGCCGGGATCATCGTGGCGGCCGGGTTCGCGATGATCCGGAACAGGCGGGCGGCGTCGGCTGCCGCCGCCGCGTGAGGCGGGGCGATCCGTGGCGATGCGGAGTCCCATTCCGGCGGGGCGGCCTCAGGCCCCGTGCTCGACCGGGACGCGCCGGCCAGCCTGTCGCGGCGGCGGGCGCTCCGGTACCGCCCGAGGAGGAGCCGGCACGGCAGGATTGAGGCGAGACTGGCCATCCAGGCCGCGAGCCGGATCTCGTACAGAGCGGCGTCCATCTCCGATTCCCGTCGAGCCTGAGCAGGATCACCAGGCGCAGGGCGACGGGCGAGAGTAGCGTCGCCGCCAGGACGACCCAGCCCGCCCAGCAGCGCCGCGCCAAGCAGAGCGCGACCGGCAGCAGGCTCGAATCCTGCTCCGGCCCGCCGGGCAGGGCCGGAAACAGCAGGAAGAGCGGTGCGAGGCCCAGGCCGAGCAGCAGGGCCAGGGGCGGGGCCCGGAGCAGCCGCATCACCCGGCGGCGCACCGGATCGTCGGCGTCAGCCATCCGGGTTGCGGGCCCGGTCGAGGGCGCGCAGCACCGCCGGATCGCGCCGGTAGCGCTGCCGCAGGCGCCGGTCGTCGGCCGCGACGGCGTCGCAGTTCAGGACTTCACGGCCGCCGCGATCGCCCGGGCGCGGCCGGCATCGTAGGCCTCCTCGCCGCCCCAGTGATCGCAGCCGAGCGCCGGGCGATCGCCGCCTACCGTCAGGACCGGTATCCGGCCCTGGAGAAGGCGATCCAGGAGGCGGCAGGCTTCCCCATGCCGCGAGGTGGCCTGGGACCAGCTGACGATCCCGGGCGACGCGCAATACGACGCGGACGACGCCTATTTCGGGACGACGATCTTCGAGCCGCTGGCCGCCGGGCCGAAGAAGATCACCAAGGACCGGATGGGCCGAGGAGATGCCGGTCGTATCCCTGATGGTGGTGTAGCTCGCCGGTAGCGAGGAAGCCCGTCCGCGCGCCTTCCATAGCGCTGTAGCGGGCGGGGTTCCTCGCGAGGTGGTCATCGATGGTTGCCGGGTAGCGTCGGGTTGCGAGCACAACCCCGAACCCGAGAGACCCCCGATGACCGACGAGATGATGGCCCTGCGCGGGCTGATGGAGAAGAGCGCCGACACCGATCTGCTGCGAGACATGATCGGCTTTGCGGCCGAGCGGCTGATGGAGTTGGAGGTGGCGGCCTGACCGGTGCGGCCCACGGCCAGAAGAGCGCCGAGCGGCTGGTCCAGCGTAACGGCTATCGTGACCGGGACTGGCAGACGCGGGCTGGGACAGGCGAACTGCGTATCCCCAAGCTGCGTAAGGGCTCGTACTTCCCGGCTTTCTTGGAACCGCGCCGGATGGCCGAAAAGGCGCTCACGGCGGTGATCCAAGAGGCCTACATCCAGGGTATCTCGACCCAGTCCGTGGACGACTTGGTCCAAGCCATGGGTGGCACGGGCGTGTCGAAGAGCCAAGTTAGCCGGCTCTGCCAGGAGATCGACGCGCTCGTGGGTGCGTTCCTCGACCGGCCGATCGAAGGTGAGTGGCCCTACCTCAGGATTGATGCGACCTACGTGAAGGTGCGCCAGGACGGCCGCATCGTCTCGGTGGCGGTGATCGTGGCGGTTGGTGTCAACAGCGACGGCCGGTGCGAGGTGCTGGGCATGGATGTCGGCTCCTCCGAGGCCGAGACGTTCTGGACGGACTTCCTCCGCAAGCTCGCCCGCCGAGGGCTGCGCGGCGTGAAGCTGGTGATCTCGGACGCGCACGAGGGCATCAAGGCGTCGTTGGCCAAGGTGATGAACGCAACCTGGCAGCCCTGCCGCGTGCACTTCATGAGGACCGTGCTTGCCCATGCTGGCCGCTCGGGTCGCCGCGACGTGTCGGCCTTCATCGCCACAGCGTTTGCCCAGGACGACGCCGACGCAGCCCGTCAGCAGTGGCGCCGGGTGGCCGATCAACTCCGGCCCAAGGTGCCCAAGCTCGCTACCCTGATGGATGAGGTGGAGCCGGACGTACTGGCCTAGATGGGCTTTCCGGCTGCACACCGGGTCAAGGTCCACAGCACGAACCTGCTGGAGCGCCTGAACGGCGAGATCAAGCGGCGCACCGAAGTGGTCGGCATCTTCCCCAATGAGGCGGCCATCACCCGCCTCGTGGGCGCGATCCTGCTGGAGCAGAATGATGAATGGGCCGTCCAGCGCTCGCGCTACATGGCCCTGGAAAGCATCGCCCCGATCGGCGATGATCCCCTCGTCAGCCTGCCAACCCTGGCAGCCTGATCGAACCGGCCCTGGCCGGTGATCGTGGTGGCCACGCCGAAGCTACAACACGCCAGGGGACACGACACGACACGACCTGCCTGCGCGGTCTTCTGCGCCCCTGCCGGTATCCGCGTTCCTCGCCTGACGGATGCGGATTTCCTTGCGGGTGACCGTGTCGATCGTCGAAGCGATCGACGCCGGTGTCGGTGCTTGTGGCAGTACCCGGGGCCGGCCCCGGGTGGTGGGAGACAGAGCCGCAGCTGGTCTCGTGTGCCCTGGACTGTCACGGCCGAACGTAGGGCGGTGAGAGCACGCGGCGCTACTCAAAAAACCCGGCTACGGTGTGCGCGCGCGCTGCGGGACCCGGCGCCACCAATCGTGTGCCTGCTCATACCGGTTCGCGAACCGGAGAAGCGTGGCCTCGGCGAAGGGCCGGGCGGCGATCTGCAGGCTGATCGGTAGGCCGCGTCGGTCGAAGCCGCAGGGCAGTGCGATGGCGGGGAGGCCCGTCAGATTGAACGGATAGGTGAGGCGCCAGGACGCCGCGAGGACGCTCTCCGGCCGGCCCGCGAGCGCAACCGTCGTCTCGTCGGTCCGCCACGCGGTCAGCGGCGCGGTGGGGGTGACGATCACGTCCGCCTCGTCCAGCGCGGCGGCCATCTCGGCCATGATCAGCCCCCGGGCCTGCTCGGCCCGGAGGTAGTCCGGACCGGTCACGAACCGGCCCATCTCCACCAAGTCGCGGACATCCTCGGCGAAGCCCGCCACGTGGCCCTGCGCGAGGTTGCGGTCGTGGTAGGCCGTGGAGGAGGCCAGCTCGATGGCGTAGATGGCGCCGAGCCCGTAGCGCAGGGCGGGCATCGTGACGTCGCGCACCGGACAGCCCTGCCCGGCGAAGAAGCCGATCGCATCCTCCACCGCCGCTGCAACATCCGCGTCGATGGCCTCGAAGAAGTGGTTGCGGATCACCGCCACGCGCAATCCGCGGACCGGCGCGTCGAGCCCGGCCGTGTAGTCCGGCACGGGTTCGGCGGCGGCTGCAGAGTCGGCCGGATCGGGGCCCGCCAGGACCTGGAGCAGGAGCGCCGCGTCCGCCACCGTCAGGGTCAGCGGCCCGGCATGGTCGAGGGACCAGGAATGCGGGACGATCCCCGAGCGGCCGATCCGCCCGTAGGTCGGCTTGAGGCCCACGACGCCGCAGAGGGCCGCCGGGATGCGGATGGAGCCGCCCGTGTCCGAGCCGAGCGCTGCCGGGCAGAGCCGGGCCGCCACCGCCGCCCCCGAGCCGCCGCTGGATCCGCCGGGCACCCGCGTGAGATCCCAGGGGTTGCGCGTCGGCGGCGTGACCATGCCCCAGGCGAATTCGTGCATGCGCAGCTTGCCGAGGATCACGGCGCCGGCCGCCCGCAGCTTCGCCACGCAATGGCTGTCCTCCTGCGGGAAGGTCAGAGCCTCGACCGAGGTGCCCGCCCGGGTCGGCAGGTCGGCGGTCGTGTAATTGTCCTTGATGCCGATCGGGATGCCGTGGAGCGGCCCCCGCGGTCCCGTCCGGGCGATCTCCTCGTCCGCGGCCCGCGCCGCGTCGAGGGCGCTGGACGACAAGCATACGAAGCTCTGGAGGTCGCCGTCGAGGCGCCCGATCCGGTCGAGGTAAGCACCGACGAGCTCGACGCTCGACAACTCCCGCGCCGCGATCCGCCGGGCGAGCTCCGTGATCGGCAGGGACCAGATGGCGTCACTCATGGGGCACCCGGCGATAGGGAAGGCTCGGGTCGAAGACGACCGGGGGATGGGCCGCCGCGAGGTCGAGGTCGCGCAGGGTTCGGATCTCGGCCAGGACCGGCGCGAATTGCGCCCGCAGGTGCGCGACCCGTCCGGCCGCTTCCGGGGGCAGGCCGACGATCGCGTGCAGCGGGTCTATCGCGCCTGGAGCGACCGCGCCGGGCCGCTCCGCAGGCGGCCGCAGGAGCATCGCGGCGACGTCTTCCGGTAGCGCGCCGGCCGGACCGTCCTTCCGCGGCATCCCGGCCACGAAGGGCACGAGCTGCCGCCGGGCCACGGCGAGGATCCGGCGCAGCTCGGCGACGGGGGCGGCGTGCTCGTCGACGCGCAGGTCGAGGCACGGATAGTCCTCGCGCGCGACGATCTTCAGCGCCGCCGATTGCTTGCCGCGCCGGTCGCCGCCTGCGTCGTCGCCGGCCTCGAGGGCGCGCATCAGCCGTTCGTCGAGGTCGCAGCCGGCGCCGGTCTCGAAGGCTCGGACCATGGCGTCGATCACGCCGGGGGCGGCCAGCATGTTGCCCTGCACGGCGTAGCCCGGTCCGGTCCGGTGCCCGGCCTCTGCCGTGCAGCCGGCGCCGGTCCAGGCCGCGGCGGCTCCGCCTGCATCCACAAGCCCGATCTGGCGCAGGTCCGACCGGTCGTCGATCTTGAGCGCCGCGGCCAGGGCCGCGTCCGACGTCTGCCCTCCGGCGAGCCCGTCGAGGATGCGCAGGGCGAGGTAGGGGTTCACCCAGGATTGGGTGGTCACAGCCCCGATCCCCGCCCGGATATACGGGCAAAGCCCGCCCACGGCCGGCACGGCGCTCGCCACCGCGACGCCGAGCTGCCCGGTCCGGGAACAATGGGCGGCGATGGAGAAGGTGTTGAGTTCCATCGTGCCTCACACCGCCAGATGGTCGATGACGCGGGCTTGCGCATCCGGGGCCTTGGCCGAGCCGCTGTCGACGATCTCGCCGAGCTTGAGCACGGCGTAACGGTCGGCGAGGCCCAGCGCGAAGGCGACGTGCTGTTCCACCACCAGCATGGACAGGCCCGTTGCCCGCTCCGCCAGGAGGACGTTGCGCAGGCGCTCGACCATCGAGGGCTGCACGCCTTCGGAGATCTCGTCGATCAGGAGCAGGCGCGGACGCAGCATCAGGGCGCGGCCGAGGATCAGCATCTTCTGCTCGCCCCCGGAGAGCGTGCCGGCGCGCTGGGCGAGCCGGTCCTTCAGGAACGGGAAATGGCCGACCAAGCGCTCCAGCGCATCCGGGAGGTGGCGGTCGGACGGGACCGCCAAGCGTAGGTTGTCGCGGATCGACAGGTCCTGGAACAAAGGCTGCTCCTGCGGCGCGTAGCCGACGCCGAGCGCCACGAGCTTGGCGGGGGAGAGGCCGGAGAGCGCCTGCCCGCCGATGGTCATCCTGCCGCCGCGCAGGGTCACCATCCCCAGGATGGTCTTGAGCAGGGTGGTCTTGCCCATGCCGTTCTTGCCGAGAAGGGCGACGATCTCGCCCGCGCCCACCGCCAAGGACACGTTCTTCACGATCGAGACGGCGCCGTAGCCGCTCGACACGGCATCGAGGGTGAGGGCGGCTCCCGCCGGCTCGGTGCGTCGTGCGGCCTCAACCATGGGCGCCTCCCGAATAGATGGTCCGGACCAGCTCGGAGCCGACGACCGCGTCCACCGTGCCGTCGAGGACCAGGCGGCCCTGGTGCAGCACCACGATCCGGGACGAGATCTCCCGCACGAAATCGAGGTCGTGCTCGACCAGCACGGCGGCGATCCGGCGTCCGGCGGTCAGGGCCTTGAGGACGGTCCCGATGGTGGTGCGCTCCGCCTTGGTCAGGCCGGCGGTGGGCTCGTCGAGCAGGATCAGCCGCGGCTCCAGCGCCACCACCATGGCGAGTTCCAGCGCCTGCTTCTGGCCGTGGGACAGGAGGCGCGCGGGCTGCGTCAGCAGGCGGTCGAGGCCGGTCATCCGCAGGACGTCGAGGGCCGCTTGCGGAAGGCCCAGCGTCGGGTCCCGGCCGGCCGGGTTCAGCCCGTCATGCGGGGCCCGCGCGAGCCGCAGGCAGTCGGCCACCGACAGGCTCTCGAACACGCTCGCCACCTGGAACTTGCGCCCGACCCCGAGCCCGACGATCCGGTTCGGCGTCAGCCCGGTGATCGCCGTGCCGCCGATGGCGATCGCGCCGGTGAAGGGCTCGGTGCCGTCGCTGAGGCAGCGCATCAGCGTGGTCTTGCCGGCACCGTTGGGGCCCACGAGGCTGACGAGCTCACCCGCGTGGATCTCCAGATCGATGCCCTCCAGCACGGTCAGGCTGCCATAGGCTTTGGCCAGGCCGTCCACTTTGAGGATCGGAGCATCCGTCGCTGCCGCGGCGGCGGTGGCCTCCCGTGCCATCAGGACGGGGGCGGCGCGCTCGGGGCGGCCGAGCGGCAGCGCCCGCCACAGCCGGCCGGCGAGGTCGGCGAGCCCGCCCGGCAGCAGGATGATGATTGCCACGAAGGCCGTCCCCAGCAGGAGCTGCCAGAGGAAGGGCAGATCACCGGAGAGATTGGCCGCGAGGTAGTCGATGGCGATCGTGCCCAGCACCGGGCCGAGCAGCGTGCCGCGCCCGCCGAGCGCCACCCAGATCACCAGTTCGGTGCCGAACAGGAACCCGGCATTCTCGGGGGCGACCACGCCGGAGGCGTTGGCGAACAGGAACCCCGCGAGCCCGGCCACGGCGGCGAGCGAAGCGGTCAGGAGGATCTGCAGGCGCCGGGGATTGAGGCCGAGATAGGCGCAGCGCGCCTCGTTGTCGCGCAAGGCCACGAGGGCGCGCCCGGCATCCGACCGGACCAGGATCCAGGCCGCCAGCGTGACGGCGATCAGGGCCAGCGCCGCGAGGCGGAAATAGCCCTCGCTCTCGAAGGGCAGCACGTCGAACCCGACGAGACCGCTGCTGGAGCCGGTCCATTCCCCGCCCGAGTAGATGAGCTGCACCACGACGATCGGGACGACCAGCGAGATCACCGAGGCGTAGAGAGGCGTCGAGCGGTGGTAGAAGGACAGCCAGCCGACCGCGAGCCCGAGCAGGGCCGGCGCAACCAGCGCCGCCGCGATGGCCACCGCGATCCCCAGCGGCGTCGCCCCGTAGGCGGCGAGGATCATCGCGGTGGCGTAGGCGCCGATCCCGAAGAACGCCGCCTGCCCGAAGGTCAGGATCCCGGCGAAGCCCCAGAGCAGGTCCACGGTGACGGCCAGCACCGCGTAGATCATCGAGCGGGTCAGGACGTTGACCGCGAAGGTGTCGAGGAAGAGCGGCGCGATCCAGAGGGCCAGCGCCGCCAGGGCCGCGACCACGAAGGGCGCGGTGCGGGACAGGCGGCGTCCGCGGGGCGCCGCGGCGGCGCGCTCGGCGACGGGAAGGGTCTCAAGCACGGGAGAAACCTTTCGGGCTGATCCGCAGCACGAGAGCCGCGAGCACCGCGACGGCGATGCTGCCCAGGATCGGGCTGATGAAGGTGCTGATCAGGACCTGCGCGGCTCCGAAGACGAGGCAGGCGGCCGCCAGGGCCAGGAAGGACGCATCGGCCACCATCACCAGCATGAAGGCGCCGATCAGCCAGCTCACCCCCATGTTGGGATCGACGCTGGTCAGCGGCGTCAGGAGGACGCCCGCCAGCGCCGCCAGGCCCGCGCCGATCATGAACACGACGAGGCGCACCCGCCCGGTATCGATGCCGAGGCTGCGGGCCAGGGTCTCGTTCATGATCACCGCCCGGGCCGACAGGCCGAGCCGCGTCCGCTCGATGGTGAGGGCGAACAGGATCCCGATGACGAGGGCGATGCCGAGGGCCACGAGCCGGTAGGCGGAGTACTCGACGCCGAGGACAGCGACGGTGCCCGCATAGAGGTTCGGGGTGAGCTGGACGTCGCGGCCGAAGGCCAGGGTGATGAGCTGGCCGAGCACGATCCCGAGCCCCCAGGTGGCCAGGATCGCGTCCAGCGGCCGGCGGTAGAGAGGGCGGATGATGAAATGCTCCGCCAACCCGCCGAGGGCCGCGCCGACCACGAAGGCCAGGGGCAGCGCCGCCCAGGGATTGAGCCCGAGCTTGGCCGTCACCACAGCGCAGTAGGCGCCGACCGTCAGCCACGCCCCGTGGGCGAAGTTGATGATCTTGAGCACGCCGAAGATCGCCAGGAGGCCGATCGAGACGATGAACAGGATCGCCGCGGTGGTCAGGATGTCGAGGGTGAGCAGCATCGGGGCTTCCGGATGAGCCGGCGTCTTCACGCGGTGTGGACGGACCGGCCCGACGGCCGATCACGGACGCTCCCGCCCCCGCGGGGGCGGGAGAGGCGCATCACGTCACGGCAGCTTCGGGCACTGCTCGCCGGGGTCGACGTCCTTGAAGGTGCCCGCGACCTTGACCGACCCATCCGCCTGGATCTGGCCGAGATACATGGTCAGGGGGGCGTGGTGCTGCTTGCTCATGCGGATCGTGCCCCGCGGCCCGGTCACGCTCACAGCGGGCAGGGCCTCGAGCACCTTCGCCGTCTCGGTTCCGCCCGCCTTCTCCACGGCGGCCTTGTAGAGGTAGATCGCCTCGTATTCCGGCACCGAGAGATCGTTGGGCGTCCGCAGCTCGGCGCCGAACTTCTTCTGCATCGCCGCCAGGAAGGTCTTGTTCTCCGGGCTGTCGATCCCGGTCACGTAGGAGGCCGAGAGGTAGACGCCCTCGGCGTCGGCGCCCATGCTCTTGGCGGTGCCTTCGTCCAGGGCGAGGTTGGCGAAGGGCAGCGACACGCCGGCGCCGCGCAGCTGCTTGGTGAGCGTGACGTTCGGCGCGCCGCCGGCCGTGGAGGTGATCAGCGCGTCGGGCTTGGCCTCCTTCAGCTTGGAGATGATCGCGGTCCAGTCGCTGCCGTCCATCGGCAGGTATTCCTCGCCCACCACCTTGCCGCCGGTCTTCTCGGCGTAGCTCTTGGCGAAGCCGAGCATGCCGCGGCCGAAGGCGTAGTCGCTGCCGATGAGGAAATAGGTCTTGGCGCCCTTGGCCTTGAAGGCGTCGACCACCGGCGGCACCTGCTGCTCGGGCACCCAGGCATTCACGAACATGTTCTTGTTGCAGGAATGCCCCTCGTAGAACGAGGTGTAGATGTACGGCACGCGACCCTTGGTGACGGCGGGCAGGCCGGCGTTGCGGGCCGCGCTCGTCTCCATCGAGATCAGGACGTCGACCTTCTTCTGATAGATCAGGCCGTCGAAGGCCTTCTGGGCGCCGGCCGCGCCGGAGGCGTCGTCGGCCACCTCCAGAACGAGCTTGCGGCCGAGCACGCCGCCGCTCGCATTGATCTCCTCGACCGCGAGCTCCGCCGATTGCACCACCGAGGGGGCGACGACGCTGTTGGCCCCCGACAGGCCGATCGGCACGCCGATGACGATCGGCTTGCCGTCGGCGGCCTGCGCGGCCGAGGCCGCGAGCACGAGCGCGGCGGCGGTGCCGATGAGAGAACGTGTCACCATGAATGGGCTCCTGGAAAAGACGATGCGGGGCGGGGTCAGCCGTAGATGTCGGTCCGGCGGTCGCGCAGGAGAGAGTTGAACGCGTTCAGGTCCTTGCGGCCGGCCTCGTCGAGATCGACTAGGGCCGAGAGGGTCTCGGTCCGGTCGCGGCTCGCCGGGCCGGCCAGGGGCCAGCCCTTGGGGCCGATGATCAGGCTCTGGCCCTCGAAGGGCTGGCCGCGCTCCACGCCGACCCGGTCGGCGCAGGCGATGAAGAGGCCGTTCGTATGGGCGGCGGCCCGGTGCAGGGTGTTGGCCATGGCGGCCTCGCCCGCGGGCTGGTCGGGCATCGGCACCCAGTTGGTCGGGATGCAGACGATCTCGGCGCCCCCGAGGGCGAGCTGCCGGAAGGTCTCGGGGAACCAGCCGTCGTAGCAGATCGCGATTCCGATCTTGCCGAGCGCCGTGTCGAAGACCGGGAAGCCGAGATCGCCCTTGGCGAAGAACACGTTCTCCTGGTCCCAGAGATGCGCCTTGCGGTAGGTGCCGATGTAGCCCTGCGGCCCGACGATCACCGCGGCGTTGTAGAGGGTCGCGTCCGCACGCTCGGCGATGCCGGCCACGATGTGCACGTCGAGTTCCGCCGCGAGCGCCGCCCAGGCCCGGGTCGTCGGCCCGTCCGGCACCGGCTCGGCGAGGGAGGCCGCCTCCGTGTCGGATTCGAACACGTAGCCGGTGCTGGCGAGCTCGGGCAGGACGATCAGGCGGCTGCCCTCCGCCGCGGCGGCGCGGATGAGATCCGCTCCCCGCGCGATATTGGCCGCCACGGCACCGAATTGCGGCTCGAACTGGATGCAGGACACCCGTAACGGCGGGCGTGCGGGATCGCTCGCTTGGATCATGTTGGCTCCAAAACGCAAAAAGCCCCTGGGCGCGGACATCATCCGCGGACCAGAGGCTCCAAAGCCGAGATGTCATGCAGCAATCCTGCTGCGGGGCAACCTTGCCCGGTAAGACTACGATACGCGCCTGAAGACGCGTCGCAAGGCGATATTTGCGGCACGGTGCTGCATTCAGGTCTTTTCCGCCAACGCGATGCGCAGGCCGAGGCCGCTCATCGCCTCGTGGGCCGAGACCACGCTCTCGGCCACGCTCGCCATCGGCACCCGGGAGGCGGTGGCGCGATCCCGCAGCATCCTGTAGGCGGCCTCCTCGTCGATCCGGTTGAGTTCCACCAGCAGCCGGACCGCCTTCTCGACGGTGCGGCGGCCCTTCATGGTCTCCTCCAAGCGGTTGATCTTGCTGGTCAACCGGCCCTCGTAGCCGCGCCGGTAGCGCGCCAGGGCGAACTGGGTCAGCACCCCGCGCGGATGGAGCGGCTTGTTGAGCACGCCGTGGGCGTTGACGTCGGCGATCGCCTTCAGGGATGTCGGGCTCTCGTAGGCCACGATGGCGATGACGGCGGGCTCGATCTCCTCGATCGACGGCAGGAGGTGCATCACCTGCGCGTCGTCGAGCTGGATGAACAGGGTATCGATCTCCGGCGGCAGGGCCGCCGGCGGCGGCCAGACGAGGGAGACCGCGCAGCCGAGGCGCCGGAGCTGCTCCAGGAGCGCGGCGCCCTCCTCGTCGCTCGGGTGGATGACCAGGGCGCGGGCCCGCCTCAGGTCGTCCAGGATCTTGCGGGCGGGCGCCGTCACGCGGCCATCCCCTCGTCGAGCCAGTTCGTCTCGAACCGGGACCAGGCGAGGTACGGATCGGGCCGCACCGGCCGGCGCGCCCGCCAGACCACGTCGAATTGCCCGTCGGGGCGGGCGATGCCGATCCCGGGGGTGAGCCAGATGTGGCGCGTCTCGCTGTCGAAGGCGAGTTCGCCCTCCGGTGCCGCGAGACGCTGCCGCAGGGCCGCGGCGCCCAGGCGCGCGGCATCGAGGGTGCCGGCCTCGGCCAGCGCACGGGCGAAGAGATGCACCTGCGCGTAGGCCGTTTCCGACCACATGCTGGTCGGGCGCCCAGGCCCGAACCGCGCCTCGAAGGCTGTCCGGAAGCGCCGATTCTCCTCGCCCGCGAGGGCCGCGAAATACGAGGCGGCCAGGACGTGGCTGCTGCATAGCTCCGGGCCGATCGCCCGGATCTGTCCCTCCGCCAGGGTCAGGCTGGCGATCGGGCAGCGGGTCCGGTCGATCCCCGACGCCGCGTAGGCCCGGTAGAGCCGCTCGGCGCCGCGCCCGACCACGGTGGAGAACACCGCGTCCGGCGCGGCGTGCCGGATCTCGGCGATCATCGCCGCGTGGGCCGCGTCGTCGGCGTCCAGCGGCGCATAGCGTTCGCCGACGATGCTCCCGCCCTTCGCCTCGATGAGATCGCGCATCACCCGGTTCGACTCGCGCGGGTAGATGTAGTCGGACCCGATCAGGAAGATCCGCGGGCCATGCTCCTGCAGGAGGTAATCTGCCAGCGCGAAGACGTTCTGGTTGAGGGTCGCGCCCGTGTAGATGATGTTCTCCGAGTACTCGAAGCCCTCGTAGATCGACGGGTACCAGAGCAGGCCGTTGTGCCGCTCGACGGTGGACAGAACCGATTTGCGGCTGGCCGAGAGCGAGCATCCGAAGATCACCTCGGCCCCGTCCTCGGCGAGCATCCTGCGGCCATAGGACCGATACGCGTCGTTGTCGCCGGCCGGATCGTAGCAGATCGGCTCGATCGGCCGCCCGAGCACGCCGCCGGCGGTGTTGATCTCCTCAATCGCGAGGGCGGTGCCGAGGAAGTGCTCGGTCTCCGTGATGCCGCTGACCCCGCTGCGGGAGAACAGGACGCCGACCCGCCATGTCGCCTCATCCTTGCCTGCCATGGCATCCCCACCCGTGCCGAAAACCCGCCCGACGGGCGGTCGCGCGCACGCCGTCCTATCGCAGTCGCGACAGCCTGGGAAACCGCGGTGACGGGGTGGCACCATTGCTCATCACGACGCGAAGAGTGTCGCGATACGCATTCGACGGCCCAAACGCGAGCGAGGCTGGCAAACGTCTGTCTTGATCGCGGTTCAGCGTTCCGATGACGGCGTGCGGCCGAAATGGGTCCGGTAGCTGCGCGAGAAATGGGCCGCGCTCGAGAAGCCGCAGGCCGTCGCGATCTCCCCGATCCGGAGGGGGCTCTGACGCAGCAGGCGGCGGCCATGAGCGAGGCGGATCGCCCGGTACTGGGCCGAGAAGCTCAGGCCCCGCTTGTCGAGGAAGAGGCGGTCGAGGTGACGTTCGCTGACCGAGGCCAGGCGGGCCATGGCGCGGCGGCCGAGCGGCGCCTCGACCGTCTTCTCCATGGTCTCGATGACGGCGAGCAGGGCCGGATGGTGAACGCCGTAACGCTCGGCCGTCGAGGCGCGCTGCGGGTCATCGGCGGCCCCGACCGCCGTATGGAGGAACCAGTCCGATATGCGGCGCGCGAACGCCGCCCCCATGCGCTCGGCGATCAGCGTGTAGGCCATGTCGAGGGGGGCGACGCCGCCGCCGCAGGTCAGGCGGTCGGCATCGGCGACGTAGCGCGCGCTCGTGAGGCGTACATCCGGAAACGCCTCGACGGTGGCGCCCGCGTACTCCCAGTGAACGGTGAAAGCACGATCCGCCAGCAGGCCGGCCGCCGCCATCAGGTAGGGGCCGCCCGAGATGCCGCCGATACGCACGCCGAACCGGGCCATGCGCCGCAAAGCCGCGTGGATCGCGGGGTTGTTCCAGCCGGTCGGCTCGCCGCCCGCGCAGACGAAGACCGTCTGCAGGTGACCACGCTCGCGCGGTAATTCCTCGCAGGGAATCTCCGCGCCCGAGGAGGACGCGACGGAGCCCTCCGTCTCCGCGAAGTAGCGCAGCCGGTAGAGGGCCCGGCCGGCGAGGTAATTGGCCGCCCGGAACGGCTCGCAGGCCGACGCGAACGACATCAGCGCAAAGCCCGGCACGAGGATGAAGCCGATCTCGTACGGGCGATCCCCCGGCGCGGAAGGGGCTTCGTCCGATGTCGAGGCTTCAGATTGGCTCATGCGTGAAAGAAACCGTCTGAGGCGGTCAAGCGCAATGACCGGGGCGCGTCATTCTTGGGGGCGCTTCCTCGTCCTGCTTGAGATCGCCCCCGGATGCCCGGTTCCACCGCCCTGCGCCTGTCGCCGCTGAAAACCGCGTCCCGTCGCCGGAGCGGTGCGCCGGGAGAGCGGCCATGACGGGGCGGGTCGACGTCGCGGTCCTGGGCCTCGGGGCCATGGGCAGCGCCACCCTCTATCAGCTGGCCAAGCGCGGTGCGGCGGTGATCGGGCTCGACCGCTTCGCGCCGCCGCACGCGCTCGGGTCGAGCCATGGCGAGACCCGGATCACGCGCCAAGCCGTCGGCGAGGGGAGCGACTACGTTCCCTTCGTCACCGCCGCGCATCGGATCTGGCGGGACTTGGAAGCGGAAACGGGCGAGACCCTGCTGAACGCCTGCGGCGCCCTGGTCATGGCCCCCGGTCACGGTGTCTCGTCCCACCACGGCAAGCCGGATTTCGTCGGCCGCTCGATCAGCGCGGCGCGGGGTGCCGGGATCGCGCACGAGGTGCTCGACGGGGCCGAGGTCACCCGCCGCTTCCCGCAATTC
The DNA here is from genome assembly GCF_001262595.1 of Methylobacterium sp. ARG-1. Lineage (NCBI taxonomy): Bacteria > Pseudomonadati > Pseudomonadota > Alphaproteobacteria > Hyphomicrobiales > Methylobacteriaceae > Methylobacterium > Methylobacterium sp. ARG-1. The sequence goes on from NZ_LHCD01000045.1 coordinate 35,073, forward strand.
CTGAATCTCGCCGGTGACGAGAAGGCCTATTACGAGCCGGGCGGCGGCTACGTGTTCCCGGAGCGCTGCATCGCGGCGCAGCTCACCCGTGCGGCCGCCCTGGGGGCCGAGATCCGGACCGGCTGCGAGGTTCTGGCGCTGCGGCAGGAGGGGGCCGGCGTCCGCATCGAGACCGCCGACGGTGTGATCCTGGCCGATCGCGCCGTGGTCGCGGCCGGCGCCTGGAGCGCCCCGCTGCTCGGCCGGCCGTTCGACCGGCTGCTGACGGTCCGGCGCCAGCTCCTGCACTGGTACGCCCTGGCGGATGAAGCCGCCTATGGGCCGCGCTCGCCCGTCTTCATCTGGATGTACGGGACGGGTGACACCGACTACCTCTACGGCTTCCCGCCCATGGCGGGGGAGCGCTCCATCAAGGTCGCCACCGAGCAGTACAGCACCGCCACCACCGCCGACGCGGTCGAGCGCCGCGTCGATCCGTCGGAATCCGACGCGATGTACCGGCTGCGGGTCGAGAACCGGCTGGCCGGCACCACCGCGGAGGTCGTGCGGGCCGCGGCCTGCGTCTACACGGTGACCCCCGATCGTGGCTTCATCATCGACCGGCATCCCGAGATGGATCGGGTCCTCGTGGTCTCCGCCTGCTCGGGGCACGGCTTCAAGCATTCGGCGGGCATCGGCGAGGCCGTCGCCGCGGACCTCTCCGGGGGGGCCGGGCGACCCGACCTCACGCCGTTCGCGCTCGCACGCTTCGGTTGATCCGCCGGCCAATGGCTCGTGGATTGCTAGAAACCATGCCAAGATCAGATCATCCGCGCAGGACCGAGCCGATGCGACACACGATCCGCACCTTCCTGACCCTCGGTGCCCTGGCGGTGGCCTCGGCCCTCGCGGTGCCCAACCCAGCGTCGGCCGCGGACGGCGTCGACGCGATCAAGCAGCGCGGGACGCTGATCGTCGGCGTGAAGGCCGACTACAAGCCCTTCGGCTTCCGCGATCCGAGCGGCACGATCATCGGGCTCGAGCCCGATCTCGCCGCCGACCTCGCCAAGCGCCTGGGCGTGAAGCTCGAGCTCGTGCCGGTGGTCTCGGCCAACCGGATCGAGTTCCTCCAGCAGGGCAAGGTCGATCTCCTGATCGCCACGCTCTCGGACAAGCCGGAGCGCCGCCGGGTCGTGCAGGCCATCGACCCGCAATACTATTCCGACTTCGTCAACGTGCTGCTGCCCAAGACCTCCGGCATCACCGATTGGGCCCAGCTGAAGGGCAAGCCGCTCTGCGCGACCTCGGGGGCTTGGTACAACAAAGACGTCGCCCGCACCTACGGGGCGGAGATCGTCGCCTTCGACGGCTCCGAGAAGCCGCTCTTCGCGCTCAAGCAGGGCAACTGCCTCGGCTACGTCTACGACCAGAGCATGCTGCAGGGTAAGCTGCTCGACGACGACTGGAAGTCCGGCTACGCCCTGCCCCTCAAGGGGATCCTCGACGCGCCGTGGATGATGGCGGTCGCGCAGGGCAACACCACGCTCCAGGCGATGGTCGAGGCCGCGACCAAGGACTGGATGAAGACCGGCTTCATCGTCGCCGGCGAGAAGAAGTGGGGCATCGAGCCCACCGCCTACTCGACGGCCATGCACGAGAAGTACAAGAACGCGGCGAACTGATGCGCGTCCGTTCGACGAGCCGGGACATCCGTCCACGATGATCGAGGCGGTCCAGGCCTGGTTCCAGCGTCTCTACGAGACGACGGGCTTCAATTTCACGGTCTTCTACGACCCGTATGACTGGGACCGCTACGTCGCCGGCCTGCGGATGACGCTGCTGCTCGGGATCAGCACGATCCTGATCAGCCTCGTGATCGGCGCGGTCGGGGCGCTGCTGCAGAGCGGGCCGTCGCGCCTTCTGCGGGGGCTGGTCAACGGCTTCGTCGTGGTGTTCCGCAACACGCCGCCGCTCGTGCAGATCTTCTTCTTCTACTTCGGCCTCGGCACGCTCTTGCCGGACGTGCGCTCGGCCGACGGGTTGCGGGCCCCGATCCTCGACAACGTGCAATGGGCGATCGTCTCGCTTGCGCTGTTTGCGGGCGCGTTCAACGTCGAGATCTTCCGCTCCGGCATCGAGGCCGTGCCCAAGACCACCGTCGAGGCCGCCGAGGCGCTGGGCTACACCCGGTTCAAGGCCTACCGCCACGTCGTCCTGCCGCTGGCGCTCCGCGTCTGTCTGCCGGCGCTGAACAACAACCTGATCAACCTCCTGAAGACCACGACGCTCGCCTACGCCATCGCGGTTCCCGAGACGCTCTACGCGGTCAAGCAGATCTGGTCCGAGTCGCAGAACGTCCTCGAGATGATGCTCGTGCTGCTGGCGACCTACGCGGTCCTCGTCGGGGTGCTCGTGTGGATCATGCACCGCTGGGAGCGCGCCCTGCGCATCCCCGGATACGGCCGATGAGCGCTGCGGATCGGAACGGCCCGCGCGACGACGCGCGCTCGGAAGGCCGGCCCGGCAATCTGCCGGTGCTGCTGCCGTTCGCAATTCCCGAGAACGCGCCGCCGGCGCGCCTGCGCCCCGTCCATGGCTGGCTGCTCTGCGGCCTTGCCGTCGTCGCCCTGCCGGCTTGGGCGCAGACTGGGACCGCCGCCCTGTCCCCGCTGGAGGTGGTCGTCAAGTGGGCGCCGCTCCTGCTCACGGGCTTCGCCTTCAACGTCGCGATCTCTCTCATGGCGATGGCGATCGGCACGGTGGCCGGCATCGGGCTCGGGCTGGCCATGCTGGCCGAGGGCCGGGTGCTTCCGCGCATCGCGTGGTCGGCCACGCAGGTGTTCCGCAACGTGCCCTGGCTGGTGCTGCTGTTCTTCGTGATGTTCCTGGTGCCGTTCCAGGTCACGGTGTTCGGCATCCGCGTGCCGCTGCCCGACTGGCTGAAGGCGACGTTCGGCTTCAGCCTGCCGGTGATGGCCAACGTCGCCGAGATCGTGCGCGGCGCCGTGCGCTCGGTGCCGAACACGCAGTGGGAGGCGGCCGAATCTCTGGCCTTCACGCGGCGGCAGACGCTATGGCGCATCATCCTGCCGCAATGCGCGAAACGCATGCTGCCGCCCTGGATGAACGTCTATTCCCTCATCGCGATGGCCACCGTGCAGGCGTCGATCGTCGGGGTCACCGAGATGCTGACCCTGACCGCGCAGGTGCACGCCGCCGAGGGCGGGCGCCCCGAGCTGTTCGCTCCGCTCTACGGCTTCGCCCTGCTCTGCTTCTTCCTCTACTGCTACCCGATCGACCGGCTGACCGCCGGCCTGGAACGCCGCTTCGAGACCCGCTGAGCAGGATGCGCGCGACCATGGCCAGCACCCCGTCCCCGAGCTGGACGCCCGACCAGCCGATCGTCCGCCTCGCCGACGTGCACAAGTCCTTCGGGACCTTCGAGGTCCTGAAGGGGATCAGCTTCGACGTGCGCAAGGGCGAGGTGGTCTGCATCATCGGACCCTCGGGTTCCGGCAAGTCGACGCTGATCCGCTGCGTCAACGCGCTGGTGCCGGTCACCGCGGGCTCGATCCAGGTCGAGGGGATCGAGGTGACGGATCCGCGCCTCGACAAGCTGGCGCTGCGCCGCAAGGTCGGGATGGTGTTCCAGCAATACAACCTGTTCCCGCACAAGACCGCGCTGCAGAACGTGATGATGGCCCCCATCCACGTCCTCGGGCAGGACAGGCGCGAGGTCGAGGCCCGGGCCCGCGCCCTGCTCGCCAAGGTCCGCCTGGCCGGCAAGGAGGAGGCGTATCCCGGCGAGCTCTCCGGTGGCCAGCAGCAGCGCGTCGCCATCGCCCGCTCGCTGGCGATGCGGCCGGACGTGATGCTGTTCGACGAGGTCACCGCCGCCCTGGATCCGGAGACGGTCAAGGAGGTGCTGGTGACGATCCGCGAACTGGCCGAGGAGGGCATGACCTGCATGCTCGTCACCCACGAGATGAACTTCGCCCGCGACGTCGCCGACCACATCTACTTCACCGACCGCGGCGTGATCGTCGAGCACGGGCCGCCGGCAACGTTCTTCGCCTCCGCGCAGGATGAGCGGACGCGCCGCTTTCTCTCGCAGGTGCTTTGATACTACTTTTGCAAATGGCCAGCATCGCGGTCTTCATGTTGAATGTCTGCTATAGAGGAGCTTTCGTGTCTCATTGAAAGACTGGGTTGGGCGCGAGGCAGGCACGATTATTCTCGAACTGGCGTACACAGGAAAACCCGGGCGCTCAAACAGCCCCGATTTGCAAGTAACTGAGTTTTATATGTAAGTTGTCCAGTGGCTGGGAGGCCATCGGATGCGCCCCGCTGTCAGAAAGCTCGTTCACGTAACGTCAGGCCATCCATTCAGTCCAGACTGCGTGCCGAAGCCGCCGCTAGTGCACTGACTCAGACGGGTGGTTCAGGGGCTCGATTGAGGGCGTCGAAGATGGCGGCGGCGGGCTTGGTCCAGACGAAGGGTCGTGGGCTTTGGTTGTGCTCGGCGATGTAGCGTTTGATGGCAGCCTGAAGGTCGACGATGCCGGTGAAGGTGCCCCGTTGGAGACGGCGGCGCGTCAGCGTGGAGAAGAAGCCCTCGACGGCATTGAGCCAAGAGGCCGAGGTCGGTGTGAAGTGGAAGGTCCATCGTGGGTGGCGGGTGAGCCAGGCGCGCACCTTCGGGTGCTTGTGGCTGCCGTAGTTGTCGAGCACCACGTGGATCGCCTTGCCTGCTGGGACTGCCGCCTCGACGGTGTTGAGGAAACGGATGAACTCACCGTGGCGATGGCGCTGCATGCAGCGGCCGAGCACGGTGCCTTCCAGGACGTCGAGGGCGGCAAACAACGTCGTGGTGCCGTGGCGGGTGTCGTCGTGCGTCTGAGCAGCGGGATGCCCAAGCCCGAGCGGCCGATTGGGACGGGTTCGCTCCAGAGCCTGGATCTGGGACTTTTCGTCGATGGACAGCACGACGGCGTGGGCGGGCGGTTGCATATAGAGACCGA
>NZ_LHCD01000046.1:0-38672 GCF_001262595.1 Methylobacterium sp. ARG-1
CTACAACCGGCCGATCCGCCTGCCGGCCCCGGGGGTCAGCGCCGAGGCGATGTGGCGGGAGGACGGGCTCTACGACGTGGTGATCGACCTCGACTACAACCGCGCCCCGATCCGGAAGGGGCGAGGCTCGGCGATCTTCCTGCACATCGCCCGGGACGGCTACCGCCCCACCGAGGGCTGCGTGGCGCTCGCCCGGGCGGACCTGCTTCGGCTCCTCAGGCGCCTCGGCCCGCGGACATACCTGCGGATCGGGTGATGCTCACACCTTCCGGGCCCGAGCCCCGAAAATCGCCGTCCCGACCCGGACATGGGTGGCACCCTGCTGGATCGCCGCCGGGAAATCCACACTCATGCCCATGGAGAGGATCGGCAGGTTGTGCTCGTGCGCCAGCCGGGCGAGCAGGGCGAAATGGGCCGAGGGCGGGTCGTCCGCCGGGGGGATGCACATCAGCCCCTGGATCGCGAGGCCGTGGGTGTCGCGGCATTCGGCCAGCAGGGTGGCGAGCTGGTCCGGCAGGACCCCGCCCTTCTGCGGCTCCGCGCCGGTATTGACTTGGATCAGCAGCTTCGGGGCGCGACCCGAGCGGTCGATCTCCTTGGCGAGCGCGGCCGCCAGCGACAGGCGGTCGAGGGAGTGGATCACGTCGAACAGCGCCACCGCCTCGCGGGCCTTGTTGGATTGCAGCGGCCCGACGAGGTGCAACTCGACATCCGGATAGCGGGCGCGCAGCGACGGCCATTTCGCGGTGGATTCCTGGACGTAGTTTTCCCCGAACACCCGGTGCCCCGCCTCGAGGGCCGGAACGATGCCCGCCGCCGGCACGGTCTTGGAGACCGCCACGAGCTGGATCTCCGCCGGGTCGCGGTCCGAATCCTCGGCCGCCTGCGCGATGGCGGCCCGGACCTCGGCGAGCCCGGCGGCGACATCGGCCTCGCCGACCGGCGGCTTGGCGGTCGGCTGGCCCATCCCGTCCGTCGGGGGGGCGTTCGAGTCGGTGATCGCGTCGTCCGTCATGGGCTTGTCCTGTCGCTGCCGGGCACCGGTCTATGCTGTCCGCGCTACACGTTCCGATGACGAGGCTGCCCGTCTCGGGAGACGAGCGATCCGACCCACCCCCTCATCCTGATGTGCCGAAGCGAAGCGGAGGCCTCCTTCGAGGCCGGCTGGCGCGGGCACCTCAAGATGAGGGGGATGGGCGGGATTGTCCTTGGGTAAGCCCCTCTCGTGTACCGTGTGTTCTCCGCCGACCTAAGCTGTCGTGCGTCGCGCGCAAGCCCTGCTCCTCGCATCCGTTGACCGGCTCCGGCGCAGATATGCTACTGGGCCGCAACGTGCCGCGGCCGGCCCCGATCAGCCGCCGAGCCTCTGACCCAGCCGGACCCATGACCAGCACCGCCCCCTCCGCCGTCGAGCGCTACAACGCCAAGGATGCCGAGCCGCGTTGGCAGGCCGCCTGGGCCGAGCAGAAGCTGTTCGAGACCGACAACGCCGACGAGCGCCCGAAATACTACGTGCTGGAGATGTTTCCGTACCCGTCGGGGCGGATCCATATGGGCCATGTGCGCAACTACGCGATGGGCGACGTGGTCGCCCGCTACAAGCGCGCCCGGGGCTTCAACGTGCTCCACCCGATGGGCTGGGACGCGTTCGGCCTGCCGGCCGAGAACGCCGCCATGGAGCGCAAGGTCAACCCGCGGGACTGGACCTACGCCAACATCGCGTCGATGCGCGACCAGCTGAAGGCCATGGGCCTGTCGCTCGACTGGAGCCGGGAGATCGCGACCTGCGATCCCGACTATTACAAGCACCAGCAGCGCATGTTCCTCGACTTCTTGGACAAGGGGCTGGTGACCCGGCGCACCGCCAAGGTGAACTGGGATCCGGTCGATCACACGGTGCTGGCCAACGAGCAGGTGATCGACGGGCGCGGCTGGCGCTCCGGTGCCCTGGTCGAGCAGCGCGAGCTGACCCAGTGGTTCTTCAAGATCACCGACTTCGCCGAGGACCTGCTCACCGCGCTGGACGGGTTGGACCGCTGGCCGGAGAAGGTCCGGCTGATGCAGAAGAACTGGATCGGCCGATCCGAAGGGCTGGAGGTCCGGTTCGCCCTCGCCCAGCCGCCGGCGGGTGCGGCCGAGTCCGTGACGGTTTACACCACCCGGCCCGACACCCTGTTCGGCGCCCGGTTCCTGGCGATCGCCGCCGACCATCCGCTGGCCGCCACGGTCGCCGCGCATAACCCGGACCTCCAGGCCTTCATCGAGGAATGCCGGCGCACGGGCACGGCCCAGGCGGCGATCGACACGGCGGAAAAACTCGGCTTCGATACCGGCCTCACCGTGCGCCACCCCCTCGACCCGGCCTGGACCCTGCCGGTCTACGTCGCGAATTTCGTGCTGATGGAATACGGCACCGGCGCGGTGTTCGGCTGCCCGGCGCACGACCAGCGCGACCTCGACTTTTCCAACAAGTACGGGCTCGGCAACGTCCCGGTGGTGTGCCCCGAGGGCCAGGATCCGGAAGCCTTCCTGATCACCACCACCGCCTATGTCGAGGACGGGCGGATGATCAATTCGCGCTTCCTCAACGGCATGACCACCGCGGAGGCCTTCGAGGCCGTGGCGCAGCGCCTGGAAGCCGAGGGCGTTGCCAAGCGCAAGGTCCAGTTCCGCCTGCGCGACTGGGGCGTCTCGCGCCAGCGCTACTGGGGCTGCCCGATCCCGATCATCCATTGCGAGAGCTGTGGCCCGGTGCCGGTGCCGGTCTCCGACCTGCCGGTGAAGCTGCCCGAGGAGGTGTCCTTCGACCAGCCCGGCAATCCGCTGGAGCGCGACCAGGCCTGGCGCAACGTGCCGTGCCCGCAATGCGGCGCGCCGGCCCGGCGCGAGACCGACACGATGGACACGTTCGTCGATTCGTCCTGGTACTACGCCCGCTTCACCGCGCCCTGGCTGACCGATGCCCCCACCGACCGCGCGGTGGTCGACCGCTGGCTGCCGGTGGACCAGTATATCGGCGGCATCGAGCACGCGATCCTGCACCTGCTCTACGCCCGCTTCTTCATGCGGGCGATGCGCGAGACCGGCTGGGCCAGCGTCTCGGAGCCGTTTGCCGGCCTGTTCACGCAGGGCATGGTCGTTCACGAGACCTACAAGGACGCGACCGGCGCCTGGGTGCCGCCGGCCGAGATTCGGTTCACCACAGAGGAGGGCGAGCGCCGCGCGTTTCACGTGAAAACTCAGGCGCCGATCGCGATCGGCTCAATCGAGAAGATGTCGAAGTCCAAGAAGAACGTGGTCGACCCGGACGACATCATCGCGAGCTACGGGGCCGACACCGCGCGCTGGTTCGTGCTCTCGGATTCGCCGCCCGAGCGCGACGTGATCTGGAGCGAGGAGGGCGTGCAGGGCGCCGCCCGGTTCGTCCAGAAGGTTTGGCGCCTGGTCAACGCCGCCCAGGCGGCGACCGGTGACGGTGCCGCCGACCTCGCCCTGCGCAAGGCCGCCCACCGGGCCTTGGCCGCTGTGCAGGACGATATCGAGCGGCTGCGCTTCAACCGCTGCGTGGCCCATATCTACACCCTGGCCAACGCCCTCGAGGACGGGCTGCGCGGGCCGGTCTCGCGCGCGGCGGCGACGGAGGCGGCGGGGATCCTGGTGCAGCTCATCGCCCCGATGATGCCGCACCTCGCCGAGGAATGCTGGACGGTGCTCGGCCGACCCGGCCTCGCCGCCCAGGCCCTGTGGCCCGAGGCCGAAGCCGGCCTCCTGATCGAAGACGAGGTCACCCTGCCGGTCCAGATCAACGGCAAGAAGCGGGCGGACGTGACCGTGCCGCGCGACGCCGACGCCAGGGCGGTGGAAGCCGCCACCCTGGCCCTGGAGACGGTCCAGAAGATCCTGGAGGGCAAGCCGCCGCGCAAGGTGATCGTCGTCCCGGGGCGGATCGTGAATCTGGTGGTGTGATGACCGGCCGATGCCCGCGCCGGCCTTCACCTACACACGCCATGCGCGAGAGAACCTGATCGATCGGGGGATCGCGAGCGAGCTCGGCGAACGCACGAACCTGGCGCCGGAGGCGACAGAACCGGACCCGCGATATCCTGAGCGCGTGCGCGCCTACCGTGCCTGGCCTGAGCACGGGGGCCGCGTGCTCCGGGTCGTCTATGTCGAGGAGCCGGCGTTGACTTACCGGGTCATCACGCTCTTCCTGGATCGCAGCTGAAGGCGAAGACGTGAAAGTCCGATACGATTCTGAGGCGGATGCCCTATATCTACGCCTCGCCGACGCCCCCGTGACCGAGAGCGAGGAGGTGCGGCCGGGAATTGTCTTGGATTTCGATGCGGCAGGCGGTGTCGTTGCCATCGAGATCCTCGACACGAAGGATCATCTCGCAGCGGGGGCCGATCTGGCCCAGCTCACCGCGGCCTGAGCGGCAACTCACGGCGCCGCCAGCCCGGGATCCTGCCCGTTGGCCTCCAGGCTCCGCACAATGAACCCGTCCGCTTTCGCCCCGGTGAGGAATTCGGCCAGATAGGCGGCGCCCGCATCCCGTCCGACCGGCAGGCCCATCGCCTGCGGAATCGCCATGAAATGCCCCGGTAGCAGCCGCACCCCCTTGTGAGTGGATGCGTAGGCGGCAAGCGGCTGATGAACCCCGGCGGCGACGTCGAGGCCGCCTCGGGCGAAGGCCGTGATCGCCTCTGCCGAGGTCGGCGCCCGCACCAGGGTGGCGTGGCGCAACGCGCGGGTCAGGAACAGGTCGTAGGCACTGCTGCGCCCCACCGAGACGCGGATCCCGTCGCGATCGACGGCCTCCAGGCTCTGGATCGGCGAGGCGGCCGGCACGAGGTAACTGCCGGCGATCAGCACGTAGGGCGAAGTGAAGGCGATGCCCTCGGCGCGCTTCGGGTCGATCGCCAGGAAGCAGATGTCCCAGGTTCCGGATCCGGCCGAGCCCGAGACCGCGCCCGCCCCGGGGAACGTCACGAAGGCCACCGGCACGCCAAGTTTCTGCGCCAGCGCTCGGGCGAGATCGACCGACACGCCCGCAGGGCCGTCCGCTCCGGATTGGGCCAGCACCGGATTGCCGAAATTGATCGCGGCCCGCAGCGTGCCGGTGGGGGCGAGGTCGTGCAGGATTGCGGGCGAGGGCGTCATCCGTGGCTCCGCATGGACCGGGGCGGAGACGAGCAGGGTGCACAGGGCCGCGGCGAGCCGCATGATCGATCCCGTCCGCTCCGGATGCGTGCTCAGGCCTGGTTCCGGCTTCCGCCGGCCGCCCGCCGGCGCCCGCGGGCCAGCATGTTGAGGCCCTCGACCCCGGCCGAGAACGCCATGGCGGTGTAGATGTAGCCCTTCGGCACGTGGGCGCCGAACCCCTCGGCGATCAGCGTCATGCCGATCATGATCAGGAAGCCCAGCGCCAGCATCACCACGGTCGGGTTGCGGGCGATGAAAGCCGAGAGCGGCTCGGCCGCCACCAGCATCACGATCACCGCCACGACAACAGCCACCATCATCACCGGCACATGCTCGGTCATGCCGACCGCGGTGATGATCGAGTCGATCGAGAACACGAGATCGAGGAGCAGGATCTGGCCGATGGCCGCGCCGAACCCGATCGTGCCGCCGACCGTCTTCTCGCCGGTCTCATCGGGATCGACGCTGTGGTGGATCTCCTTGGTGGCCTTCCAGAGCAGGAACAGACCGCCGCCGATCAGGATCAGGTCGCGCCAGGAGAAGTCCTGGCCCAGAACCGAGAAGACCGGCTCGGTCAGGTGCACGATGAACGCGACCGTTCCCAGCAGCCCGAGCCGCAGGATCAGGGCCAGCCCGATCCCGATCCGACGCGCCCGGGTCTGCTGATCGGCGGGCAGCTTGTTGGTCAGGATCGAGATGAAGATCAGATTGTCGACGCCGAGCACGACCTCCATCACCACGAGGGTCGCGAGCGCGACCCAGACGGCCGGCTGCGTGGCAAGCTGAATCAGGTCGGTCACGGCTCGGGCGTCTCGCTGGTCGGGAAGAGGCGGCTGCCGAGGGCAGTCAAATGGAACGGGCCCGGGCGGCTCGCCGGGTCGGGGGCGAAGATTTGGAGGATCTTCGGAACGACCTTGAAATGGGCGGGCGTGTGCGTGGTCAGCTCGCCGTCGGTGTTCACCGGCCGGGGCTTGCGCGTCGCGATCTTGATCTCCCGTGTCTGGAAGGCGCGCACGTCGGCCGCGCGTCCCTGGGTGCCCCGGCGCAGGGCCGGCAGGAGCGCGATCAGCCGCCACCAATGGGCGACTTCGAGGCTGTAGAAATCGAGCTTGCCGTCATCGACCGTGGCGGCTTCCTCCACGGTCATGCCGCCGCCGTAGTGCCGGCCGTTGCCGACCGAGACCTGGATGGTCGTCACCTTCTCGGTCGTGCCGTCATGCTCGATCGTCACGGTGAAGGGGCGCACCCGGCGCAAGACCCGGATGGCCGCGACCGCGTAGCCGAACACCCCCCAGGTCTTCTTCGATTCGGCCGTGAGTTCGCCTGCGAGCTCGGCCGAGAAGCCGATGCTGGCGACGTTGAAATAGTAATGGCCGTTGACCCAGCCGAGATCGACCGGCCGCGGCTGGGCGGTCGGGATGAACCGGGCGGCCGCCAGAGGATCCAGCGGCAGGCCGAGGGACCGGGCGAGATCGTTGGCGGTGCCCAGCGGCAGGATGGCGAGCGGCAGCCCGCTCTCCACCAGGGCCGGCGCGGCCATGTTCATGGTGCCGTCGCCGCCGCCCAGGATCACGAGATCGACGTCCTTGGCGCGAGCCCGGATCTCGTCGCGGCAATCGGCATCCGGCGGCGGCTCCACCGGCTCGATCCCGCCGGCGCGCAGGATGCTGCGCACCTCGTCGAGGTCGAGGCCGCCGTTGCGGGCCTTCGCGTTGCAGATCAGCAGCGCCCGACGCTGGCCCGCGCTCACCGGGGACTCCGATGCAGGTCTGAGGTCGCCTCGGTCTCGGGTGGGGCCACGGGAACCTCGATGTGCTGGGCGGCGGAATGGCCCGATGAGAACCTAGAACGGGCGACAGCCAAGATTGTCCCCGACTTGGTGGCAAAACGAGCGAGCGCAACCCCGTCATCCACGCAATCCCCGTCTGGTGCCGGCCCTGCGGATCGGCAGAGTCGTGGGCGCGCCCGGAATACCCGTGGAACCGCTTCGGCATGCGGGCGCGTTCTCATCACGTCCGCCCCGGCCGCCAGGAAGGCACCGATGTCCGCCACCATTCCCACCCCTGCCCGCGCGCTCGCGCTCGGCGTGATCCTGCCCCTGACCCTCATCGGCGGTGCCGCGGCCCAGCAGCAGGGGGCGGCGTCTGCCAGTTCCTGGGTCGATCCGCCGGCGCGTACCTCGGCTTCCGCGCCGGCCGCCCCGGCCAAGGAGCCGACGAAGGCCGCATCTCAGGAACAGGCCAAGCCGTCGGCGCAGGACAGGAAGCCGGTCAGGCAGGCGGCCAAGCCCGAGCCCGCGGATGACGCCCTGCCCAAGGCCGCTTCGACCCGGGCCGCCCCGAAACGGGCGGCCGCGCTGGAGCGCCCGGCCAGCCGCGAGCCCCTGCGGCGCCATGCGGCGCATCCCCGCCGGCTCGCCGACACGCCGGCCGCCTTCGCCCCGGCGCCGGTACCGGCCGCGTCCACCGAGCGGGCCGCCATCGCTCGGGCTCTCGCGGCGAACTACCTCGCCACCGTCTCGAGCTCAGGCGAAACCATGGTCGGCGCCGCGCCGCATTTCTACGGGAGCCGGGTGCGCTTCTACGGCCATCCGGTCACCCTGGCCGGCCTCGTGGCCGAGAAGCGCAGCTTCGTCCAGCGCTGGCCCGAGCGGCGCTACGAGCCGCGGTCGATCCGCACCGCCTGCGATTCCGAGACCTGCACGATCCGCACGATCGTGGATTTCCGCACCGCGAATCCGGATCGCGGCGCCATCTCCACCGGAGCGGCCGAGCTGGTCCTGGAGGTGAGCTTCGCGGGGGCGCGCCCGGTGATCGTCGGCGAGAGCGGGCGGGTCCTGCGCCGGAGCGTCCAGGCCGGTACCCTGGCCCCTTCGCCCGGCAAAGCGTAAAGCGGCATCCGTGCGGCGCACGGTGATGCCGGGATCGGGTTTATGACGTCTTCAACCGTGGCGGAACAGGTAGCGGCGCCGGCGCGTCCGGCGCTCGACAATCCGGAGCGCGGCGCCCTCCGCGAGGCGATCCGGACGGCGATCGCCCGGGCGCGGCCGCGCCCGGTCTCCGTGCGGACCCTCGAACTCATGGCCGAGGCGGCGATCGTGCCCGGGGCGTACGGCTACCGGGTGCTCGACCGCCACGGCGTGCCACGCCTGCGCCCGGGCACCGCGGAGCCGATGACGCTCGCGGATTTCGTGGCCGAGCTCCAGGCGCGGCACCCGGCCTTGTTCCTCCCGGTGGAACCCGAGCCAGCGCCCGTACCGGTCGCGGAAGAGGCCAAGGATTCGCCGATCCTGACCGGCGCCTACGAGATGAAGGCGGCCACGGCCCGCTTTGTCGAGACCCAATCCGAGCGTGCCCGCTCGCTCGCCGAGCGCTCCTCGGTGCAGGGGCGGGTGCTGGCGCAGAACGCAGCCGGCCGGTTTGCGAGCCTGCGGACGGGGTTGCGGACGCGGTTCGGCCCCCCCGTCGCTGAGAGCGCCACGCCCGAGCGCGGTTCGGATCCGGTCGCGGCGTGGAACGAGGGGCCGGGCCGGCTCGGCGAAACGTTGCGCGACGCCCTGCCTCGGCTGCGTGATCGGCTCGGCTTCGGCACCGGCATTGGGGATGAGAGCGGCCGTCGGCATCGCCGCTGGCTCGTGGGCGCGAGCACGGCCGCGTTGGTAGCGGTGGTCGCGGCGGGGCTGGTCCTGGCCGGTCGCGAGCCAGAACCCCCGCGCCCCGATTCCGCGAGCACCACGACGACCCAGCCGACGCCGCCCCAGGCGTCCAATGCGCCGACGAATCCCCCGCCGACGGCGTCCCAGGCCGGATCCCCCCCCGCGACCGCCGACACGGTGACGCCGCCGCCCGAGACCGGCGGCGATCCCGAGCCCGACACGCCGCCGCCCGCGGCGAACGCCATCACCGGCCCGGCCCAGGTGATCGACACCGCGACCCTGAAGGTCGGCGGCAAGGTCGTGCATCTGTTCGGTGTCGAGTGGGTGCGGGGCGGCCAGGCGGACGAGCTGGCCCGCTACATCGGCGGACGCACGGTCACCTGCCAGCCGGCGCCGGGCAGCGAGAACATGAATTGCCTGGTGAACGGGCGCGACCTGTCCGAAGTCGTTCTATTCAACGGCGGCGGCCGGGCCTCCCCGGAGGCGAGCCCGGAGCTCGTGGCGGCCGAGGACCACGCGCGCAGCGAGCGGCTCGGCGTCTGGAAGCGTTGAGCGGGGATTGCGGCATGCCGGACGACATCTTCGGCGTCACCGCGGACGGGCAACCGGTCACCCGGCACGTGCTGGCCCGAGGGACCTTGCGCGTCCACGTCATCGATTTCGGCGCGGTGATCACGGCGATCGAGGTGCCCGACCGCGCTGGCCGCAGCGCCAACGTCGTGCTCGGGCTCGACACGCTGGCGGGCTACGAGACCGTGAGCCCGAGCTTCGGCGCCGTGGTCGGGCGCTACGCCAACCGCATCGCGGGCGGGCGTTTCAGCCTCGACGGCCACACCTACCGGCTACCGGTGAACGAGGGCCCCAACACCCTGCATGGCGGCGACCGGAATTTCGGAAACCATCTCTGGCACGTGGAGGCGGCCGACGGCACGAGCCTGACCCTGGGCCGCCGCTCCCCCGACGGCGAGGAGGGCTTTCCCGGCAATCTCGACGTCCGCGTGCGCTACAGCCTGCCCGAGGACGGGGTGCTGCGCATCGCTTACGAGGCCGTGACCGACCGGCCGACGGTCCTGAACCTCACCAATCACAGCTACTTCAACCTCGCCGGGGAGGGGACCGGCAGCGTCCTCGACCACGTGGTCCAGCTCGAGGCCGACGCGTTCACCCCCACCGACGCGACGCAGGTCCCCACCGGCGAGATCCGGGCATTGGCCGGCACCCCGTTCGATTTCCGCACCCCGCACGCGCTGGGCGACCGCATCCGGGTCGGCGATCCGCAACTGGCCTTCGCCAAGGGCTACGACCACACCTTCGTGCTGCGCGGCCCCGCCGGCACCCTGCGCCCGGCCGCGACCTGCATCGATTCCGCCAGTGGCCGGCGGCTCGACGTGGCGACGACCCAGCCGGCGCTGCAGCTCTACACCGGCAACAACCTGGACGGCACGCTGATCGGTCCCTCCGGCCGGATCTACCGCTCCGGCGACGGCGTCTGCTTCGAGACGCAAGGCTTTCCGGACGCCCCGAACCAGCCGGGCTTCCCCTCCGCGGTCCTGCGGCCGGGAGAGGTGTTCCGGGCGGTCACGACGTTCCGGTTCTCGGTGGCGTGAAGCCTCACGCGGCGAGGACCATGTCCTCGTCCTCCTGCGGCACCGGCACGGCGACCGCCGGGGCGGAGGGTTTCGGACGCCAGGTTTCGCCGAGCGCCAGGAGCGCGGCCTTGACCGCTTCGAGCTGCGAGGGCTCACCCTCGGCCATGCCTTCGGCGGCGGCGACCTCCTTCAGGTACTCGTCCCAGGCCCACCGCCGCAGGATCTCGCGCTTCCCTTCGCGCAGCAGCCGCGGGTGGTTCAGCACGGCGGACGGCGTGGCGAAGACCGCCGCCGGATTGACCAGCGCCCGTTCCAGCTCCGGCCCGTCCGGAAAGCCCGGCGGCGCGGCCGGCGCCTGTTTCCGGCCGAGCACCACCCGAAGCGGCACGCGATCGGGGTACCGCCGATCATCCGAGCGTGCCGCGCAGACCGGGCGCTTGCGGGGCGCCTCGGCGGGGTCCGGATCCGCATCGTAGTCGAGGCCCTGGCGCTCCGCATACGCGATGGCCTGCGCCCGGGTCGGGAAGGTGAGCCGGACATCCGTGGCGAGGGGGTCGCTGCCGCCGGTCCAGCCCATCAGCGGCTCGATCTCGGGCGGCGTCTCGCGCGCGAAGGTGAGGATCCAGGTGCCTTCCCGGGCGCGGCCCGAGGTCTCCACCGGGCGCTGCTGGCGCCGGATCAGGGCCTTCCGGCCAGCGAGCCACGGGGCCGTGGCGATGAAGGCGGGGGGATTGTTGTGTCCGAGTCCGATCACGCGATCCTGTATGGTCGTCTGCATAATTGCCTCCCTGAAGCAGCGCCCGACAGCCCGGCCGTCGGGCGACGCGATGGTGGTGATGCGGTGCGCTCAGGCGCCCAGCAGCCCGAGGCGCGCCGCGGATTGGACGCCGAAGCTCGCCGCGAAGGCGAGGAGGGCGGCGTCCCAGGCGGTGAGGTGCGTGGCGTTGGCCGGCGGCCCGGCCCGGGTGATTGCGGCGCCGAGCCAGACGAAGCCCGACACGCTCAGCAATCCCGCTAGGACCCAGGGCATGGCCGGCGCCGGGCTGAGGGCCGCCAGAGCGAGGCAGAGGGCGGCGGACGCGATCCAGCCCGTGAGGGTGGACCAGGTCGCCCGCTCCGCCGCCTCGGCCGGCGGCTCGGCCCGGCTGCGCCGGCGCCGGGTCGACCACCGATAGCGGTCCTTCAGGTCGAAGGTCGTCATCGATCGCCTCCGGGCCTCAGTTCAGCACGGCCTCCCGGGCCGCCGGGCCGCGCCGCAAGCGGCGGCCGAGCACCACCGGGATCCGCGGCTTGACGGTCGCCTGTCCGCTGGGCGCGGGCGTGCCGTCCAGCGCCTGGAGCGCGGCCAGGACGTCGTCGATCGGCACCGGCTCGGCGCGGCAGCCGGGCAGGCAGCGCAGCGTCGGGCAGGAATCCACGGCGCGCGCGTCCGAGGCCCAGGAGGCCAGGATCGCCCGCTTCTCAGCCCGCGACAGGCCGGGATAGGACAGGACCTCCCGGGGATGCCGGAACACGTCGCCCGGCGCCACGAAGGCCTCGAACGGGTCGACCGCCGTCGCCCTCAGATTGGCCGCGGCCATCGGGCCGAGGCGCTCGATATGCGTGTCGATCGGGGTTGTATCGATTGGCTGCATGCGACCCTCCTGCTCGTCAGCGAAGGCTGAACCGCGCGCCGCCCGGGGAATTGCGGTTCGGCACGGGCGAGCGCGTCAGACCAAGGACCGAGAGCCGGCCCCGGCCGCCAGGCGGTCGGAGCCGGCTCCAGGGCGGCCGGCACGGCCGGCAGGTCCTCGCTCGGTCGTCCTGCCGGTCCGGGCCGGCCACCGCGTCAGGCGTCGTGATCCCGCCCGAGCGGCGGCGCGCCTCAATGCGCCGTCTTCTGACCGCCGTTGTTGCCGCTGTTGATGGCGATGCGGCGGCCCCGCTCCGGCGCCTTTTCCGAGCGCGGCAGCGTCACGGTGAGCACGCCGTTGCGGAACGACGCTTCGACCTTCTCTTCCTCGACCGGGAAGGGCAGGGCGATCACCCGCTCGAAGCGGCCGTAGCTGCGCTCCGAGTAGCCGCGCGCCGTGTCGGTGTTCTCGGCGCGCTTCTCGCCCCGCAGGGTCAGCACGCCGTCCTCGACCAGGAGCTCGACATCCTTCTCGTCGAGGCCGGGAAGCTCGGCCGAGAGCCGCAGCCCGCCATCCGCCTCGACCAGCTCGACATTGGGCCAGCCGAAGCTGCGATTGGCTAGGCTCGGAACCGAGCCGAACCCGGTGAACACGTCGTCGAACAGGCGGTTCACCTCGCGGTGGAGCGTCAGGAAAGGATTGGCCGCCTCGTTCGATAGGGCGGTCGGCGCCGGGGTTCCGGTTGTGCGGTTCCACGGAATCAGATCTCTCACGCTCATAGGGACCTCCTTCAGTTTGGCATCATGGGCATCTCATGGGATCGGCCGTCTGCGGCCCGCGGGCCTGCGGGCCCCCGAGGGATGGCGTTCGTCCAGAGCGGGGAACCCGGGCGGTCCGCGGATCGGCCGGCCCGGGCTCGGACCGGCCGCGATCAGGCGGCCTTGGCTTCGGCGACCCGGGGTTCGGCGGTCTTGGCCTGGGCGACCTTGCTCTCGGTGATCTGCGCGGGCGCGTTGTCCTGCCCGGACGTGGCCGTGACGCCGCCGATGGCGATGCGACGGGGCTTCAGGGCCTCCGGCACCTCGCGCTTGAGCTCGACGGTCAGGAGCCCGTTCTCCAGGTTCGCACCCACGACCTTCACGTGGTCGGCCAGGTTGAAGGTCTGACGGAACGTGCGGGCCGCGATGCCGCGGTGCAGGTAGTGCCGCTCGTTCTCGGGCGTCGCTTTCTGGCCCGACACGAGGAGCACCGTGTCCTGCTGGGTCAGCTCGATCTCGTCGGGCGTGAAGCCCGCAACCGCCATGGTGATCCGATACTGGTCGTCCGCGACCTTCTCGATGTTGTAGGGCGGCCAGGCGGCCGTGGTCTCGACGCGCTCGGGCTGGTTCAGCAGCTCGAACAGACGGTCGAATCCGATGGACGACCGGAACAGGGGCGCAACGTCGTAAGTCCTCATAACCACATCCTCCATTGAGCAACGTGACTACAAGAGACGCCGGACACCATGGCCGGCGCCCAACAGGCGAGCTCGTTTCCGAGCCTCGCACGCGCGTAACGTTTGCCTTGCAAACAGGTTCCGCAAGAGGGGCGATTCTTGTTCGCGGGATTTTGGACTTCGTTGCCTTAGCCGGGATCCCGAAGCCTGGCGCGCGGGACCGTGCGGTTCACGCATCGCCCCCGATGAGGCCGGCGGGCGGACGCGTGCGTATCTGCCTACCCCTCTTCCCTGGACGACTGGGCCCAGGCATCTCCGGATGAGGCGCGGGTCCCCTCTCCCGTGCGGGAGAGAGGGGGCCTGTGGCGCTCCGCAAGGTGCGATGGCTGAGCATCAGGGCGCGGAGGCGACAGGAAGCCGTCCCTGGCCGAGCCGAGAGAGGCTCAGCCCGCAGCCTCCTCCAGGAGGATCTCGCGCTTGCCGGCGTGGTTGGCCGGGCCGACGATACCTTCGGTCTCCATCCGCTCCATTAAGGAGGCGGCGCGGTTGTAGCCGATCTGCAGGCGGCGCTGGATGTAGCTGGTGGACGCCTTCTGGTCGCGCAGAACCACCTGCACGGCCTGGTCGTAGAGGTCGCCGCCGGCCTCGCCGAAGGAGCCCTGGTCGAACACGGCGCCGTCGAGTTCCAGCTCGGCCGCGCCGGCCTTGCCCTTTGCGCCCTTCTCGGGGGCGGCCTCCTCGTCGTCGGCGGTGACGGCGTCAAGGTAGGAGGGGCGGCCCTGGCGCTTGAGGTGGGCGACCACGCTCTCGACCTCGCTGTCCGAGCAGAACGGCCCGTGCACGCGCGTCGTGCGCCCGCCGCCGGCCATGAACAGCATGTCGCCCTGACCGAGCAGCTGCTCGGCGCCCATCTCGCCCAGGATCGTGCGCGAATCGATCTTGCTGGTCACCTGGAAGGAGATCCGGGTCGGGAAGTTCGCCTTGATCGTGCCGGTGATCACGTCCACCGACGGGCGTTGCGTGGCCATGATCAGGTGGATGCCCGCCGCACGCGCCATCTGGGCCAGACGCTGGATCGCCCCCTCGATGTCCTTGCCCGCCACCATCATCAGGTCGGCCATCTCGTCGACCACGATCACGATGTAGGGGAGGGGGGCGAGGTCCATGGCCTCGTCCTCGTAGATCGCCTCGCCGGTCTGCCGGTCGAAGCCGGTCTGCACGGTCCGGGTCAGCACCTCGCCGCGGGCGGCGGCCTCCGAGACGCGGGCGTTGTAGCCGTCGATGTTCCGCACCGCGATCTTGGACATCTTCTTGTAGCGCTCCTCCATCTCGCGCACGGCCCATTTGAGGGCGATCACCGCCTTCTTGGGGTCGGTCACGACCGGGGAGAGCAGGTGCGGGATGCCGTCATAGACGGACAGTTCCAGCATCTTGGGATCGACCATGATCAGGCGGCACTCTTCCGGCTTCAGACGGTAGAGCAGCGACAGGATCATCGTGTTGATCGCCACGGACTTGCCCGAGCCGGTGGTGCCGGCCACCAGCAGGTGCGGCATCCGGGCGAGGTCGGCGATGATCGGCTCGCCGCCGATATTCTTGCCCAGGCAAAGGGCGAGCTTGTGCTTGCTCTCGGCGAAATCCGTGGAGGCCAGCAGCTCGCGCAGAAACACCGTCTCGCGCTTGGCGTTCGGCAATTCGATGCCGATGGCGTTGCGGCCGGGGACCACGGCGACGCGGGCCGAGACCGCCGACATCGAGCGGGCGATATCATCGGCCAGCGCGATCACGCGGCTCGACTTGGTGCCGGGCGCGGGCTCGAGCTCGTAGAGGGTCACGACCGGGCCGGGGCGCACCGCCAGGATGTCGCCGCGCACGCCGAAATCGCCCAGCGTCGCCTCGAGCAGGGTCGCGTTCTGCTCCAGGGCGTCGGCCGAGACCAGGCTCGCCGGCGAGGGACCGCGCGGGGCGGCCAGCAGGTCGAGGGCCGGCAGGGCGTAATCCTCGGGCCGCATCTGCGGCGCCGGCGCCCGGCGGGCCGGGACCGGTGCGGCGGCCGGCGCCGCGACCCGCGAGGCGGTCGGCTCCGGCGCGCGCGGTGCCGCCGGCCGGGCAGGGGCCTCGAACGCGTCCGGCTCGTCGTCGTCCGGCGGCAGAGCGACCCGGCGGGCGGGCGCCGCGACCGGCTCGTCGTGCGACTCGAAGACCGGCTCGCGCCGCTCCGGGCCCGCCTGCGGCGCCTCGGGCAGGTGCTCGGCCCAGGGCAGGTCCGCATCCGTGAAGGCGCGCCGCGCCGCGAGCGCCGGCGAGGCACTGTCGAACGGCTCGACCCGGCCGGTCCGCCAGGTCTCGATCCGCCGCGCCAGGGCGACGCGCATCCGCATCAGGCCCTGGGCGAGGGCGCCGATCCCGACCAGGCCGAGGCTCGGCTCATCGGCATCCTCGCGCTCGTCGCGACCCCGCAGGGCCGGATGCCGGGCGGGATAGGGCTCGTCGTGGAAGGATTCCTCCTCGACGGTCCCGAACCGGCAGGCGCCGGTGAGGCTGAGGATCGCCACCGCGGCGTAGACGAAGCCGACGAGATGGGCCGCCGCCGAGGACACCGCCCCGACGATCACCCGGGCCATCGACAGCAGGCCGTCGCCGGCCACGCCGCCGAGCCCGGTCGGGAGCGGCCAGCGGGCCGTGGGGGGGAGGGCGCTCGCCACGGCGCTCGCCGCGCAGAAGCCGATGATCCAGAGCGCCAGGCGCATGCCTCCTTGCGGCAGGTCGCGCTCGCGCATCAGCCGCACGCCCCAGAGCACGGGGGGCAGCACGAAGGCGAGGGCGCCGAGCCCCAGGATCTGCATGGCGAGGTCGGCCACCACGGCGCCCGGCTGGCCGAGCACGTTGTGGGCCGGATGGTCGGTGGCGTGGTTGAGGCTCGGGTCGTCGATCGACCACGTGGCCAGGGCGACGGTCAGGGCGACCGCCCCGGTGAACAGCACGAACCCTCCGAGCTCCGTCAGGCGCTTGCCCAGAAAGGGGCGAACGCTGTCGACGTAAGTGTCGTAGGGCGACGCGGGACGGCGAAGCGAGCGCATGCGGGACCGGACGCGAACGGGGACTCTCTCGCCCGAGGCTAGTCATGCCGGCCTTAACGACCTGCTAAGGTTGAGGAAGCCTGACCCCGCGCCCCCAGGATCGCGCGGGATCCGGCGCGGGGTGGTGCAAAAACCGCCTCGCTATGGCACAGAAACGGCCATGCATATCGACGGCACTCCCTATCGCACGATCTTCCCGGACCCGGACGGCGTCAGCGTCCAAGTGATCGACCAGACGCGCCTGCCCTTCGCGTTCGAGCTGAGGCGGCTCGCCACGCTCGACGATGCGGCGGTGGCGATCCGCACCATGATCGTGCGCGGCGCGCCGTTGATCGGCGTCACCGCGGCCTACGGGCTGGCGCTCGCCATGCGGGCCGATCCCTCGATGGAGGGGATCGACCGGGCGGTGGCGGCGCTCGCCGCGACCCGCCCGACGGCGATCAACCTGCGCTGGGCGCTCGATCGGGTCGCCGGCAACCTGCGTCAGATCCAGCCGGCCGAGCGCTTCGCCCGCGCCTTCGCGGAGGCCGGCCGCATCGCCGAGGAGGATGTGGCGAGCTGCCGCTCGATCGGCGCCCATGGCGGCCAGATCATCGCCGACCTGCACGCGGCCAAGGGCGGGCGGCCGGTCACGGTGCTGACCCATTGCAACGCCGGCTGGCTCGCCACGGTGGATTGGGGCACCGCGCTGGCGCCGATCTACGCGGCCCACGAGCGGGGCGTGCCGGTCCACGTGCTGGTGGACGAGACCCGGCCGCGCAGCCAGGGCGCGGCCCTTACCGCCTTCGAGCTCCACGGCCACGGCGTGCCGCACACGGTGATCGCCGACAATGCCGGCGGCCACCTGATGCAGCATGGCGGGGTCGACCTGTGCATCGTCGGCTCGGACCGGACCACGGCGTCGGGCGACGTCTGCAACAAGATCGGCACTTACCTGAAGGCGCTCGCTGCCCACGACAACCGCGTGCCGTTCTACGCGGCCCTGCCGTTCTCGACGATCGACTGGACGCTGCACGACGGCGTGCGGGAGATCCCGATCGAGGAGCGCGACGGCCGTGAGATCACCCACATGACCGGCCGGCTGGCCGATGGCGGCTTCGCCACGATCGAGGTCGTCTCCCCCGGCAGCCCGGTGGCCAACCCGGCCTTCGACGTGACCCCGGCCCGCCTGGTGACCGGGATCATCACCGAGCGCGGCATCTGCGAGGCGAGCGAAGAGGGGCTCTACGGGTTGTATCCGGAGCGCCGGAAGGCGGCGTGAGGGGCGGCCGATACCGTGCCGACCCAGGGAAGCATGGGCGCTGCTTCCATTTTCAATGTGCGTCGCTCGGGTCCTCCGGCCTCCTGGCCGCATGCCGAATGGCAAGAACCTCGATGGCGTTATCCACTTCATTCATCCGGTAGAAGATCAGATAGGGATAGCGGGGCAGGGCAAAGCGGCGCACGCGCTGCCGCCGTTCATGGCCGACCGCGGGATAGCGGGCGATGAGCGCGAGAGCTTCCTGGATTGCGGCCTCGACCCGCATCGCACCCTGCGGGCTGCGCGGGACCACATAGCCTGCAATATCTTCGATATCTGTCTCGGCTTGCCGGGTAAGGCGGATCGTCACGTCGGCGTACGGGCACGTGCGAAGGCCCGAGCGATGATCGTGCTGGCGTCACCTTCCACGAACGCCCCGCGATCGGCTTGCTCCAGGCCGGCTCTGACGGCGGCCGCGTGCTCGGGCTCGATCTCGAGAGGATCCGCGATCTTCGCCATACTAAGCATGGCTTGGGCGATGGCATCCTGATCGTCGGCCGGCATCTGCCTCACGGCCGCAACCGCTTTTTCGAGTAAATCTGTCATAGGCCGACCTCCACCCGATCCTAGAACCGCGGCCCATCGCGTTACAATGGGAGAACGGGCCTCACGGCTCCCAGCGATGGAACACGGCGCTGTCGAAGGCGAAGACCGGCTCGCCGCGCTGGTTCACCCCGGTGTTGCGGGCAAACGCCAGGCCCCAGCCGGGGCGGGAGGCGGAGGCGCGCTTGTCGGTGAGCTTCGTGCTGAACCGCACCGTGTCGCCCGCATAGACCGGCTTGAGCCAGCGCAGGTTCTTGAAGCCCGGGGAGGGGCCGGCTTCCGGGACGGGGCCGCGGGTGGCCGTGTAGGCGGCGTCGCGGGCGCGGGTGGTGAGCAGCCGGTTCATGTAGGCGGCGGCGGTGTGCCAGCCGGAGGCGCAGAGGCCGCCGAAATGGCTGCGGCTGGCCGCGGCCTGGTCGAGATGGAAGGCCTGCGGGTCGTAAGCCTCGGCGAAGGCCACGATCGCCGCGGCGCTGAACGGGTAGGCGCCGAGATCGCGGACCATCCCGATCTCGGCGTCGCGCAGGAACGGCAGGATCTCGGCATCCTCCGGCTCGGTCACGGGCCCCGGCTCGCCGATCTCCACCGGGCGCGGCGGCAGGGGATCGGTGCCGCGCCGGGCCAGCATGAAGGTGAAGCGCTGGGTCAGCACCGTCTCGCCGCGCTGGTTGCCGAGGGCGACCTCCGCGGTCGCGAAGCCGAGCCCCGGCTTCGAGGCCGAATCCCGCATTCCGACGACCCGGAAGGTCAGCGTCAGGGCGTCCCCGGGCAGGACCGGCGCCAGCCAGCGCAGCTCGTCGATCCCCGGCGCGCCGAGCGAGGAGCCGCCGCGGAACGGCCCCTTCTGAAGCAGCCGCATCCCCAGCGCCGCCGTGTGCCAGCCCGACGCGATCAGCCGTCCCGCGAAGGTCCCCTCCGCGGCCGCCTCGTCGAGGTGGAACGGCTGGAAGTCGAAGGCCCGCGCGAAGCCGACGATGTCGGCGCGGCTGACCGTCAGGGGCTCGCCGACGATCACGTCGCCGACGGAAAAGTCCTCGACCGCGGGGTCCGGCATGGCAGCCTCGTCGAGTGGGTCAGGGGCTCAGTTGGCGAAGCGGAAATGCAGCACGTCGCCGTCCTGCACCACGTAGTCCTTGCCCTCGAGCCGCAGCTTGCCGGCATCCCGGGCGCCGGATTCGCCGCCCAGCGTGGTGTAATCCTTGAACGCGATGGTCTCGGCGCGGATGAAGCCCTTCTCGAAATCCGAGTGGATCACCCCGGCGGCGCCGGGCGCGCGGGTGCCCTTGGTGATCGTCCAGGCCCGGGCCTCCTTGGGGCCGACCGTGAAGTAGGTCACGAGGCCGAGGAGATCGTAGCCGGCGCGGATCACCCGGTTGAGGCCGGGCTCGGTCAGCCCCACGGCCTCCAGGAACTCGGCCTGGTCGGCCTCCGGCATCACGGCGATCTCGCTCTCGATCTTGGCCGAGACCACCACCGCCACGGCACCCTCGGCCTTGGCGCGGGCGAACACCGCGTCCGAATAGGTGTTGCCCTTGTCGGCATCGCCCTCATCGACGTTGCAGACGTAGAGGACCGGCTTGGCGGTCATCAGGCCGAGGGACTGGAACAGCTTCTCCTCATCCGGCTTGCGCTCGACGAGGCGAGCCGGCTTGCCCTCGCGCAGCAGCGGCAGGGCGCGGTTGACGAGGTCGAGGGTCTCCTTGGCCTCCTTGTCGGCGCCCTTGGCCTTCTTCTCCAGGGCGACGGCCCGGCGCTCCAGGCTGTCGAGATCGGCCAGCATCAGCTCGGTCTCGATGGTCTCGATATCGGCCGCCGGGTCGACCTTGCCCTCGACATGGGTGACGTCGCCGTCGGTGAAGCACCGCACCACGTGGGCGATGGCGTCGACCTCACGGATGTTGGCCAGGAACTGGTTGCCCAGGCCCTCGCCCTTGGAGGCGCCGCGCACCAGCCCGGCAATGTCCACGAAGGTCAGCCGCGTCGGGATCTTCTCCTTCGAACTCGCGATCCGGACGAGGTCGTCCAGGCGCGGATCCGGCACCGCCACCTCGCCGACATTCGGCTCGATGGTGCAGAACGGGTAATTGGCCGCCTGGGCCGCCGCCGTCTGCGTCAGCGCGTTGAACAGGGTCGACTTGCCGACGTTCGGCAGGCCGACGATGCCGCATTTGAAGCCCATGGACTCAGTTCCGTTGAAGCACATCGCCGGGCGACATGCGGAAAGGGTTGATGAGGGTCAGGCCCTCGAACACGGCGCCGTGTGCCATATCCTCGGTCAGGAAGTACCGGCATCCGGCGAGCCGGGCGGCGGCTACCAAGAGGCAATCGAACCACTGATAGCCGAGATTCTTGCGGACGAGCCATGCCAGTTCGGTGTCATCTTGATCGATCGGGCGTGCTCCCCAAGCTCCGATCGTCTCGACTTCATCCTGGACGTCGCGCAGCAAGCGCTCCGGCTCGTTCTTGAGGATCCAGCGCGTCAGTTCGTTGAGAACCTGCAGATTCGTGCGGGCGCAGCCCAGGTCGGTGATGGCAGCCAGCCACGCACGTGCGCACTCGCGCTTGTCGGCGTTTCGTTCGTCGCGTGCGTAAACCAGCACGTTCGTGTCGATGAAGACCGGCTCAATCGTAAAATTCATCGCGCGCCGGAGCTTTGCCGTTCTCATCCGTCAAATTCATGAGAGGACCGGCCAGGAAGCGTTCGAGCGCCTCCCGCTGCGTCAGCGGGCGGCCGACACGCTGCTCGACAGCCTCGGCGACGAAACGCGATAGGCTCTTGCCGTCGCGCGCGGCGGCAACACGCGCCCGCTGCAGCAGAGCCTCGTCCATCGTCACGGTGACGTTCTTCATGGCAGCCTCCGAGGCCGATCCATATCGTGTTCCCGTGTTTTCGTGTCAATTTTTCGTACCCAGCGTCTTCACGTCGTCCCAGCCCCGGCCGGCCATGGCGAGGTGAACCTTGTTCTGGAAGCTCGCATCCTCGCCGGCCGCCAGCAGCGCGGCGTGGTCGGCCACCGCCCGGCAGAGATCCTCGACCCAGGGCAGCTCGGCCTTGCCGAAATCGTTGAGCACGTAAGCATGCACCAGCGCCTTGTCGCCGGGATGGCCGATGCCGAGCCGCACCCGGCGATAGTCGTTGCCGCATTGGGCCGTGATCGAGCGCAGCCCATTATGGCCGGCATTGCCGCCGCCGAGCTTCACCCGGAGCTTGGCCGGGGCGAGGTCGAGCTCGTCGTGCAGCACGATCACGTCGCCGAGTGGGATCTTGTAGAAGCGCTGTGCCTCCGAGACCGAGCGCCCGGACTCGTTCATGAAGGTCGAGGGCTTGAGCAGGATCGCCCGCTCGGTGCCCAGCACCACCTCGGCGGCCTCGCCCTGGAAGCGGTGCCGGAACGGGCTCGCCCGGTGCCGCCGGGCGATCGCGTCGATGGCCAGGAAGCCGATATTGTGCCGGTTGTTCGCGTAGCGCGAACCGGGGTTTCCGAGACCGACGATCAACCGCATGGCAGAGTCCCTGGCGCGCTTCCGGTCATGGGGCATCCCTTTCGGGGCGGTCTGTGGCACGCTTCCTCGTGCGACGCATCCCCGCTCCGGCCCCGGGAGCCGCGCCTCAGCGCCGTCCGTACCGGCCTCTTCGGATCCTGCGTGAAGCATTCAGGGGCGACCGCGCGCCAACCGTGCGCCAGCGCACGGCATCGGTCGAACCGCCGGCAGAGGATCGCGGTTGAGAGGTTACATTCGGCCAAGCAAAGCCGGAGCGATCAAGACCGCCGGACCGACGATCTTCCTCACTCGACACGGTTGACCGGATGACTTCCCGTCGAAGTCAGACGCAGACAATAGGAGATCCTCATGACCATGCGCATGCTCGCCGCCGCCGCCCTGTTTGCCGCCGCTGCCTCGCCGGCCCTCGCGCAGGGGCTGGACTCGAAGCATTCGCCCTATCCGGCCTCGGCCTATTCGGGCTGGGCCGGAAATGCCGGCGTCCTGCAGCAGGATCGGACCCGGCCGGCGCAGGGCTCCGCCTACCGCTATGCCGGCCCGCATGCCGGTGGCCCGGCCAACGCCCTGCCGCGGTACTGAGGCGGCGCGGGTCCCGGATCGCCCCGGGGCCCGCCGCCCATCAGGTCGCCGGAACGGCCCGACCGTCGCGCGCGGCGGTCTCGCCCTCCGATCCGGCGACGTCGATCGCGCGCAGCTCGCCCGGGCGCAGCGTCCCGGTCAGCAGGTCGACCTGGCTCACCAGACGGGCCAGGGACTGGCCCCGGTCGAGATCGGGCCGCTCGGGGAGCGGCCGGTCTTGCCCGAGCGCGGCCAGGGTGGCGGCGATCCAGCTCCGCCAGGCCTCCGCCTCCGGGGCGGCCGCCTCGGGAGCGTGACGCAGCACCGTGAGCCGGGCGCTGATCCGGCGCAGGGTCGCGTCCGCCACCATGGCGGCTTCCACCTCCGGGTGGCCGCCCGCCCGGGGCTGCTGCAGGGCGCGCGACAGAGCGGCCTCCAGATCGTTGAGGGCGAGGCCGGCCGCCCGGGCGCGGACCGAGATCGCGGCTTCGCGTGCTTCCCCGGGGGCGGCGCGCAGCACCGCCTCGGCGAAGTCGGCATGGGCCTTGAGCGCCCGCCGCAATTCCTGCCGGACCTGGTCCGGCTCCCAGATCGGCCACAGCACCAGGCAGCTCGCCACCGCGATCAGGCCGCCCAGCACCGTGAAGCCGGCGCGCATGCCGACGATCTCCCAGGAGCTGTGGCCGGGCTCCAGCAGCTCGACCAGCAGCACCACCAGTGGGGTCAGGCAGGTGACGAAGAAGCCGTAGGAAATCTGGCGCGCCGCGAAGCCGACCACGCTGAGCACGAGGATCAGCCCCGCCTCCACCAGCGGGGTCGTGGCGTAATAGGCCAGCACCGCCCCCGCGAGGCCGCCCAGCACCGTGCCGCCGATCCGCTCCAGCGCCCGCTGCCAGGTCGCAGCGTAGAACGGCTGCATGGTCAGCACCACGGTCATCACCAGCCAGTGGGTGAACGCGCCGGCATAGGTCAGCGTGGCGGCGAGCGCCGGCGCCGAGACCGCAGTGGCCCGCAGGGCGTGCCGGAGATTCGGCGAGGCCAGGGTGAAGTTCTGCGCCAGCGGCTCGACATAGCGGGTCCAACGGTCGAGGCTGCGCCCGTCCGTGAGGGTGCCGCCCGGCCGGTAGCCCTCGGGCGTCGAGAGCTTGGCGCCGATCCGCACCCGTCCGACGATCCGCTCCGCCAGCCGCGCCAAGGTGGCGTCCTCCCCCAGGCCCTCCGCGGCCCGGGCGATGGAGTGTTCGAGCCGGCCGAGATCGAGGCTGGCATCGTCGCGGATCGCCCGCGCGATGGTGACGAGCAGCGGGCGCAGCCGCCGCAGGAACGTCTTGGTGAGGGCCCGCCGGCTCGGCGCGGGCCGGCTCTCGATCAGCTCCGCCACCGCGATCAGCGCGGAGAAGATCTGCTCGGCGCTCTCCAGGCGCAGCAAAGCCTGGGCGGTGCGCTCGGAGACCCGCTCGCGCGAGCGGGCAAGGTCGAGGATCATGGTCCGGGCGGTCTCGATGCTGGTGCGCACGCCTCGCCGGTGGCCCCGCGCATGCCCGTCGAACGCGGCCGCATCGGGCTCGCCCAGGGCGACGAGCCGCTCGAGATCGCCGCAGAGCCGCGCCAGGCCGTGCCAGACCTCGGCCACCGCCCGATGCGCCGGCCGGTACGGGTGCAGGCGCCAGATCACCAGGGCGAGCAGCGTCGCCCAGAGCCCGCCCGCCGCGAACATCAGCGCCACGATCCCGGCCTGCTCCAGGGTGAGCGGCCGGTCGAGGGCGATGCACAGCACGACCACCAGCACGTTCCCGGCCGCTTGCGCCTGCACGCTCCAGACCCGGGCATACGAGCAGGCAAAGATCAGCGCGCAGGCGACCGGCACCACGACCGGAAGCCCCAGGGGCTGCAGCAGGCCGACCCCCGCCCAGAGCAGGCCGCCGAGCAGGGAGAACGCGGTCAGCACCCGCAGGCGCACCCGCATCGGCCCGCCAGTGTCGCAGAAGCAGGCGAGGTTGGCGGCCAGCGCCATGGTGAGCAGCGGCGGCCACTGCACCCAGATGTTGATCAGGATGACGACGCCGAACGCGAAGGCAGCGCGCACGCCCTCGACCAGCCGGATATTGCGCAGGTCCAGGCCCGTCGGCAGGCGCCGCAGATCCGCCCCGGGCCGGCCGAGGCTGCCCCGGCCGGCGGCCGGGCGGCGCGGGGCGCGCCCGGGGGGCGATAGGGAGGGATTTGGGCCTGCCAACCTCGGACTCCTGTTCGGGCGCGCGGCGCCCCGGCATGAACCGCGCCCTGACCTGTCCGGATCCCTCCCACGCCGCAACCCCGCCCGGGCACGGTCGGTGCCGGCGGCGACGAACCCGGCCCCGAGGGGCCAGACGCTTGACCCTCGGGCAAGCCCATGGCTTTTGAGGGCGCTGGCACCCGAGACTCCGTAGCTCAGCTGGATAGAGCAGCCGCCTTCTAAGCGGCAGGTCGTTGGTTCGAGCCCAACCGGGGTCGCCAGGCAACGCAACGCGGTGGCATCGTTTCGCGCCGGGCAGTCCGGTCGGCGGGCGCCTGTTGAGTCCGGCAGATCCCCGCCTCGCGTTCGGGTGGGACGGCGCCTTCGCCTCCCGTGATCTGAGCGCCTGGTGTTCGCCGAGAGGCGGGAACGGTGTGCGACGCCCTCCGGTTTCCTCTCGATACAGGGAGGAGACACGTCATGAGCACGTCAGACGCCGCGAAACCCGGCGACGAGGCGCCCCCGGGCGCGCCCGGAACGGGTGAGAACCTGTGTCGCGCGTGCAGCGGGACCGGCAAGGTCGACACCGTCTCCTGCCCGGACTGCAAGGGGACCGGCAAGGTGACCACCGGTATCGGCGGCGGCTGACCTGCTCCGCGGCGGCGCGCTCGACCTCGGGCCGGTCGCCTCAGCTATGAAGCTAGGCGATCGGCGCGGGCTGGCCCAACTCTTCAGCCGCGCCTTGCACGCCCCGTCACGACAACCGACCAGCTCTATGTCGCGTTGCCCCGCGTATCCGTGGCTTTGGTCGCGTTGCTGTCTGGGCAGGCAGGCCGCCCAGTCTTGTCTGCTTTGGCGTCATTCAGATCGATCGCCCGAGACGCGCGGCGGACCCTGGAAATGGGGCTGGCGCTACCTGGCGAACACGTTTCAAGCGTGGGCGTCCTGGCCTGTCCCGCCGTTTGGCCCGTCATCGAGCCATCCGTGATGAGACGGGCATGGCAATCATGCCGGCGCCGAGCCGCGCGGTGGCACGACCGTGGACGGGAGCGGGTCTGACCGAGGACAGGACTGCATAGAAGCTGAGCGTCCTCCGAAAGTCTGGATATGCGGCCTGAGCTATGACCATTAATGTGTATGGTTTCAGTGTGCCGACCGGGTCCGGGCCTAGTCTATGCCGGAACGATATGGCAATCATCTTGATCACCGACCCGTGTTTCGAATTAAAATCATTACAATATATTGAATGATTATTTCCATTGTCGCGATTGCGTGTATGCTGTTGCTTCCGGAGCAGCATGAGTGCGGCGTCATTGAACCGACACGAGCACCCAGAGAGGGCGGCGTTCTCGCCCCGCCGAACCGACCCGGCATCGGGGAAAGCGTCCGGGACTATGGCGGCATCCGAGCGGTATCGCGCGGCCTATGTCTCGATCGCCAATCGCATTCTCGCTTGCCGCGAACAGGCGGAAGACGTGGTGCAGGACGTAATGCTGCGCCTCGCCGCCACGCCGCCTTCGGACGAAGTCCGGTCGGCGGCCTATGTCGGGCGCATGGTCCGCAACCTCGCCATCGATCAAGCGCGGCGGCGCAACCTCGAACGGCGGCTCTTCGCCCGTCTCGACGAAGCCCTGGATCCTCCGGATCCGGCGACCGGAACCCCAGAGGTGGCCACCGCTTCGCGTCAGGCCCTCGAGCGGGTCAGCACGGCGATTGCGCAGTTGCCGGAACCGGTCGGCACGGCGTTCCGCCTGCATCGGCTCGACGGCGTGCCGCAGAACGTGATTGCGGCGCGGATGGGCGTCTCACGCGCGCTGGTGTGCAGCCTCGTGCGCCGGGGGCATCTCCATTGCCTCGCCGCCCTCGACCGGCGCTGCGCCGCCTGCCCTGCGAGTGCCCGCACCGGACAGCCACGCCAGCATCAGCGCGAGGCCGAGACCGTCGGCGAAGAACTCGGCCGCGATCCGGCTCGCCAGCACGCCGTCATACCCGAACAGCCGCGGCAGGATCAGAAGCGGCGGGATCAGCGCCAGCCCCTGCGCCGCCAGCGAAACTGCGGCGGCCCGGCGCGGGGCGCCGATCGCCTGGAACAGAGTCGCGGCGGTGAGCTGTAGTCCCACCGGGGCGAACGCCACCGCGAAGGCGGCCGTGGCGCGCGCGCCTTCCCGGGCCGTCTCAGCATCCTGCGCGAACAGGGCGGTCAGGGGCTCGGCGAGGGTGAACATCAACCCGCCCACCACCACCCCGTAGGCCAGGGAGGCGGCGGTCACGAAACGGAAGGTCTGGTCCAGGCGGTCGTCGCGGCCGGCGCCGGCGGCATGACCCAGGACGGTCTGGGCGCCTGCCATCATGCCGAGGAGCGGCAGGGCCGCCACCAGGACGAGGCGCAGCGCCAGCCCCTGCGCCGCCACCGCCGCGTCGCCGTAGGGGGCCGCCGCCTCGACGAACAGCGCCATCGCGAAGGCCGCAAGCAGGCTGGAGCCAGTGGCCGGCACTGCGAGCCGCAGAGCCTCGGGCAGCAGACCGGGCCGGATCCGCCCGCCGCCGGGCCTGCGGAACCGGATCCGGTCCGGCCCCCGGGCCCGGACGAAGTGCAAGCCGTAGGCGGCGGCCCCGGCGGCCTGCGCGCCGATCGCCGCCCAGCCGGCGCCCGCGGTGCCGAGGCCGCAGAGCCGGATCAGGATCCAGTCCAGCAGGATGTTGAGGCCGAAGCTGCCGATCATGATCGCGCCGCTGAGGCGGGCATGCCCCTGGGCGCGGACCACGAAGCCACCGACGATCATCACCAGCATCAGTGCAGTGCCGATGGTCGCCAGCACCGTGTACGGGGTTGCCGCCGCGGCCAGAGGGGCATCCGCACCGAGGAACCCGAGCCAGGCCGGCGTGTCGGCGAGGATCGCGGCCGTGACGGCCCCGCCCGCCGGCAGGCAAAGCCAGAAGCCCAGAGATGCGGCCTCGTCGGCCCGATCGCGGTCGCCGGCGCCGAGGGCCCGGGCGACTTGTGAAGCCGCCGCGATGCCGGCCCCGTACCCTAGCGCGGCCACTAGGAGCGTCACCGGATACGCGATGGCGATGGTGGCGATTGCCGCCGCGCCGAGATCGGCCACGAACCAGGCGTTGACCAGCATCTGGAGCGCATGGGCCGAAATGCCGAGGATCGCCGGCCCCGACAGGCGCAGAACCAGGGCAACAACCCGGTCGCCGTCGAGATCCACCGGTCCGCCGCAGGGTCGCGCCCGCATACGCTTCACGGCTGGGCCGCGGCGGTCCGGATCGTCGCCCGGGCGGCGCGCTCTTCCGCGAGGATCGTCTGCGCGATGGCGCCCGCCCGTACCGGCAGGATCGACAGCAGGGTCTCGGTCAGCCCGTGGGTCGGCTCGCTGAAGCCCTGGAGGTGCAGGCTCACCCGCGGCTCGGCGGGATCCAGCGGCAGGCGGTAGTGCCGGTTAACGATCTCGCCAGCCAGGAACGGGCGCAGCGGGTCGAGGATCGACGGCACCGCGGCGCGCTGGTAGCCGGTCGCACAGATCACGACCGCGTAGGTCTGGCGCTCCTCGGTCCCGGCGACGTCGTCGCGCAGCACCGTGGACAGGCCCTCGGGGCCGGCCTCCAGGGCCAGCACCCGGGTGCTGCGCCGCAGCCGGTGGCGGGTCACGCCGCTGACCTCCTGCTCGTACAGCATAGCGTAGAAGGCCTGGATCAGGTCCGCGTCGACGACCGCGTAGTTGGTGGCGCGGTGGGCCGCGATCAGCTCCGCCCGCACCGGCGCCGGGGCGTCGTGGATGCGGTCGACCGCGGCCGGATCGAAAATCTCGTTGACGAACGGGCTGTCGTCGGCCGGCTTCAAGGCGGGGCCGCGGATGGCGAGGTCGATCAGCGCCCGGGGATAGCGCTCGCCCAGGTCGGTTGCGATCTCCACGGCGCTTTGGCCGCCGCCCACCACCAGGATACGGGGCTGGGGACCTTCGAGC
Organism: Methylobacterium sp. ARG-1; assembly: GCF_001262595.1. NCBI lineage: Bacteria > Pseudomonadati > Pseudomonadota > Alphaproteobacteria > Hyphomicrobiales > Methylobacteriaceae > Methylobacterium > Methylobacterium sp. ARG-1. The sequence goes on from NZ_LHCD01000046.1 coordinate 28,664, forward strand.
TGCGGCTGCCCGAGGGCGCCCGCGATTCCCGGAAGATACCAGGACGAATGGATCAGCCGCTTGTCGTTGACCAGCGCCGAGAACGGCGGTGGGATCGCCGGGTCGCCGCCCGCCGCCACGACCAGATGGCGGCAGCGGCGCAGGCGGCGCCCGCCCGCCCGGTCCCAGCCCTCGACCACGAAGGCGGCGAGCCGCCCCTCCCGGGTCTCCGGCCGGACGGCGTCCACCGTCTCGCCATACGCGACCACATCGGCGAAGTGCTCAGCCGCCCAGGCGAGGTAGTCGTTGTACTCGACCCGCGATGGGTTGAACGTTTTGAGGTTGAGGAAGGTGTTCAGCCGCCCCTTCACGTGCAGGTAGTTGATGAAGCTGAACGGGCTCGTTGGGTCGCGTAGGGACACGAGGTCCTTGACGAAGCTGATCTGCATGTCGGCGCCAGGCAGCATCATGGCCCGGTGCCAGCCAAAGCGTTCCTGCCGCTCGAGGAAGCGGACGCTCGGGCGCAGCGGGCTGCCGACCATCGCGTCCCGGAGGGCGATGGCCAGGGACAGGTTGGCCGGGCCGAAGCCGATGCCGATGATGTCGTCGGTTGCGGGGTGATCCGTCATCGCGCGCGTCTCTCGTCAGGTCGGGGGAGGGCGATCAGGTGGCCGGCACCGCTGGAGGGCGCGGCGCCGCATCGGCGGAAGCGGCGCCGGGCACCCAGAGCCGGTCCCGGACGAAGTGCTCGCGCGACAGGCTGACCAGGGCGGCGCGCTTGTGCGGGAAGTCGATGGTGGCGATCGTGGCGAATCCCGAGCCGTGCAGGTTGCGGATCTGTTGGGCGTGATCGGCCCGAGGCTCGCCGACGATGCGCTGCGTGCGCGGCTCGTCGAGGAACAGGTAGTGCATCAGCGAGGGCAGCCAGGCCGAGAGGTACGGGCGCCCGCGGATCGCGGCATCGCCGATCGCGACGTGCCAGCCGCGATCGTAGGGGCCGGCTTCGTAGAGGGGGCCGAGGCGGCTCTCGCGGGCCCAGTACAATTCGAAATAGCCGAATGGCGCGCCGTCGAAGCAGCCGAACAGCGGCAGGCTTGCCGGATCAGCCTGAAGCCGCGCGATATAGGCCTGGTGCTCCGCCAGCGTGCCGCGCTCCTGCCAGACCTCGGCGACCCGGGGATCGTTCATCCAGGCCGAGAACAGTGCGAGATCTCCCGGCTCCGTCATCGTGCGGAAGCTCAGGCGGCGGCCGAGCCACGGGATCGTCCGGGCATAGACCGTTCCGGCCGGCGTCCCAGGCCGCAGCGGATGGCGGCGCCCGTCCGTGACCGTGAACAGCTCGGGAAACGGCGACCGGGGATCGGGCAGCCAACGGGTGGCGCATTGCCAGAGCAGCCCGGGCAGGATCTCGATTGCAGCGCCGATGCGCCGGGCGGCCCCGAGGGCAAGAAGCCCTTCGGCAACGGCGGGGTCGGCCTCGACGCCGATGCGCAGGACCTGCGTGTTCTCGGCTGTTAGCACCTCGGCCTGGGCCAGGATCGCCTCCACGGTGGCCTCCAGGCGGGCCGCAGCCGTGACCCGGATCACCGGCGCCTGCACGCTCCCGTCCAGGCTGAGCCGCACCGCTCCCGCCTTATCCCTCACACGATCGCTCATCCGCCCTCCGCGTGTCGTCGGCACCTCCCTGACGGTTGGTCCCGGTCGCGGTTCAGACTTTTTTTGAGTCCGCGCGGGTGCCCCGGCGTGAACCGCGGGACGGGTCAACCGTCAGATGTGTCGAGGCCCAAGGGGCGCCGGAGTGAGCGGATGGACAAGCAGGACGGTCAGGATATGACCCGGGAGTCGAGCGCGGATTGGACCCAGGACGCGGTCGTGGTGGCATTCGACGCGGCCGGGCATGCGGCCTTCTGGCCGGCCGGACGTGCGCTCCCCGCGGGCTGGAACCAGGTGCATGGCCCTTGCGGGATCGAGGCGGCGCGGAGTTGGCTCGAGGATCCGGCCAACGCACCCGACCCGGTATCGTCGCCCACGCCCGACGCGGATCGCGAGAGCGTTCCCGCCCGCCTCGCCCGCCTCGCCGCGGAGGCCCCCGACAGGCCGGCCGTGCTGTTCGGCGGGGAGACGCTCACCCGGGGCGACCTCGACGCCCGTGCCGCCGCTATCGCGGCCGGGCTCTCCGCGGGCGGGATCGGCCGGGGGCAGCGCGTGGCGGTGGCTCTCGAGCGCTCTCCGGAAATCATCATCGTGCTGCTCGGGATCCTCCGCGCCGGCGCCGCCTTCCTGCCGCTTGATCCCGAATACCCCGCCGCCCGCATCCACATGATGCTGGAGGATGCCGGTATCACGCAGTGCATCACCATGCCGGAGATCGCCGCCCGGCTCGATCTGCCTTCGGGAATCGCGCGGCTCGATCCCGCCGCCCTGGCCGAGGCAGCGCGAGGCGCGACCGCGCCCCCGATGCCGGAGCCAGGCGATCCGGCTTACCTGATCTACACCTCGGGCTCGACCGGCCGGCCGAAGGGCGTGGTGGTCGAGCACGGGCCGCTGGCCATGCATTGCCGCACCACTGCAGAGGCCTACGAGATGGACGCGCAGTCCCGCGAGCTGCACTTCCTGTCCTTCGCGTTCGACGGTGCGCATGAGCGCTGGATGACCCCGCTGATCGCGGGCGGCTGCATCGTGCTGCGCGGCCCGGAGCTGTGGACCGCCGCCGAGACCCTGGTGCAGATCCGCCGCCACCGGGTCACGCATGCGGGCTTCCCGACGAGCTATATCGGCCAGCTCGCCGACTGGGCCGAGCGCCTGGGCGAGGCGCCCGAGCTGCAGGTCTATTCCTTCGGCGGCGAGGCGATGGCCCGCGAGACCTTCGCGCGGCTCGGCCGCATCCTGAAGCCGCGGCTGCTGATCAATGGCTACGGGCCAACCGAATGCGTGATCTCGCCGCTGATCTGGAAGGTGCCGCCGGGAGCGACCTTCGTGGAACCCTACGCGCCGATCGGCGGCCCGGTCGGCTCGCGAACGGTCTACGTGCTGGGACCCGATCTGGAACCGGTGGCGGCGGGCGAGATCGGCGAACTCTATATCGGCGGCGGCCTCGCCCGGGGCTACTGGCGCCGGCCCGCCCTAACGGCCGAGCGCTTCCTGCCCGACCCGTTCGCCCCGCGGGGCGGCCGGATGTACCGCACCGGCGACCGGGTCCGGCGGCGGTCCGACGGCAGCCTCGCCTTCGCAGGGCGGGCGGACGACCAAGTCAAGATCCGCGGCCACCGGGTCGAGATCGGCGAGGTCGAGGCCGCCCTGCGGGCGCTGCCCGAGGTGGCCGACGCCGTGGTCCTGCGCCGAGAGGGCCCGGCGGGCGCCTATCTCGCGGGCTACGTCGTTCCGGCGAGGGACCGTCGTCCGGAGGCCGGGCGCCTGCGCGCCGCCCTCGCCCGCCGGCTGCCGGAGCCGATGGTCCCAGCGAGCCTGACGCTGCTCGACGGGCTGCCGGTGAATGCCAACGGCAAGCTCGACCGCAACGCCCTGCCGGACCCGGCCGCCGACGACCGGCGCGGACGCCCGCCCGGCAGCGCAACGGAGCGGCGGGTCGCCGCGATCTGGTCCGAAGTGCTGGGCTTCCCGGTCCGGGTCGCGGATCGGCGCTTCTTCGAGCTCGGGGGCGACTCCCTGTCGGCCCTGCGGCTAGTGGCGCGCCTGCGCCTCATCGCCCCCCGGGGCGGGATCAGGGTCGCAGATCTCCTGCGCGATCCCACCATCGCGGACCTGGCCGCGCGGATCGACGGCGACGCGGAGGCGGCCGACGAGGGCCTGGTGCCGACGGTCCGGCTCTCGGCCGGTGGCGGTGGGTCCGAGCGGCCGCTCCTGGTGCTGTTCCCGGGCCTCTTGGTCAGCACCCGGGAATACGAGCCGCTGATCGCCCATCTCGGCCCCGATCAGGAGGCGCACGGCTTCCTCTGCGCCTCCCTGGTTGAGACCGTGCGCCCGCTGCCGGAGGTCGCCGTGCTCGCCGCTGCTTATGCTGAGCGGGTACGCGCCCTGATGCGCGGACGGGCGGGCGGCTGCGCATTCCTGGGCTGGTCCTGGGGCGGGGTTCTCGCCTATGAGACTGCCCGGCGGCTCGGGCCGGGCTTCCCCCTGGACTTTGTCGGCATGCTCGATGCCTGCGGGCTGGAGCCGAATTTCGCCCGCGGCGCCGGCCGTCGGATCGCGGCCGAGGAGCGGCAGGCGCACGAGGCGATGGTGGCCGCCTGGCTGGAGCGCTCACCGATGCGCGCCCATTGGGACAGCCTGCGCGCTCGGATGGACCCGGAAACGGTGGTGCAGTTCCTGCGCTTTCTGGCTGCCGAGCCGCAACCCCTGCCTACCGACGGTCCGGAGGTCGGCAGCCGGGAGCGCATCCTGTGGACGCTGGTCGATCACGCGATCCAGTTCCGGGCGCTGCGTCTCGTCCCCGGCTCGGTGCCAATCCGCAGCTTCGTCGCGGCGGAATCCCGCGCTCGCGGCCTGACGGTGATCGACTGGCAGCCGCTCACGACCCGGCTCCTGTCCGTGGAGGTCGTGCCGGAGACCGACCATCTCGACATCGTGCTGTCGCCGCACCTCCATGCCCGGATCGCCGCGCTGACGGCGCCGCGCCCAGCCTGGAGTGCGGCCTGAGCATGGCCGTGCCCACCTTCGAGGAGCTGCGGGACGGGCATCTGGCCGCGCTCACCGGATCCCTGATCGACGGCGTCGAGCACGGTCCGGGCGGGGCCGCTTATGCCTGGTCCCGCGCGATCCCGGACCCGACCCTGAACTTCGCCTACGGGGTCCGACGGCCCGACCAGTTCATCTGGGCCGGAGCGGCGGCGCTCGGCCGCGCCAGGGCGCCCGCCTTTCTCGCCCGGGACGCGGTCGAGGCGGCAACTCTGCGGACGTTGTTCGAGCCGGCCGCCGCCTATCCGGCGAGTTGGATGGTGGCGCAGCTAACCCACTCGCAGCCCTCCTCGGACCGGGTCGTCCAGGTCCTTGCCGCGCCCGCACCATCGCCGGATTTCGAGCAGGTCTTCGCCCATCTGTCGGACGACGCGGCTGTGAAGGCGCATCTGCGCCGGTTCTATCTGCCGTCCCTGCGGGCGGCGCGGGCCCGGCCTGGGCTGATGCCGGTCCACCTCGTCCTACACGACACAAGCGGTCCGGCGGCCTGCGCGAGCCTCTACCTACGCGGCGGCCTGGCGGGGCTGTACAACGTCAGCACCCGGGCCGACCGGCAGCGCCGTGGCCTGGGCAGCGCCGTGACGGCCGCCGCCCTGCGCGAGGCGCAGGCGCGCGGGGCGCGCTGGGCTTTCCTGCAATGCCCGGCCGGGGGCGGTATCGAGGCGCTCTACGCGCAGGCCGGGTTCAGGACGGCCTACGCACCGGAACTGCTCTGCATGACAGAGCCGTAGAATCGAGATTCGGAAATCAACGGCCCGGGAGACACGCAGCCGCGCTTCTGTTCGCGACGAAGGGCCCTCAGCCGGGACGGACGCGGGGCTCGGACCGCTGGCAGGATTCGAGATCCCGCACCGAGCGGTTGTAGGTGTCGTTGAACAGGTGTGCCGGCTGGCTTGGGTCGCCTTTGGCCCGGATGTCCCGGGCCACATCCCGGCCGTGGCCGATCACGCTGGCCACGGTGTCGGCGTAGCCCGTGCACGACGCGCTCGGTTTCGGGCTCATGCCGTCGAGACTCGTCCCAAGCTGCCGGTTGGCGGTCGAGACCTCGCCCAAAGCCCCCAGGAACGGCGCCACGTCGGCCTTCGGGCCCAGCGCCTCGAAACGCTGCACCGCCCGCCGCAGGGCGAGGCTGGTCGCGAGGAGCCGGCGGGCAGGGGCATCCTCGGGTAGGGCGGTCATCCGCCGCTCGTCGCGGGCAAGCTCGCGCGCGAACAGGGCGGTGCCGTAGGCATCCATCGCCTTGGCGGCGGCCTCGACCTTGGGCACGAGGATCGGGTGCTGCTCGCGGGCGAACGTGTATCCGTCCTCCTTGAATTCCCGGGTCGTCTGGTAGCGGGTCAGGGCCTTGAGGATCGGGTTGACGTCGCGCAGCGCCGCCAGCAGCCGAGCCGCCTGGGGATCGACCTCGGGGACGCTTCCCGGCAGGGCGACGGCCTTCTCCAGCTCATCGATCACCCCGTCGAAATCGACGATGCCGAAATGGTACCAGGCGTTGGCGCCCAGTTTGGTGCCGCGCTTGAGCACGCGCTCGTTGTCGCGCCGGTATTCGGCGAGCTGGCGCTCCAGGGGGTGGGAGCGCACCAGATGGTTCTGCGCCTCCGTATAGGCGTTCACCTTCGCGACCGCCTGCGCTTCGGGACTCTGCGGCGGCGGCGCGGCCCGGGCAGGGGCCTGCGCGGCCGCCTCGGAGGGCGGCGCTTGCAGGAGCGCCTGCGAGGCCGCGGGCAAAGCGGGGAAATCGCACTTGAAGGCGTCGACCAGGCTCTTGCGCACGGCCTCGTGGGCCTGGGCGCATTGATAGGCGACGGTCGGCCGTGCTGCCGGGTTGCGGGCCACCGAGTCCCGGAAGCTCTCACGCATCGTGTTGATGCCTTGGCGGATGCCGGGACGGGCGACCTCCGGCACGCCGAGGCTCGCCGCGCATTGCGCGTAGGCGTCGAGGAAGGCGTCGCAGCTCTCTACGCCGACCGGCGTGAGCGGCGTCACGGCCGCGGCCGGCGTCGCCAGCACGGCGGCGAGACACGCTGCGGTGAGGCGACCCCGGGGCGGCCTCACCGCAGATCTGACGCTCGGCATCCTCATCTCCTGGAACGGTCGGTCGGGCTGGTGGGGGCTGGCGCGCTCAGAGCGTGCGGAGGGCCAGCAGCGGGACGAGGGCGGCGAGGGCGACCGGCACGGACCAGTCCTGCGCCGGCACCCGGAACAGCGTGTGGCGGCGACGGAGCAGGACGCGCGCGTTCGTGGCCGGGTCGATGCGTGCGCGCGGCGGCGCATTGTTCAGGCGTCGGCCGACCATCCAGGTGGCGGCCGCGGCCGCGAACAGCCCGAGGCTGACGGTGAGGACGGTGAGTTCGGGATGGCCGAAGGCGCGCAATGCGAGGCCGCCCAAGGCTCCGACCGCGACGGCGGTGCCGAGTGCGACGGGGATGACCACGATCCCCCAGCCCGACCCGATGAACAGCGTCCCCAGCGCCCCTGTTTCGATCCGGGTCTGCAGCCGACGGGCCGCGCGCCGGGCTGCCCGCGATCGGGCATGCCGCCGGCGCCCCTCCCGGTCCCTCTTGGGACTGCGATTCGGGCAATGCTGTGTTCGGGGCGGCGTGAACGCGGACGAATACTGATCGCCGGGAATATCCACCGATCGTGGCTCCGGCGACCGCGACGCTCGATCCCAACGGAATGGCTCGAGGGCGGCGTCGGCACGCCAGCGATCCGATCGATCCGGGACGTGGCCCCACCCGAACCTCTTGGAGGAACGCGAGGGCGGGGCCACGCTGACGGCTTGCACCGTCAGCAGGTCCGATCATGCCATGGGCCGATCGAAGCGAACGCGCCTGCGATGCGCGCGGAGCTGGGTCTCACTGCCCCTGTTGCGGGAGGAGATTGCGCGCTTCCTTGACCGCGTCACGGCAGCTCTGGTCCCCCTTGGCGTTCAGATCGACGGCCCGCTGCAGGGCTGTCTTGGACTGGGAAACCTTGTCCTCCGATGCCAAACCCGGCGAGGCCTTGGGATCCCCACCCTTCGCTGCGGCGGCCGCGGTGGTCGGACGGTTCTCCGATTGCCGGCGGACATCGTCCGGTGAGGTCGCGACCCGGCCGCTGGCGATACCGTCCGCTTGTCCGCTGCCGGTCGCGGCGCCGACAGGGCCCGATACGCCGCCGACCGTCCCGGGCGTGCCGCCGCTCTCGCGCGAGGCGCCGCCCTGCTGCGCCCGATCCGTATCCGGCGTGCCCACCGGTTTCGCGGTACCGCCGGTCGTGCCCGCCGTTTGCTGGCCCGACGCGTTCTCAGGCCCCTTGCGCTGGCCGTAATCCGGCTCGGAAGTGGGCGCCCCCATTCCGACCTGCTTGTCCATGTCCCGCCGCAGCTTGGCGATGTCGTCCGAACACGGGCCGCCTTCCTGCGCGAACGCAACGGCCGGGAAGACGGTGAGGGCTGACAGGGCTGCAGCCCCGCACATCAGATTGAGCCGTCGCATGTGAGCGTCCTCCAGTATGTTGGTTTGGCCTATGCTCAACCGCGCTCGCACGGACTTGTTCTGTCGTCCGTGCCGATCCGGCTTCCACCTCTGGAGGCGGCCGCGGCCACCCAGCGCCATCCTTGGCAGAAAGACGCGCGGACGACCGGGTGCGTCGTATCAGGCGGGCACCAGGGCCGCGCCCGATGCGGATGCGCTCAGCCCCCGCCACCGTTCCCGGCACTGCTGCCGCCGCTGCCGGTCGAGCCGGTGCGGGAGGGCTGCCCGGCATTCCCCCCTGCCGCCGAGTCGGGGGCGGCGCCGTCCTGGGGGCGGCCGGTCGGCGAGATGGTTGCCGCGTCTTCGGCGCCGGTGGATCCCGGCTGACGGGTGACGACGCCCGGCGTTCCGGGCGAGGCATGGCCCGCCGTATTCGGGGGTGTCTGGATGGTTTGGGCCAGGGCCGGAGTCGCGAGGAGTGCGGCCGTGGCGGCCATCAAGATGAGTCTAGGCATGGGGATCGGTCTCCGATTGTCGAATAGAAGAAACCGGCCGTTTCTCATCCCGTGTCCCGGCATCAGTGTCACAGGTGCGGGCAACCCGCGCGGGCATGGGCGCCGGAGCGCGGCTCCGCCCGGTCCGGCGCCCGCTATCCCAGCGCGGCAGGAAGCAGTCCCGGCGACACGCGCGCGGGGGCCTCGGGATGGGTCGCCCCCGAGCTTTCCGGCGGAGCGGCATCCGCCCGCATCACCTTCGGACAGTCTGCCGATCGTCGGTCCGGTGGCAGCGCCAACAGTCGGATGCCAGGTTTGTCCCAGGTCGTGATGCAGGGTCCAGTACAGCGCAATGTATTTCGCAGTTCATCGCGGCTTCATAAATGGTTTACTATCTCGCCTGCGCCGTTATCGCTGGGTGTGTCCGTAAAACTACAGCTATTTGGTCCACGTGCCGGTAGGCTTACCGACAGATAGAAACCCTGGACCGCCCAACATGACCAAGCTTCTCGTCTCCCTGGCCGCCTTCACCGCCCTGACCGGCGCCGCCTCGGCCGCCGACCTGCCGCGCCGCGCCGCCCCGCCGCCCGTCTTCACCCCCGTCCCGGTGTTCACCTGGACCGGCGCCTATTTCGGTATCAACGCCGGCTACGCCTTCGACGCCAGCAGCCGCTCGAACAACTCCACCTTCGGCGTGCCCTTCCCCTACGCCGCCCCCGGCACCACCGCCACCTTCAGCAACCGCAGCCAGGACGGCTTCTCCGGCGGCGCCCAGGTCGGCTACAACGTCCAGTTCACCCCGGGCTCGGGCGTGGTCGTCGGCATCGAGGCCGACGCCCAGTACCTCGACTTCGGCCGCGGCCGGAACAACGCCTTCGTGAGCGGCGCCGTCGCCCCAGGCTACTACGTCACCGACCCGCGCGGCCTGTCGAGCCTCGACTACTTCGGCACCGTGCGCGGCCGCCTCGGCTACGCCTTCGACCGCACCCTCGTGTACGGCACCGGCGGCTTCGCCTACGGCTCGGGCAGCGCTGACCGTTCGTTCGGCGGCTACGCCGGCAACGACAGCTTCCGCACGGGCTACGCCGTCGGCGGCGGCATCGAGTACGCGCTCCCCACCGACTCGTTCCTGAACTTCTTCCGCTCGTCGGCCGTGACGCTCAAGGTCGAAGGCCTGTACGTCAACCTGGAGCGCGGCACCCGCAACCAGGGCGCCCTGGTGGTCAACGCCGCCAACAACTTCCCGGTCGCCTACAGCAACGTCGGCCGCCGCGACGACGAGTTCGCCGTGGTCCGCGCCGGCCTGAACTACAAGTTCGGCTCGTACTAAGACCCAGGACGCTCCCGGCCTCCGGGCCGGGAGCGTTCCGGATGGACGAGGGC
>NZ_LHCD01000047.1:0-33901 GCF_001262595.1 Methylobacterium sp. ARG-1
GGCAAGGCCTACGCCCACACGCTGATCACCGGCCAGATCAACAAGGGGCGCGCCAAGACCGCCGATCGGGACGCGCTGTTGGGACGGATCACCCCCACGGCGGATTATGCCGTTTTGGCGGGCTGCGACCTCGTGATCGAGGCGGTCTTCGAGGACCCCACGGTCAAGGCCGAGGTGATCCAGAAGGTCGAGGCGGTAATCGGCCCCGACACGATCTTCGCCTCCAATACCTCGACACTGCCGATCACCGGCCTGGCGAAGAACTCGCAGCGGCCGGATCGGTTCGTCGGCATCCACTTTTTCTCGCCCGTCGAGAAGATGATGCTGGTCGAGATCATCAAGGGTGAGGCCACCGGCGACGCCGCGCTCGCCACCGCCCTCGATTACGTGCGGCTGATCAAGAAGACCCCGATCGTCGTGAACGACGCCCGCGGCTTCTTCGCCAACCGCTGCGTCGGCGCCTACATCCTCGAGGGTCACAAGATGCTGGCCGAGGGCGTGCCGCCCGCCATGATCGAGAGCGCCGGGCGCCAGGCCGGCATGCCGGTGGGCCCGCTCTCGCTCAACGACGAGGTCGCCCTCGATCTCGTGCTCAAGATCGCCAAGGCCACCGAGGCGCAGGTCGGGGCGGGGGCGGTCGACCCGGCCCAGAAGGCGATCCTCACCGCCATGGTCGAGGGCCAGGGCCGGCTCGGGCGCAAAAACCGGAAGGGGTTCTACGATTACCCGGAGGGCGCGACCAAGCGCCTGTGGCCGGGCCTGGCGGAGCTGCAACCCAACCGCCTCGAGCCGGAGGCGGTGGATTTCAACGAGCTGAAGCAGCGGCTGCTGGTGGTCCAGGCGCTCGAGGCTGCGCGCACATTCGGCGAGGGAATTGTCACCGATCCCCGAGAGGCCGATGTCGGCTCTATTCTCGGCTTCGGCTTCGCCCCGTTCACGGGCGGCACCTTGTCCTACATCGACTTCATGGGCGCGGATGCCTTCGTAGCACTCGCCCGTGGTCTGGAGGCCAAGCATGGATCTCGGTTCCGGGTGCCCGACACCTTGGCGGCCATGGCCGAGCAGGGCGGGACATTCTACGGCCGGGAGAAGCGCGCGGCCTGATATGTTCTGACGGCGGCGCGAGACTGAGCGGCTAGCCGGAGCCTATGCGCCGTTCCCGATCGCATCGGGGGCGGCGCGGATGACATCAACCGTGCGGTCGCGGCGTTCCGGAGCTGCCTCGACGGGGCTTGATCGCCCGGCGCGCGCGTTCAGCCGGCCAAGGCCATCTCGATCGCCGCCTCGGCATGAAGCGCAGTCGTGTCGAACAGCGGGACGGGACTGTCCGCCGCCTGGACGAGAAGCATGATCTCCGTGCAGCCCAGGATGATGGCCTCGGCACCGTCCTCGACCAGGCGGGCCATGATGGCGCGATAAGCCTCGCGCGACGCGGGTAACACCGTCCCGGATACTAGCTCCGCGTAGATAATCCGGTGGATCACCGCCCGGTCGTCCGGGTTCGGCACGAGGACGTCCAGGCTGTGCCGCTCGGCCAGCCGGCCTCTGTAGAAGGCGTGCTCCATCGTGAAGGCGGTGCCGAGCAGCCCGACCTTCCGGAAACCGGCCGCCTTGATCCGCTCCGCCGTGGGATTGGCGATGTGGAGGAGGGGCACGCGCAAGGCGGCCTCAACTGCGGGCGCCATCCGGTGCATCGTGTTGGTGCAGATCAGCAGCAGCTCGGCGCCGCAGGCTTCGAGGCGCTGGGCGGCATCGACCATGCGTGTCGTCAGCCCGTCCCAATCGCCCCGGTGCTGAAGGTCCTCGATCTCAGCGAAGTTGAACGACCACAACACGCAGCGCGCCGAAGCGGTCGGCCCAAGCCGATTGCGCACGCCCTGGTTGAGGATCCGGTAATACTCCGCCGTGCTTTCCCAGCTCATCCCGCCGATCAATCCGCTCGTTCGCATGGCATCCCCCTCCTGCCGAACTCAGATGGCTCATTGCGCCGAAAGCGCGGCTGTCGGCGAAGGATGGAACGCGGGCGAAGCCCCGATCTGCTCAGGCGACGCCCAGGACCCGCGCCCGCGCGCCGAGCATGCGGGCCAGCAGCTCCACGTCGGCGGCATTGTCGGACAGCAGGTCGGTGATGTCCCCGACCTCCAGCGCCTTCACGTGGCGACACCGCATGCCGTAGCGGCCGGCCGTGCAGCTACAGCGCAGCTGTGGCCCGCCAGCCCGCTCCTCCAACACGACATCGTACCGGTTGCCTGTCGATCCCCGTATGGCAAAGCTCAACGCCGATGGCGCCGCTGGGAAAGCGGCCATGGCGCGGTTGCTGATCGCCCCCGGAGCCCGGCGGGGGAGCGGCGGACCGCTGGTCACACGGGTGACCGGCATGCCGATCGCCGCGGCGAGGCCGTGGACGTCCGGCGTCTTGGTCTGGCGCATGGCCGCCAACGCGATCGCCGCGCAGGCATAGGCATCCTCGCCGGCATCGTGGTGCTCGAACCGGATGCCGAGGCGCCGGGCGACCTTGCCGAGACCGCACCCCTCCGGCGCCGGAAACACCCGGCGGGAGATCTGGACCGTGCAGAGATAGGACAGGGCCGGCACCGGCAGGCCGGCGCGGGCCAGACCGGCGCGCAGAACGCCGATATCGAAACTGGCATTGTGGGCGAGGATCAGACCGCGCGTCAGGTCGCCGAGATAGGGCGCCATCACGCCGGCGAAATCCGGCTGGTCGGCGACGTTGGCCGGCAGGATGCCGTGGACCCGGATGTTGCCCGGCGAGAACCGCATTTCCGGCGGGCGGATCAGGTGGCTTTCCCGGCGGACGATGCGCCCGTCCGCGATCCAGGCGAGACCCACCGCACAAGCGCTGTCGCGCCGCTCGTTGGCCGTCTCGAAGTCGAGGGCCAGGACGGTCATCGCGGGTGGACCATGCCGGGGAACGTTCTCGGGGTGTTCCTAACCGGTCTAAGCCCGCGCGACTCGCGCATCAACCCTGGGCCACCATCCCCAGCCAATCGTCTTCCGACACGACCCGGACGCCGTGCTTCTCCGCGTCCTTGAGCTTCGAGCCGGCCCCGGGGCCCGCGACCACGAGGTCGGTCTTGGCCGAGACCGATCCCGAGACCTTCGCGCCCAGCCGCTCGGCCACCGCCTTGGCTTCGTTGCGGGTCATCTTCTCCAGGGTGCCGGTAAAGACCACGGTCTTGCCGGCAAAGGCCGAAGCAGCGGCCGGCCGCTCCATGGGCTCGACCGTCACCTCCTCGAGCAGGGCCGCGACGGCGTCGGAATTGTGCGGCTCGGAGAAGAACAGGTTCAGCGCATCGGTCGCGACCGGCCCGATCTCGCCGTCGTCGGCGAACAGCCGGTAGGCATCGCCGGGCGTCTGTTCGGCGGCGCGGGCGAGGGCAGCCCGAACGGCATCGGCGTCGCCGTAATGTTTCAGCAGGTTATCGCGCTGGGGCGCGCTGAGGCGCGCGCGCGGCCCGTCGGAGGGTGCGTCGTCGGGGAAGCCGAGATCGAGCAGCCGGTCCCGGGTCGTGCCGCCGACCCGCGGCACGGCGGTCAGCTCGACCCAGTCCGGACCGGGCTGGACGGCCGCTGCCTCCTTGATGGCTGCGATCAGCGTCGGCATGTCGGGGAAGCGCTTGGCCAGCGCCTTCGCGGTGGCCTCGCCGATCTGCGGGATGCCGAGCGCGAAGAGCAGACGGTTCATGGGAACCCGGCGGCGGGCCTCGACCCCAGCCAGCAGGTTCTTGATCGCCTTGTCCTCCTCCTCGCCCTTTTTCTTGGCGGCTTTCTTCGGCGGCTCGGTGGCCCCGGCCTCGGCGCGACGCTCGGCCGAGAGCGCCTCGCGCCGCGCCACGACCGCCGCCTTCAGCGTCTCGAAATCCAGCCGGAACAGATCGGCGGGCTGGCGCACCAGCCCGGCCTCGAACAGGACCTCGATATAGGTCTCGCCGAAACCCTCGATGTCGAAGCCGTTGCGCGACACGAAGTGCTTGAGCCGCTCGACACCCTGCGCCGGGCAGATCAGGCCGCCGGTGCAGCGCCGGATCGCGTCGGGGCGGCCGGTGCGCGGGTTGACCGCGCGCACGGCGCGGCTGCCGCAGGCCGGGCAGGTCTCGGGAAAGGCGTAGGGCTTCGAATCGGGCGGGCGCTTGGTGAGGTCGACATCCATCACCTTCGGGATCACGTCGCCGGCGCGGACGACCGTGACCGTATCGCCGACGCGGATATCGCGACCGTCGCGGATCGGCTCGCCGTCGGCGCCCACACCCTTCACGTAGCCTTCATTGTGCAGGGTCGCGTTGGACACGACGACGCCGCCCACCGTCACGGGCCGCAGCTTCGCCAGGGGATTGAGCGAGCCGGTGCGGCCGACATTGATGACGATGTCTTCCACGATCGTCGTGGCTTCCTGAGCGGCGAATTTGTGCGCCAGGGCCCAGCGCGGCGAGCGCGAGACGAAGCCGAGCCGCTTCTGCAGCGCGAGGTCGTCGACCTTGTAGACGACGCCGTCGATGTCGTAGCCGAGCCCGGCGCGGTCCGCCTCGATCTGCCGGTAATGGCCGAGCATCGCCTCGATATCGGTGAAGGTCCGGGTGAGGGGGTTCACCGGCAGGCCCCAGGCGGCGAAGCGCTGAAGAACGCCGAATTGCGTGTCGGCGATCGGTCCCGACAGCTCGCCCCAGGCATAGGCGAAGAATTTCAGCGGGCGGGAGGCGGTGATGCTCGGATCGAGCTGGCGCAGGCTCCCGGCAGCGGCGTTGCGCGGATTGGCGAAGAGCGGTTTGCCGGCGGCTTCCTGGCGGGCGTTGATCGCGGCGAAATCCGCATGCGACAGGTAGACTTCGCCGCGTACCTCGCAGATCTCCGGCCAGCCGGAGCCTCCGAGAACCGCCGGGATGTCCTGGACCGTGCGGGCGTTGGCCGTGACGTTCTCGCCGACCTCGCCGTCCCCGCGGGTTGCCGCGGTGTCCAGCTTGCCGTTCACGTAGCGCAGCGACAGCGACAGGCCGTCGATCTTGGGCTCGGCCGTGAAGGCGAGGGGCGTCTCGTCGGGCCAGCCGAGAAAGCGCCGGACGCGGGCCACGAACTCGGAGACTTCCTCCGTGTCGAAGGCGTTGCCCAGGGACAGCATCGGCACGGGATGCCGAACCTTGGCGAACTTTTCCGAGGGCTTCGCGCCCACCGACGTGCTCGCGGCACCGGTCCCGGCGAGATCGGGGAAACGGGTCTCGATCTCCTCCAAGCGGCGGCGCAGGCGGTCGTATTCCGCATCCGAGATCTCGGGCGCGTCTTCCTGGTAGTAGAGACGGTCGGCCTCGAGGATCGCGTCCGAGACCCGCGCGTGCTCGCTCCGCGCCTCCTCGGCGGTGAGATCGAGCTTGGGCGTATCGGGCTTTGCGGTTGGCATGGGGGCGTTCTAGCGCATCGCGGGCCCTACGGGAGCCTGTGGCTGGGCGGCATCCCCGCTTCTCTCAACCGCGGGGGGCGAGCAGATCGCCGCGCCCGACCAGCAGGAAGGCGCCGAGGAACATCGCGGCGACCACGCCGCTCAGGGCCGCCAACGGCAGCACCGGGACGAGCCAGCCCGACAGCGCCGTGCCGGCGACCGAGCCGAGGTTCATCGCCGCCATGTAGACCTCGAACTGCGTCGCGGCGCCGGCCCTGCCGCGGCTGGCCTGGAGCAGGGCCGGCATCAGCGCGACGATCAGCACGCCCGGCAGCGCATGGGTGAGCGCCAGGACCAGGGGGGCGGCCGACCCGAGCAGGCCGGCCGCGATCAGGATGCCGGCCAGCACGAAGGTCACGACGCTCGCGAGCAGCAGGGCCCGCAGGGGCCGCACCGGCCCGGCACGATCCGACCACAGGCCGATCGCGAAGGCGCCCGCGGTGCCGCTCACGAGTGCCAGACCCGCCTGGAGGCGGGACAGGGTCGCCGGGTCCCAGCCCCGGCCCTGGAGCAGGTCGATCGAGAAGGGCAGCTCGAACAACCCGAGGGCGGCGTCGAGGCCGAAGCAGAGGGCGAGCAGCTGCAGGGCCCGCTTCCGCCGCAGGGCGAGGCCGAGACGGCGCAGGAAACGCGAGAACGGCACGCGCCGCGGCGGCGGCCCGCGCCTGGCGACATGCAGCAGCGCATCGCCGGGTGCTTCGCGCACGAAAAGCATCGGCAGGCTCGCCAGGAGGCCGGCCGCAAGCAGCGCGGACAGGCTCACACTCAGCCCGTAGCCCGCCAGCATCCATCCGAGACCGGCGGCGCTGAGGCTGGTCCCGGCGACGAACCCGGCCCGCGTGCAAGCGCTGACCCGGCCGAGCTCGGCCGCGGGGACGTAATCCATGATCAGCCGGTCGCAGGCGGTGTCGAGCAGGGACGCGAACAGGCTATGGACCAGGAAGGCGAGACCGAGCAGGCCGACCTGATCGGCCCCGAGCAGCAACATCAGGGCGATCGTCGCGTGACACCCGAGGATCGCCGCCACCGCGAAGGGCCGGCGCCGGCCCATGCGCCGATCCCCTGAGCGATCGACCAGCGGACCCCACAGGATCGGCTGCAGCGTCCAGGGCAGGCCGGCCAGGGCGAAGTGAAACCCGACTTCCGTTGCGGCGACGCCGTGCGCGGCCAAGTGATTGGCCAGAGCGGTCAGCGAGAATCCGGCGATCAGGCCCTGGTAGAGATAGGTCGCGAAGAACACACCGTAGCGGGCGCGCCGCCCGGCCAGATTCGGAGCCTGCAGCCATCCCCGATCGGACCCGGCGCTCAAGGCGCAATGCACTTGCCGGTCCGCTGCCGCACGACGATGCTCCTTCCCCCGCCGTCACCGGACCCGAACCCGTGCCGCTTCGTCACAAGCACCTTACAGCCTGCGCCGCTCTGCCGGGAGGCGTCCCGTGAGCGCGGCCGAAGTCTGGATCGTCGATCTCGCGCTCTCAGCCGCGCAGCTCGAACGCTGCGGCACTGTGCTCGACGCAAAGGAGCGTGATCGTGCCGCCCGATTCCTCCGTCCGGCCGATCGCGCCCGCTATCAGGCGAGCCATGCAGCCCTTCGGCTGATCCTCGGCGAAGCGCTTGGCATCCCGCCGGGCGACATCCGCCTGACGTCCCACGCTGCCGGCAAGCCCGAGCTCGTCGAAGGGTCCGTGGGCTTCAACCTGTCGCATTCCGGGGGACGCGCCCTCGTCGGACTCGCGCGGGATGCAGCCATCGGTGTTGATGTCGAGGAGATCCGGCCCATCCCGGACGTCCTGCGCATCGCACGCGGGCACTTCGCGTCCGACGAGGCCGCAGCCCTGGCGGCACAGCCCCCGCAGGCGATCAACGCGGCTTTCTTCGGCCTATGGACCCGGAAGGAGGCGGTGGTGAAAGCCTTGGGCTCCGGCCTGTCACTGCCACTCGCCCGCTTCAGCGTCAGCGTGCCGCCCGCGCCCGCTCGCCTTCTGCGTATGACCGACGGCGGCGCAATGACCCTCGCCGACATCGATGCCGGACCGGATTACGCAGCCACGGCGGCGGTGCAATCCAGCGCGGCCGCCATCGCGGTCCGGCATCTGGCGCAGGACTGGCCGAACCGTCTGCACAGATAGCCCAACACCGGCCTTGCGGTACGGGAAAGGCGCGGCTATAAGCCCGCTGCCGGCAGTTGCGGAGACGCAATTCGGCCTTCGGAGTGTAGCGCAGTCTGGTAGCGCACCACGTTCGGGACGTGGGGGTCGCAGGTTCAAATCCTGCCACTCCGACCAAGCTCCTTCATGGAGCGGAGGTCTTCCCGCCTTATCGCAGTGTTGATTCGATCGCGTTACCTGGAACGTGCTCGCCGGCGCTTGGCGATGCTTTCGGACAGATCTGTCGACCTCACCGTCTTGAGCTGACCGGTGCAGCCTGCTCGGCGGGAGCGGTTCGACCGAGGGCGACGGCCTCCGTCGAACCTTGTATGCGGCCTGCCTATGGCCTCTGAAACACAAGCCGGTCTCCGCCACGTCGAGACGTCGCCTGCTGTCTGGGCCGGCTTTGCACGGCTGTTTCTGATCGGCGCGGCTGTCTTAGGGTTCGCCGCATTGCTCGGCATCGCGCTCCTTGACCCCTACGGCCTGCGTGCGGCCCCCGGTCATCCGCCGGGCCCGATCCTGGACACGAACCAGCGGCTCTCCTACCCGCAGATCGCCCGGGGCGGTGCGTTCGATGCCGCGGTGTTCGGGACCTCGACGGCGCGGCTGCTTGACCCCGCCGCCCTCGATACCGCCTTCGACGCGCGCTTCGCCAATCTGGCCATGAACGCCGCAACCCCGGACGAGCAGATCCGCCTGGCTGAACTCTTCCTTACTCACCGGCCGGTGAAGGCGGTCCTGTTCGGCCTCGACACGACCTGGTGCGCTGCTGATCCGCCGGCCCGCACCGCCAACGCCTTTCCGGACTGGCTCTACGAGACCGGCACCCCCTGGGGCGTCCTGCATCAGTTCAGTCTGCGTTCGCTCACGATCGCCACGCAGGCGGGGCTCGCGCGCTTCGGCCTAACGCGCCCGCGAATCCGCCCCGACGGCTACGCCATTTTCACGCCGCCCGAGGCTTTGTACGATGCCGCGCGTGCCCGTGCGCATATCCGGACCGGCGCCCTCGATTCGGCGGCATCCTCCGACCGGCCGGATGCCCCGATGCCCGCGCTCGCACGGCTCGATGCGCTCCTTGGAGGCGTGCCGCAGAACGCCTTGAAGCTCATCGTCTTCATGCCGGTCCACGCGGCTGCGCAGGGCGCGGCCGACACCCCGGCGGGCCGGCGGGAGCAGGCCTGCAAAGCCCGTGTCGCGGCGATCGGTGCCGAACACAGGGCCGTCGTGGTCGATTTCCGCATAGCCTCGCCCGTGACCACGCAGGACGCGAATTACTGGGACGCGCTGCATTACCGCCTGCCAGTGGCGGCGCGGATCGTGGCGGGCCTCAGAGAGGCCGTCAGCGCAGGCGCCGGCGACCCGGCCGGGTTTTACCGGGTCCTGGCCCACCCATAACGCGCCTATCCGGCGGCGGCGCGCTCGGCCCGCACCCAGCCCTCCCGGGTGCTGGCGCAGTAATCCGCGAAACGCCCCTCGCGGATCGCCGCCCGGGCCCCTGCCATCAAGTCATGGTAGTAGGCGAGGTTGTTCCAGGTCAGCAGCATCATGCCCAGGATCTCGTTCGACCGGACGAGATGGTGCAGATAGGCCCGGGAATAGTCCCGCGCGGCCGGGCAGGACGAGGTCTCGTCCAGCGGCGCCGTATCCTCGGCGTGGCGGGCATTGCGCAGGTTGACCCGGCCGTTGCGTGTATAGGCGAGGCCGTGGCGGCCGGCCCGGGTCGGCATCACGCAGTCGAACATGTCGATGCCGCGGGCGACCGCCCCCAGGATGTCATCGGGCGTGCCCACGCCCATCAGGTAACGTGGCTTGGCCTGCGGGAGATGCGGCTCCACGGTCTCGATCATGGCGAACATCACCGCCTGCGGCTCGCCCACCGCGAGGCCGCCGACCGCGTAGCCTTTCAGGTCGAGGTCGGTCAGGGCGCGGGCGCTCTCGACGCGGAGCGCCGGGACGTCGCCGCCCTGGACAATGCCGAACATCGCCTTGCCCGGCTGCTCGCCGAACGCCACGCGGCAGCGCTCCGCCCAGCGCAGAGACAGGTGCATGGCCTTCTCGATCGCCGCATGCTCGGCCGGCAGGCGCACGCACTCGTCGAGCTGCATCTGGATGTCGGACCCGAGCAGGCCCTGGATCTCGATCGAGCGCTCCGGGCTCATGTGGTGGGCCGTGCCGTCGATATGCGAGCGGAAGGTCACCCCCTGCTCGTCGATCTTCCGCAGGGCCGAGAGCGACATTACCTGGAAGCCGCCCGAATCGGTCAGGATCGGCCGGTCCCAATGCATGAAAGTGTGAAGGCCGCCGAGCCGCGCCATCCGCTCGGGACCGGGGCGCAGCATCAGGTGGTAGGTGTTGCCCAGCACGACGTCGGCGCCGAGTTCCCGGACCTGACCGGGATACATCGCCTTGACGGTCGCGGCGGTGCCCACGGGCATGAAGGCCGGCGTGCGGATGTTTCCGCGCGGCGTCGCGATTTCGCCGGTCCGGGCGTTGCCGTCCTGCCCGTACAGGGTGAAGCCGAAGGGCACGGTCTCGGTCATGGCATGCCCGCGCGCGGGCCCGGAAACAGCAGGCTGGCGTCGCCGTAGGAGTAGAAGCGGTAGCCGCTCCGGATCGCGTGCGCGTAGGCCGCCCGCATCGTGTCGAGGCCCGAGAAGGCCGAGACCAGCATGAACAGCGTCGAGCGCGGCAGGTGAAAATTGGTCACGAGCGCATCGACCGCGCGGAACCGGTAGCCGGGCGTAATGAAGATGTCCGTCGGCCCCGAGAACGCCGAGAGCGTGCCTTCGGGGCTCGCGGCGCTCTCCAGCAGGCGCAGGGCCGTCGTGCCCACCGCGACGATCCGGCCGCCGGCGGCCCGGACCGCGTTGAGTGCGGCGGCGGTTTCGGCATCGAGGATGCCGACCTCCGCATGCATCCTGTGGCCCTCGGTATCGTCCGCCTTGACCGGCAGGAACGTCCCGGCGCCGACATGCAGGGTGACGTGGTGCCGCTGCAGGCCGGCTGCGTCGATCGCCGCCAGCAGGTCATCGGAGAAGTGCAGCCCCGCGGTCGGCGCGGCGACGGCACCGGGATGGCGGGCATAGACGGTCTGATAGTCGGTCGTGTCGCGGGCGTCGGTGGGGCGCTTGCCGGCGATGTAGGGCGGCAGGGGCAGGGCGCCTTCCAGCGCGATCTGGGCGTCGAGCTCTGCGCCGGCGCGGTCGAAATCGAGGACGATCTCGCCGGCCTCGCCTTTCTCGAAGACGGTGGCGCGAAGGTTGCCGAACTGAAGCGCGTCGCCGACCGTCAGGCGCTTGGCCGGCCGGGCGAAGGCGCGCCAGCGCGCCGGCGCTTCGCGCAGGTGCAGCATCACCTCGGTGCGCTGCCCCGGAGCGCCGGGG
The DNA here is from genome assembly GCF_001262595.1 of Methylobacterium sp. ARG-1. NCBI lineage: Bacteria > Pseudomonadati > Pseudomonadota > Alphaproteobacteria > Hyphomicrobiales > Methylobacteriaceae > Methylobacterium > Methylobacterium sp. ARG-1. The sequence continues at coordinate 10,983 of NZ_LHCD01000047.1, forward strand.
CGGGTGCGCACGCCGATGAGGCGCGCCGGGATCACCCGCGTATCGTTGAAGACCAAGGCGTCGCCGGCCCGGAGCGCATCGGGGAGATCGCGCACGCTTCTGTCCGCCAGCGTTTCGCCCGGACGCACGACGAGGAGCCGCCCGGCATCCCGCGGCTCGGCCGGGCGCAGGGCGATGCAGCTCTCCGGCAGATCGAAATCGAACAGGTCCACACGCATCGCCGGGTGCCTGCACCGAACCGGACGCGGTTTCAACCTCGGAACCGGTTCGTACCCCTGCCGGTTCTCGCCTCACCGAAGCGGGAGAGGCCCGACATATGCCCTGGTACGCCGTGCGACCCCGCGATGCCGCCGATCCACGTTGGCCGTTGCCCGGCACCGAGCAGATCGTCCTCAAAGCCGAGGACCCGGACAACGCCCGCGCCAAGTTCGAGGAGGCCTACCCGAGCGAGCCCTTCGGCAGCCCGGCCGTGCCGGTGCCGAATACCGGGGCGGGAAGCTTCCGCGGCGACGCGGAGGCGCTGATCGTCTCGGAAACCGCCGAGCCGGCTTCACCGCGGGACTGAGCACGATGGTGAAGACGAGCCGAACCGGTCGCGTGACCCTGGATGGCCAGCTCGTCGGCTATTGGGACCGCGAAGCGGCGCGCCTGGAGGCGATCGCGGCGTCCGCGCGCTTCGGCTGGCAGCGGCGCCGGCTTCTGCGGAAGGTGGCGGATGCGCGAGCCAAGGCCGACCGCAGCCGCCAGCGCGAGGCCGCCCGGAACCAAGCCGCACAACCCACCGAGGCATAGCCGAAGCTAAGACTCTTTCGCCAGCGTCGAAGCTTTGCCGTGGCCTGAGGCAAGCTGCATCCCGTATGGGCACGGCGACCCGTGATCGGCGCATCCCATGGACCGGACCCAGAAAGCAGCCCTCCTCAGCGCCGTTATTGGCCTCGTCGTGACCGTGCTGAAGTTCTACGCGGCCTGGCTCACGAGCAGCCTGGCGCTCTACTCGGACGCGCTCGAGAGCATCATCAACGTGGTCGCGGCGGTCGGCGCCTTCGTGGCCCTGCGGGTGGCCGCGCGTCCGGCCGACGCCGAGCATCCCTACGGTCACCACAAGGCGGAATTCTTCTCCGCGGTGATCGAAGGCGCGCTCATTATCGTGGCCGCGATCCTGATCCTGCGGGAGGCCTATTTCGGCCTGCTGGCGCCGAAGCCCCTCGACGCGCCGGCCCTGGGCCTCGCCATCAATCTCGGCGCCGGTGGGATCAACGCCGCCTGGGCCTGGGCGCTGATGCGTTGGGGCCGGGCCTGGCGCTCACCGGCGCTGATCGCGGATGCGCGCCACATCGTGGCCGACGTCGTGACCTCGTGCGGCGTTCTCGTCGGCGTCGCCGCAGTGTGGCTGACCGGCTATCCGATCCTCGACCCGGCGGTAGCCGGTCTGGTGGCGCTGAACATCCTCTGGTCCGGCTTCCGCATGGTCCGTGAATCGGTCGACGGGCTGATGGATCGGGCGGCGCCGGCCGACATGGTCTGCGAGATCCGCTCGCTGATCTCCCGCCACGGGGAGGGCGCCCTGGAAGCCCACGATGTCCGGACACGCTCCGCCGGGCAGGCGACCTTCATCGATTTCCATCTCGTGGTCCCCGGGACCATGACCGTCGAGGCCTCGCACGCCATCTGCGACCGGCTGGAGAATGCCCTGGAAACCACGATTCCCGGCGCTGTCGTCACCATCCATGTCGAACCCGGCGAGGAGGCCAAGGCCCGGGGCCTTCCGGTCCTCTGACCGCACGGGTTCCGCATCCGATACACCAAGCGTGTCGGCGCGCCGGAGCCTGCCGCCGGGACGCCGACACGGATTTTCAGTTCACGGCTCAGCTCCAGGCGTGGAAGGGCGGCGCGACGCCGTTCAGCGCGTGGTTGCCGACGATGGCGACCTTCCAGCGGACCGGATCGTGCAGGGTATGGGTCCGGGCGTTGCGCCAGTGCCGGTCGAGATTCTCGACGGCCAGCGTCGAGCGGGTGCCGGAGAATTCGAACAGCTTGTTGGAGGCGGCCAGGGCGATCTCGGTGGTCAGCACCTTCGCCTCGGCGACCGCGAGCTGCGCGGCGGCGACGCTCTCCGCATCCGGCCGGGCCACCGCCGCGTCGAGGGCAAGCCCGGCCTTGTCGAGCAGGGCTTCGGCCGCATGCTGGCGGATGGTGAGGTCGCCCACCGCCTGGATCGTGTAGGGGTCGTCGGAAGCGCGTTCCTGCCCGCTGTCGATCCAGGGCCGCGCCTTCTGGCGCACGAAGCGGATCGTGTCGTTCAGGGCCTCGCGGCCGATGCCGGCATCGACCGCTGCCTGGATGATCTGGAAGATCGCTCCGTCCGCGCTCGGGGCCTCGTAGCCCCTCCAGGCCGGGACCAGGTGGGTCTTCTCCACCCAGACATCCTCGATCAGCACCGTGCCGCTCGCCGTGCCGCGCTGGCCGAAGCTCGACCAATCGTCGATCACGCTGAGCCCGGGCGCGTCCCGCTCGGCGATAGCGTACCAGGCCCGGCCCTCGGCATCGAGGGCGACGATCGGCACGAGATGCGCCAACAGCGCCCCGGTGGCGTAGAATTTCTGGCCGCTTACGATCACGTGGTCGCCGTGATCGGTGAACCGCGTCTCGAAATCGGCCGCCCGCTTGGTCCCGCGCTCCGAGAAGGCGTTGCCGAACCGGGTGCCGCGCAGGACCTCCCCGAACAGCAGCTGCTTCTGCGGCTCGTCCGACACCGTCCGGATCGCCGCCACAATTCCCAGATGGTTTTGCGCGATCTGCCCGATCGCCGGATCGGCCGCCGAGATGATCGCGATGACCTGCGCCAGCGTCTTGTAGGAGACCTCCGGGCCCCCATAAGCCTTCGGCACGTTGATCGACCACAGGCCGCTCTGAGAGAAGGCGTCGAGTTCGGCCAGGGGCCGCACGTGGTTCCGGTCGCGCTCCGCGACACTGGGGCGGAACTCGGCGGCCAGGCGGTGGGCCACCGCCAGGGCCTCGGCATCGTCACGGATCACGTGGGCGGGGGAGGGCGGCCGCGCCGGGCCTGGGACGCCCTGGCGTGTCCGGGTTTCGAGCGTGCGCGCATCGACCGCGATGTTCATGGCTCACTCCGAATGGGACGGTTTCGTCTGGTGAGATCAGGCGCGGCGATCAGGCCGCCTCGGCGCGGCGCTCGCGCGCCGCTTCGAGCGCCCGGACCCGCGGGATCACATGGGCGCCGAAATACGCGACCTCTTCTTGGAAATGCAGGAAGGCCAGCAGGGCGAGATCGGCCCCGGCATCCTTGAGCGCCAGGATTCGCTCGGCGATCTGGTCTGGCGTGCCGATCAGGTTGGTCTTGAAGCCGTCGTTGTACTGGACGAGGTCGTTGAAGCTCGATTTCGCCCAGTTGCCCTCACCCTCGGGGGAGGCCTTGCCGGCATTCTTAACCTCGTGGCCGAACGCCTTCACGGCATCCGGGTCGGCGTTCTCGATGATCTCTTGGAGGACGGCGCGGGCCTCCTCCTCGGTGTCGCGGGCGATCACGAAGGCGTTCACGCCGATGCGCGGGCGGTTACCGGTCTCGGCGGCCTTGGCGCGGATGTCATCGACCTGGGCGCGGATGTTCTCCGGCGTATTGCCGTTGGTGAAGTACCAATCGGAGACACGGGCCGCCATGTCGCGCGCCGCCCGGGACGAACCGCCCTGGAAGATCTCCGGCAGCGGATCGGCCGGCTTTGGCTTCAGGGTGTAGTCCGTGTAGCGGTAGAAATCGCCCCGGAAGGTGAAGTTGTCCTGCGTCCAGATCCCCCGCAGGCTGCGGATGAACTCCTCGGAGCGGCGGTAGCGCTCGTCGTGATCGAGCCAGGGCTCGCCGATCGCCCGGAACTCGCCCGAGAACCAGCCCGACACGATGTTGACCGCGATCCGGCCGTTGGTGAGCTGCGAGATCGTGGCGATCTGCTTGGCCGCCAGCGTCGGGTGCCAGGGGCCGGGCAGGAGCGCCGCTATCACCTTGAGCTGGGACGTCGCGGCCAGCAGCGCGTGGCTGAACGCCACCGATTCGTGCTGGTACTCGGCGCCGTAGCCCGCGGTGAAGCGGATCTGCGTCAGGGCGTAATCGAAGCCCGATTCCTCGGCGATCTGCGCCAAGCGACGGTTGTAATCGGCGTCCCAGCTCGTGCGCTGCGGGATCTTGCTGATCACCAAGCCCCCGGAGACGTTGGGCACCCAATAGGCGAAGCGGATCGGATCAGGCGGGGTGTCTTGGACGAAACCTACGGTCATGGCGCGCTACCTCGTTCGCGCGGAGGCGTTGCTCCGCAGCGTCTGCGATGGGTCGCGGCAAACTGAATACAGGATGCAGATTGCGCGACTGCTCAGGAACACGCAAAGTATTCTGGCTTAAAGGGCACAGGTCAAAGGAAGGCGATGCCGTTTTAGCGGCGATCCGGATGGCATTCTTCTGCCGGAGCCTACGTCCGATGCGCCTTTATTCTTTGACTGTGCCGTCCGCGTCCGAATCGTGCAGGCGGCGATAGGCGAACACCCCGAAGACGCCGATCAGGCAGGCGGCCAGCGCGAACCACGTGAAGGCGTATTGCAGGTGGTTGTTGGGCAGATCGACCTTCAACTGGCCGCCGCGGGGCCACGTCGTCTGGCCCGGCACCGCATCCGCCTCGATGAGGTAAGGCGCCGCGTCCGTGATGCCGCGCGCGGCGGCGATGCCGGTGACGTCGCGGTTGAACCACTCGCCCCGGGCGGGATCCGCCTCCGGCACGAATATCGCCCGAGGTTCGCTGGCCCGGAGAATCCCGGTCACGGTGGTCGGACCCTCGATCAAGCCGTCCTTGCGATCGGCCTGGGCCTTCAGCTCGGTCGGAACGAAGCCGCGGTTGATCAGGACCGTGCCGCCGTCCGTCCGCACGAGCGGCGTGATCACGTAATAACCTTGCAGCGCCCGGCCGGGCGTCTCGCCGGCCGCCAGACCGTGGACCAGGGCTTCGCGATCATTGGCGAAGTGGCCGGACACGCGCACGTGGCGGAACTCGGCCCGCGCCGGATCCCAGGCGTCGGGCGCCGGCGGCGCCACCGGTTCGGCCCTGGACTGGCGGACGATCCGCGCGATCAGCTCCTCCTTCCAGGTCTTCCGCTCGATCTGCCAGATCCCGAGGCCGAGCAGGATCGCCAGGGCGATCAGGGAGGCGATGCCTGGCGCGACGAGATCGCGCCAGGCGGCTGCGCGCGGCATAGCTCGGCTCACTGCTCGAAGCGCCCCTGCTCGGCCTTGTTGCTGTACTGGAGCGCGATCAACATGCCCTTCAGCGGACGGACCAGGACCAGACTCAGGCCGATCGACAGGGTGCCGGCGACCAGCGCGTGGACCCAGATCGGCGGCTCGTAGGTGATCTCCATCCAGAGAGCCAGGCCGACCACGAGGAGGCCGACGATGGACATAACGAAGAAGGCCGGTCCGTCCGCCGAATCGAAGCCGGCATAGTCGAGGCCGCAGGCCTCGCAGGACGGGCGCAGGGTCAGGTAACCCTGGAACAGATGGCCCTCGCCGCAGCGCGGACACCGACCGCGCAGACCCGTGGGGACGGGCGGCGGCTGCGGGTAGGTTCTTTGGTCCACGTCAACACTCCAGACCGGCCCGGGAAGCCGCGTTCGCGCCGCCGCCCGGCCGTCTCCACCGATATGGGGATCGCGCTGCGTTGAACACGAAAAAGGGCGGCCTGAGCCGCCCTTTCACAGGCCCGCCATGCGGTGGCGGGATGGATGCTTCAGTGCGCGGCGCCGTGGAAGACGCCCGAGCCCCAGACGTAGATCGCGGCGAACAGGAACAGCCACACGACATCGACGAAGTGCCAGTACCAGGCCGCGAATTCGAAGCCGAGGTGCTGGCGCGGCGTGAACTGGCCCGCATAGGCGCGGAACAGGCACACGGCCAGGAAGATCGTGCCGATAATGACGTGGGCGCCGTGGAAGCCGGTCGCCATGAAGAAGGTCGACGAGTAGATGCTGCCGGAGAAGCCGAACTCCGCGTGGCTGTACTCGTAGGCCTGGCAGGCGGTGAACAGCACGCCGAGGATGATCGTCAGCCACAGGCCGTATTTCAGGCCCTTGCGGTCGCCGTGCAGCAGGGCGTGGTGCGCCCAGGTGACGGTGGTGCCGGAGGTCAGCAGGATCAGCGTGTTGAGCAGCGGCAGGTGCCAGGGATCGAACGCCTCGATGCCCTTCGGCGGCCAGACGCCGCCGGTGAACTCGACCCTGGAGACCTGGATCGGGTCGGCGGTGTAGAGGGCCGCCTCGAAGTAGGCCCAGAACCACGCAACGAAGAACATCACCTCGGAGGCGATGAACATCATCATGCCGTAGCGGTGATGGAGCTGGACGACGCGCGTGTGATCGCCGGAGTTGGCCTCGTGCGCCACGTCTTTCCACCACGCGAACATGGTGTAGAGCACGCCGATCGTGCCGAGGCCGAAAATGTAGGGGCCGGGGGTCAGCGTGCCGATCTGGAGGCTCTTCATCCAGAACACGGCGCCGAACGCCATCAGGAAGCCCGAGAAGGCGCCCATCAACGGCCACGGACTCGGGTTCAGAATATGGAAATCGTGATTCTTGGCGTGCGCCTCGGCCATCGTCCCGTCGCTCCTCACCCTGACGCCCCGCGCCGTTCCCGGCATCCGGCCTATCGCTCTTGGCCGGGCGCCGCATACACGGCACCCAAGCTTGTCCGCACACTTAGTCGGTGCCGACCTCTGTTGTCACGCATGCGCTATCAGAAATCGCGCTTCGTGCCCGAAGCCCCTGTGGTCGCGACCGCCGCAGTGACCGGCTGGCCGTTCTTCGAGGCGAAATAGGTATAGGACAGCGTCATCTCGGAGAGATGCGCGGTGTTCGAATCCTCGCGGACGGCCGGGTCGACGTAGAACACCACCGGCACGTCCAACGTCTCACCCGGCTGGAGGGTCTGCTCGTTGAAGCAGAAGCAGGCGATCTTGACGAAATAGCTGCCCATCAGGCCGGGCTGGACGTTAAAGGTCGCCACGCCTGTCGAGGGCTTGCTGCTGGTGTTCTGGACCCGGAAGAAGACTGTCTTGGTCTCCCCGAGCTTCGCCTCGACGTTGTTCGCCTCGGGAATGAACTTCCAGGGCAGGCCGGGGGCAACGTTGGTGTCGAAATGGACGACCATGCTGTCGTCGGCACGGGCCGCGGAGCTCGCCAGGGCAGGACCCTGGCGCGGCGTGCCGTCATAGCCGGTCGCCTTGCAGAACGCGTCGTAGAGCGGCACCGACGCGAAGGCGAGACCGATCATGCCGAAGGCTAGGCCGGCGCAGGCGATCGCCGTGCGTCGCGCGCCGCGGTTGGATGTGGGGCGGGATGGGGTCATCGTGCGCCTCAGAGCGGTCGGCTGAGGATCTGCGGGCCGAGCTTGACGATCGTCAGCACGAAGAACAGCAGGACCCAGGCGCCCAGCGCCAGGGCGATCGCCACCGAACGCTTGCGGCGCCGCGCCTCTTCCGCGGGGGTGAGCTGACGCTGCGGGACCTCGGGATCCGGCATCGCGGTCAGACCAGCGGCCGGAACAGGCCGAAGCTCTGCTCGGCCAGCAGCGCCGAGAACAGCGCGAACAGGTAGAGGATCGAGAAGCCGAACATGCCCATGGCGGCCCGCTTCTCGGCCTCGCCCTCGCGGTTCTTCAGGACGCGGACGCTGAAGGCCAGCATGCCGAGGCCGCCGACGACGCCGATCACCGCGTAGAGCAGGCCGCCGAAGCCCAGGGCCACCGGCACGAGGCCGAGCGGGGCTAGGAACACGGTGTACCAGACGATCTGACGGCGGGTGGAGGCCGGGCCGGCAACGTTGGGCATCATCGGGATGCCGGCGCGGGCATATTCCTCGGCCTTGATCAGCGCGAGCGCCCAGAAGTGGGGAGGCGTCCAAATGAAGATGATCGCGAACAGGACCAGGGATTCGATCCCGACCGAGCCCGAGACCACGGCCTGACCGATCACCGGCGGGAGCGCGCCGGCGGCGCCGCCGATCACGATGTTCTGCGCGGTCGCCCGCTTCAGCCACATCGAGTAGATCACGGCATAGAAGACGATCGTGAAAGCGAGCAGACCCGCCGCCAGCCAGTTCGCGGCGAGGCCCAGCACCAGCACGGACGCCACCGACAGGAACAGGCCGAAACCGAGCGCCTCCTCGGAGGAGATCCGGCCGGCCGGGATCGGGCGCTGCGCGGTCCGGGTCATCACGGCGTCGATATCGGCGTCCCACCACATGTTGAGGCATCCGGAGGCCCCAGCGCCGACCGCGATGGCCAGCAGCGAAATCACGCCGATCGCCGGCTGCACATGGCCTTGTGAGACGACCATGCCGACGAGGGCGGTGAAGATGACGAGGACCATCACCCGCGGTTTGAGCAGGGCGAAATAGTCCGGCACGTCGCCGCCGACGGCCGTGAAGGCCGGGGCCGGTGCGTCCGGTCCGATCGTGTTGGTCAGGCTCGTCATCGCGTCTGCCGCTGCTGTATCGGCGCCCGGCCACGCGCGTCACGGCCGGGTCGCGTTTCGAAATCGACTAGTTCCAAGGGTCGGCGCGCGTGGAACACGCGGCCCGTGCGGATCGCCCGTCTCGGTCGCCCTTGCCGGGAGGTCGCCGTCGCGGCCTCCGGGGAAGGGCGAGGGCCGCGGATGCGGCCCTCGCGAGGATGGATCAGTGCGCGCCCGGCTCGTCGACGATGCGCGGCAGCGTCTCGAACTGGTGGAAGGGCGGCGGGGAGGGGAGCGTCCACTCGAGGGTGGTCGCGCCTTCGCCCCACGGATTGTCCGCAGCCCGCTCCTTCGACCGGAAGGCCAGCACGACGCCGATGATGAAGACGAACATACTGAGGCCGAAGATGTGGCCGCCGTAGGTGGAGACCTTGTGCCAGGCCGCGAAGGCAACCGGATAGTCGGCGTAGCGACGCGGCATACCGGCCAGCCCGAGGAAGTGCATCGGGAAGAACAGGACGTTTGCACCGATGAAGGCCAGCCAGAAGTGCAGCTTGCCGGCCCATTCCGGGATGATGTGCCCGGTCATCTTCGGGAACCAGTAGTAGACGCCGGCGAAGATGATGAACACCGCGCCCAGCGACAGCACGTAGTGGAAGTGAGCCACGACGTAGTAGGTGTCGTGCAGGTACTTATCGACCGCCGAGTTGGCGAGCACGACGCCGGTCACGCCGCCGACGGTGAACAGGAAGATGAAGCCCACCGCCCAGTGCATCGCCGCGGTGAATCGGATCGAGCCGCCCCACATCGTGGCGATCCACGAAAAGATCTTCACGCCGGTGGGCACCGCGATCACCATGGTGGCGAATACGAAGTAGGACTGCGTCTGAAGCGACAGGCCGACCGTGTACATGTGGTGGGCCCAGACCACGAAGCCGACGACGCCGATCGCGACCATCGCGTAGGCCATCGCGAGGTAGCCGAAGACCGGCTTGCGCGAGAACGTGGCGATGATGTGCGAGACGATGCCGAAGGCCGGCAGGATCATGATGTAGACTTCGGGGTGGCCGAAGAACCAGAACAGGTGCTGGTACAGGATCGGGTCACCGCCGCCGGCCGGGTCGAAGAAGGTCGTGCCGAAGTTGCGGTCGGTGAGCAGCATCGTGATGGCGCCCGCGAGCACCGGCAGCGACAGCAGCAGCAGGAAGGCGGTGACCAACTCGGCCCAGGCGAAGAGCGGCATCTTGTGCAGCGTCATGCCCGGGGCGCGCATGTTCAGGATCGTGGTGATGAAGTTGATCGCCCCGAGGATCGAGCCCGCGCCGGACAGGTGCAGGGCGAAGATCGCGAAGTCGACGGCCGGGCCGGGATGGCCGGCGGTGGAGAGAGGCGGATAGACCGTCCAGCCGGTTCCGGCGCCGGATGCGCCCGGGGCACCTTCGACGAACAGCGAGCACAGCAGGGAGCAGAAACCCGCCACCGTGAGCCAGAACGAGATGTTGTTCATGCGCGGGAACGCCATGTCCGGCGCGCCGATCATGAGGGGCACGAACCAGTTGCCGAAGCCGCCGATCAGCGCCGGCATCACCATGAAGAACACCATGATGAGGCCGTGACCCGTGACGAACACGTTGTACGTCGCGGGATTGGAGAAGTACTGCAGCCCCGGCTCCTCCATCTCCATCCGGATACCGAAGGAGAGGAACGCGCCGATCATGCCGGCGCAGAAGGCGAAGAGCAGATAGAGGGTGCCGATGTCCTTGTGGTTCGTCGACAGGAACCAGCGGGCGAAGAACGACGGCTTATGGTCGTGGACCTCGTGGGCCTCGGCATGGGCTGCGGCTGTAGCCATGGATTCGGGTGCCTTGTGGATCTGACGGGTTCTGTTCGGTCAACCGGAGCTTAGCGAGCCTCGGCGAAGCTCGTGCCGTTGTCGATGCGGGCGTACTTGGTCTTCGCCTCCTTCAGCCAGTCGGCATAGGCCTGCTCGCTGACCACCCGCACGACGATCGGCATGTAGGCGTGGCGCTGGCCGCAGAGCTCGGAGCACTGGCCGTGGAACGTGCCTTCCTTGTCGGCCCGGAACCACATCTGGTTCAGGCGGCCCGGAACGGCGTCGATCTTGAAGCCGAAGGCCGGCATCGCCCAGGAATGCAGCACGTCCGCGGCGGTGACCTGGATCTTCACGATCTTGCCCAGCGGCACGACCATTTCGTTGTCGGTCTGGAGCAGGCGGGGCTGCTTGTCCTCGTCGATGTTGGCATCGAACGTGAAGCCGCCACCGGCTTCGGTCTGCGGGTACTCGTAGGACCAGTACCAGGCGTGACCGATCACCTTCACGATCATGTCGGCCTTCGGATCGGCCAGCTGCGTGCGCAGCAACCGGAAGGACGGGATCGCCACGGCGACCAAGATCAGCACCGGCACGATCGTCCAGGCGATCTCGATCGCGGTGTTGTGGGTGGTGCGCGACGGGGTCGGGTTGGTCTTCTCGTTGAAGCGGAAGACGCACCACAGGATCAGGGCCAGCACGAAGACCGAGATGGCCAGCGAGAGCCAATGCAGGCCGATCTCGAAGCTGAGGATGTCGCGCGCGTTCTCGGTGACCGGGATCTGCCGGCTCATCTCCCACGGCACCGGTTGTCCGAAGCCGGCCGCGAGCGCACCGGATGTCGAGGTGAGCAAAGCGCCGAGGGCGGCGAGGCTCCAGGGTGATCGGGTGATCGTCCGCACCGTCCGCATCTGCCTCTCGTTGCTCCCCGTACGATTTGGTTTCCCGGCGGCCTTTCCCGTCTTGACTGAGCGCGGGATGGTGCCGACGTGACGGACTGCCGGTTGTGTTATCCGGCGTGTATCCGATCGCGGCTTCAGATCACAAGGGCGGTCGGGGTGCAACCGCACAAGCGTCGCAGCGCGCGGATTCTAGCGCTTTCCCAAGCCGCCGGAGCGATGTTGGCCGGACCTTTCGCTGCTTTCGATTCTGTTCGGACACCTCGGAAATGCGGTGGCAGCGATGCTATGGGACCTCGTCGGAGCATTGGATGTTGAAGAAAGCTGAGGAGCGCGCGCTGGGGCTTCCGCCTTGCACGGTCCGGGTGCCGATGCAGGTCGCCGCCTACGCGGCCGGTAATCCCGAACCGGGGATGCGGTCTTTAGCCGTCGAGGCGCCGGTCAACCTTATCTACGGCAGCGTGCCGCATGCCGTGATGATGGCGACGCCCGCCGATCTGGAGGACTTCGCCTACGGCTTCAGCCTGACCGAGGGGATCGTCGAATCTGGAGATGAGATCCGTGAAACGCGGGTCGAAGCTTCGCCGGATGGGCTGCGCCTGCATGTCGAGCTCGCCCCCGGCCGCTTGCGGGAGCATCTGGCGCGCAAGCGCGCGATCAGCGGCCGGACCGGCTGCGGTGTCTGTGGAATTGAGGATCTGGCCGAGCTGCCCAGGGCCGAGATGCGGGATGCGCCGGATGTTCGGGTCGCGCTCCCGGCGATCGCCCGAGCGCTCGGCGGGCTCGATACCGCTCAAGTCCTGGGCGCCGAGACCCGGGCGGTTCACGCCGCAGCCTGGGCCCGGCTCGACGGCACGCTGGTCGCGGTTCGAGAGGATGTCGGCCGGCACAATGCTCTGGACAAGCTGATCGGTGCGCTGATGCGAGCCGGCGCCGACCCTGCCGACGGCTTCCTGGTGATCACCAGCCGGTGCTCGTTCGAGATGGTCGAGAAGGCCGCGCGGCTCGGCGCCGCCGTGATCGTCGCGATCTCGGCTCCGACCTCTCTCGCCCTGGAGCGCGCGACGATGCACGGGATCACGCTCTGCGCGATTGCCCGCTCCGACACGCTGACCGTCTTCACCGGGGCCGAACGGCTGTTCCCGCCCGCGTAGCCCTACTGAGCCGCGGAGGGCTCTTTCTCGGCTGGGCCGGGGACGATGGTCGCGCCGCCGATGATTCGCACGGGCTTCTTGTCCGGCGGCGGATCCTTCCAATCCTGCGCTGCAGGCTTGGGCGCCTCGGCCACGGCGCCCGAGGCCGGCTTGGCCGGCGCGGTATTCGCGGGGGCCGGATTCACCTCCGGGGCCTTCTCGATCGCGGCGGATTTGGTGTCCGACTTCGCCCCATCCGCCGGATCGGCCTTGGCCGCCTCGGTGGGTGCGATCTTGGGTGCCGGCGCCTCGGGCGTCGTGCGCAGCGCGGGCTTCACCTCCGGCTGGCGACCGGGCTGCGTCGCCCGGGCGACCTTGCGGGGCGCATCCGGGCGCGCACGGCCGTCGGGATTGAGCCCATCGGGATTGGTATCCGGGCGCAGGGCCTCGGGATTTGCACGGCGCAGCGGCCGGGCGGCCGGGGGCGGGACGTCGTCGGGTGTCGCCGGCCGCAGGAGACGGCGCGGGGCCGCATCCTCCTCGGTCCAGCCGAAGCCGGGGGCGGGCCGCTCGAGCCGCGCATAGCTCTCCGGTGCGCCGAGCCGCTGCCGCCCGACGATCGCGCCCGCGGCGGGATCGACGAACAGCCGCATCGGAACGCCCGTGGGGCTGACGGCGTCGACGACGTAGACGCGCCCGTCAAAACGCGGGCGGCTCACGCCGCTGAACCCGCGATCGGCCAGGCGCCACGCGATCACACGGGGTGGGAGAATCTCGTCCTCGAAAGCGAATTGCGCGCTGGCGCCGTGGCAAAGAGCCAGGATCGCGCTGCCGGACACCAAGGCTGCACAGAGGGCACGCGTCGTTGCGCGCCGGGCACGGCTGGCCAGTCTGTTCTCGCTCATCACTCTGGTGCGTTCCCGTCTTGGAGACCCGGCAGAGTAACCGGTTCCGGCATGGTCCGGGCCGGTTTGCCCAGACCTCGACCATGCCGGCGAGGTCGTTGCCCCGCATGCCGCTTGTGCTCGGCATAGGTCGTAGACCGTGTGATTCGGGCGAGATTGCGGAAGACACTGATGAACAGGCGTTTAAGCCAAGTCGCCGATGCCGCGCCTACGCGCTCGCGCGGTCCCTTGCTGAAACGGTTTCAATCTGCCAATTTCGCGACTTAGGACAGCACGACTGTCCCATTGGCCGCGCATGCGAGCCGTCTCCGTCTCGCGCGCCAGCGAGAAATCCGGCAGATGGTGTCGAGCGCGCCAGCGCGCCGCTCCTGGAGCGGTCCGGGTTCTCGATGAACGGAGGTCGACGGACACGTCCCTGTGGGGACCGACCGGATCGCCTGCGGCATCGGGTCGGGGCGCCGGCCGGTTGTGGCTCTCGGGCATGGAACATGCTCGCGGGCGCGCCGACGGTGGGGGATCGAGGGAAGGACGAGACGAAGCATGGCCCAGCGCGGACCCGCCGAAGAGTTTGCCGCTTCCGAGTTCCAGGCTGCCGCCCCGCGCGGCGGCGCGATGCCGCTCACGGTGCGCGATCCCGCTCTGCCCAAAGCCCAGGGTGCCTACGATCCGGCCAATGAGCGCGACGCCTGCGGCGTCGGCTTCATCGCGGACATGCACGACCGCCGGACCCATGCCATCGTCCAGCAGGGCCTGAAGATCCTCGAGAATCTCGACCATCGCGGCGCGGTGGGCGCGGATCCGAAGATGGGCGACGGCTGCGGTATCCTCACCCAGATTCCGCACGGCTTCTTCGCCGACGAGTGCTCGCGGCTCGGTTTCGAGCTGCCGCCGGCGGGGCAATACGCCATCGGCCAGCTGTTCATGCCCAAGGCCGAGGAGCCCCGGGCGATCATCCAGGGCATCATCGAGGCGGCCCTAGCGGATGAAGGCCTGCCGCTGCTGGGCTGGCGCGACGTGCCGGTCGACCCGGAGGATCTCGGCGTGGCCGTGAAGGCCACCGAGCCGCATCACCGGCAGGTGTTCATCGGTCGTCCGGCCTCGGTCACCGACGAGGACACGTTCGAGCGGCGCGTCTTCGTTGCCCGCAAGGTGATCTCGAACAAGGTCTACGCCCTCGACGATCCGCGGGTGAAGGAATTCTACCCGGTCTCGGTCTCGACCCGCACCATCGTCTACAAGGGCATGGTGCTCGTCACGCAGATCGGTGACTACTTCCTCGACCTGAAGGACGAGCGGTTCGTCTCGGCGATCGCCCTCGTCCACCAGCGCTTCGCCACCAACACGTTCCCGACCTGGCGGCTGTCGCACCCCTACCGGATGGTCGCCCATAACGGCGAGATCAACACGCTGCGCGGCAACGTCAACTGGATGGCGGCGCGCCAGGCGAGCGTCGATTCGGACCTGTTCGGCAACGACATCTCGAAGCTCTGGCCGATCTCCTACGAGGGCCAGTCCGACACCGCCTGCTTCGATAACGCCCTCGAGTTCCTCGTGCAGGGCGGCTACCCGCTCGCCCATGCCATGATGATGCTGATCCCGGAGGCCTGGGCTGGCAATCCGCTGATGAGCGAGGAGCGGCGCGCCTTCTACGAGTACCACGCCGCCCTGATGGAGCCGTGGGACGGCCCGGCGGCCGTGGCCTTCACGGATGGCCGCCAGATCGGTGCCACCCTGGACCGCAACGGCCTGCGCCCGGCCCGCTACATCGTCACCGATGACGGGCTGGTCGTGCTCGCCTCCGAGATGGGCACGCTGCCGATCCCGGACGAGAAGATCGTCCAGTCCTGGCGCCTGCAGCCGGGCCGGATGCTGCTGATCGACCTGCAGAAGGGCCGGATCGTCTCCGACGAGGAGATCAAGGGCGAGCTCGCCGCCGCGCACCCCTATGCCGACTGGGTCAAGAACACCCAGATCGTGCTGGAAGACCTGAAGCCCGTCGTGGCGCGGGAGACCCGCTCCGACGTGAGCCTGCTCGATCGCCAGCAGGCCTTCGGCTACACCCAGGAGGACCTGAAGCTGCTGATGCAGCCCATGGCCGTCACCGGCCAGGAGGCGGTCGGCTCGATGGGCACGGATACGCCGCTCTCGGCGCTGTCCGAGAAGTCGAAGCTGCTCTACACCTACTTCAAGCAGAACTTCGCACAGGTCACCAACCCGCCGATCGACCCGATCCGGGAAGAGGCGGTGATGAGCCTCGTCTCGTTCATCGGTCCGCGGCCGAACCTGCTCGATATGGAGGGCGCGTCCCGGCGCAAGCGCCTGGAAGTCCGCCAGCCGATCCTGACCAACGGCGACCTCGAGAAGATCCGCTCGATCGGCCATTTCGAGGACCGGTTCGACACCAAGACCCTGGACATGACCTACCCGGCCGAGATGGGCGCGCAGGCCATGGACGGCGCGCTCGACCGGCTCTGCGACCGGGCCGAGGCGGCGGTGCGCGGCGGCTACAACATCATCGTGCTTACCGACCGGGCGGTCGGGCCGGACCGGATCCCGATCCCGGCGCTGCTCGCCACGGCGTCCGTGCACAATTACCTGATTCGAAAGGGGCTTCGCACCTCGGTCGGCCTCGTGGTCGAATCGGGCGAGCCACGCGAGGTGCACCATTTCGCCTGCCTGGCCGGCTACGGTGCCGAGGCGGTGAACCCCTACCTCGCCTTCGAGACGCTCCTGGCGATGAAGAACGAGTTCCCGCCGGACCTCACGGACGACGAGATCATCTACCGCTACATTAAGGCGATCGATAAGGGCCTTCTCAAGGTCATGTCCAAGATGGGCATCTCGACCTACCAGTCCTATTGCGGCGCGCAGATCTTCGACGCGGTCGGGCTGAACTCGACCTTCGTCAGCCGGGACTTCTTCGGCACAGCCACGACCATCGAGGGCGTCGGCATGGCCGAGGTCGCGGAGGAGACGGTGCGCCGCCATCGCGATGCGTTCGGCGACGCGCCGATCTACCGGAACGCCCTCGATGTCGGCGGCGAGTACGCCTACCGGCTGCGCGGTGAGGCCCATACCTGGACGCCCGACACGATCGCGACGCTCCAGCACGCGGTCCGCCTCAACGTGCCCGAGCGCTACCGCGAATATGCGGCGTTGGTGAACCGGCAGGAGAATCAGCTCAAGACCCTGCGCGGCCTGTTCCGCCTCAAGTCGGCTGCCGAGCTCGGCCGCGCGCCCGTGCCGCTGGATTCGGTCGAGCCGGCCGCCGAGATCGTCAAGCGCTTCGCCACGGGGGCGATGTCCTACGGGTCCATCTCGAAGGAAGCGCACGAGACGCTGGCGATCGCGCTGAATTCCTTCGGCGGACGGTCGAATTCCGGCGAAGGCGGCGAAGAGGTCGAGCGGTTCAAGCCGCTGCCGGACGGGCGTTCGCGCCGGTCCGCGATCAAGCAGATCGCCTCGGGCCGCTTCGGCGTCACGACGGAATATCTCGTGAATTCCGACATGATGCAGATCAAGGTCGCGCAGGGTGCCAAGCCCGGCGAGGGCGGTCAGCTGCCCGGCCATAAGGTCGACGCCAAGATCGCAAAGGTCCGCTACGCCACGCCGGGCGTCGGCCTGATCTCGCCGCCGCCGCACCACGACATCTACTCGATCGAGGATCTGGCCCAGCTGATCTTCGACCTGAAGAACGTGAACCCGTCGGCCGACGTGTCGGTCAAGCTCGTCTCCGAGGTCGGCGTCGGCACCGTCGCGGCAGGCGTCGCCAAGGCGCGCGCCGACCACATCACGATCTCGGGCTATGACGGCGGCACCGGCGCCGCGCCGCTGACGTCGCTGAAGCATGCGGGCGGCCCCTGGGAGACCGGCCTCGCCGAGACCCAGCAGACGCTGGTGCTCAACGGCCTGCGCGGCCGCGTCGCCCTCCAGGCCGATGGTGGCATCCGTACCGGCCGCGACGTCGTCATCGCGGCCCTGCTTGGCGCCGACCAGATGGGCTTCTCGACCGCGCCGCTGATCGCGGCCGGCTGCATCATGATGCGCAAGTGCCACCTCAACACCTGCCCGGTGGGCGTGGCCACGCAGGATCCGGTCCTGCGCAAGCGCTTCAAGGGCACGCCCGAGCATGTGGTGAACTACTTCTTCTTCGTGGCGGAGGAGGTGCGCGAGATCCTGGCCTCGCTCGGCTTCACCAAGCTCGAGGACGCGGTCGGTCGTTCGGACGTGCTCGACAAGGTCGAGGCCATCGCCCATTGGAAGGCGCGCGGGCTCGACTTTACCAAGCTGTTCCACCGTCCGAAGGTGGCCGAAGGCATCGCCATCCGGCACGTGGAGCGGCAGCACCACCCGATCGACACGGTCCTCGACCGGCGCTTGATCGAGAAGGCCAAGCACGCCATCGAGACCGGCGAGCCGGTGGTCGTCGCCGACACGATCCGGAACTCGGACCGGGCCGCGGGCGCGATGCTGTCCGGCATGGTCGCGAAAGCCCACGGCCACGAGGGGCTGCCCGACGACACCATCGTGGTGAAGCTGTCGGGCACGGCTGGCCAGAGCTTCGGCGCCTGGGTCGCGGCCGGCGTCACTATCGAGCTGACCGGTCACGGCAACGACTATGTCGGCAAGGGCCTGTCGGGCGGCAAGCTGATCATCCGGCCGAGCGACGCGCTGAAATCGCCCGCGGACCGGACCATCATGGTCGGCAACACCGTGCTGTACGGGGCGATCGCCGGCGAGTGCTACATCCGCGGCGCCGCTGGCGAGCGCTTCGCGGTGCGTAATTCCGGCGCGATCACCGTGGTCGAGGGCATGGGCGACCATGGCTGCGAGTACATGACCGGCGGCGTCGTGGTGTCGATCGGCGAGACCGGGCGCAACTTCGCGGCCGGCATGTCGGGCGGCATCGCCTATGTGCTCGACGAGGACGGCTCGTTCTCGGCCCGCTGCAACCTCTCGATGGTCGATCTCGAGCCGGTCGAGGAGGAGGACGACCTGATGCGCCGCTTCCACCAGGACGGCGATCTGGAGACCAAGGGGCGCGTCGACATCCTGGCCGACATGTCCGGCCATGACGAGGAGCGCCTGAGCCAGCTGATCACCAACCATCTCAAATATACGGGCAGCCCGCGAGCCAAGCAGATCCTCGACGACTGGGCGAGCTTCCGCACCAAGTTCGTCAAGGTGATGCCGGTGGAATACCGCCGCGCGCTGCGCGAGATGGAGATGGCGCGGATGCCGGTGGCGGCGGAGTAGAGCTCTCGGTATCGGCGCCCGTGCGAAACGGGCGCCGATCGCGGAATGAAAGTCTCATAGGCTGCAGCATCGGTCGATCTGCGGGCCTCAAGGGTTGATCGATGGGCAAGATCACGGGTTTCCTCGAGTTCGACCGGCAGGAGCAGAAGTACCAGCTCGCGGCTGACCGCGTTCGGCACTTCCGCGAGTTCACGCTGCCGCTGGACGAGCACGACCTGACCAAACAGGCGGCGCGCTGCATGGATTGCGGCATCCCGTTCTGCCACGGCCCGACCGGTTGCCCGGTCCACAACCAGATCCCGGACTGGAATGACCTCGTGTTCCAGTCGGATTGGGAGGAAGCGTCGCGCAACCTCCATTCCACCAACAACTTCCCCGAATTCACCGGCCGCGTCTGCCCCGCGCCCTGCGAGGAGGCGTGCACGCTCAACCTCGAGAACCAGCCGGTCGCCATCAAGACGATCGAGCAGGCCATCGCCGACCGCGCCTGGAACATGGGCTGGATCAAGCCCGAGCGGGCCGCGGTCCGCACCGGCAAGCGTGTGGCGATCGTCGGTTCCGGGCCCGCCGGCCTAGCGGCGGCCCAGCAGCTCGCCCGGGTCGGCCACGACGTCCACGTGTTCGAGCGCGAGCCGAAGGCCGGCGGCCTGCTCCGCTACGGCATTCCCGACTTCAAGATGGAGAAGCGCCACATCGACCGCCGCGTGCGGCAGATGGAGGCCGAGGGCGTCGTCTTCCACTACAACCAGAATATCGGCGTGACCAAGCCGGTGGACGAGCTGAAGGCCGAGTTCGACGCGGTGATGTTCTGCGGCGGTGCGGAGGATCCGCGTAACCCGCAGCTCCCCGGTCAGGAGCTGGAGGGCGTCCATTACGCGATGCCGTATCTCGTCCAGTCGAACCGGCGCGTGGCGGCCGAGCCAATGCGCGGCAACGGCGAGGCGCCGATCCTGGCCTCAGGAAAGAACGTCGTGGTGATCGGCGGCGGCGACACGGCTTCGGACTGCGTCGGCACCGCCTTCCGTCAGGGCGCTTTGTCGGTGACCCAGCTCGACATCCGCCCCCGCCCGCCCGAGCGCGAGGACAAGCTGACGGTGTGGCCGTATTGGCCGACGAAGATGCGGACCTCGTCCAGCCAGGCCGAAGGTGCCGAGCGCGAGTTCCAGGCGGCAACCCTGCGTCTCGACGGCAACAAGAAGGGCCGGCTGACTGGCGTTGTCTGCGCGCGGGTCGATGCCAAGCGTCAGCCGATCCCCGGCACCGAGTTCATCCTGCCGGCCGACCTCGTCTTCATGGCGATCGGCTTCGCCGGTTCGGTGCAGAAGGGCCTCCTCGAGCAATCCGGCATCAGCGTGAGCAAGCGCGGCAATGTCGAGGCGAACGAGGAGGATTACCGCACCTCGGACGCGAAGATCTGGAGCGCCGGCGATATGCGCCGGGGCCAGTCGTTGGTGGTCTGGGCGATCCGCGAGGGTCGTCAGGCGGCCCGTGCCATCGACGAGACCCTGATGGGTGCGAGCGTCCTGCCGCGTTAGGCGGCGCCGCGGTTCGCCGGCGCGGGTCGCCAGCCCGCGCCGGTTCTATGTCGTCAGCCGGGCGGCCAACGGAAATCGTCGGCGCGGCCGGGCTGGGGCAGGGGCGCAGCACCCCGCACGAGCGTCCGCTCGACGGTGCCGAGGTTATCACCGTCGCGCGGCCGGCCAGTGAGCAACGCCCCGCCGGGGGAGACTTCGGTCCGGCCGAGCGGCACGACCGGGCCAGCCGCGGGCTTCACCGGCAGGGCCGGGACTCCAGGCGGCTCCGGAAGGCTCGGCAGCATCGCGGTGATCTGACGATCGATGGACGCCGTGTCGGTGGGCTGACCGGAGCCGTCGAGGCTCGGAGCCGAAGTCGAAGTGGGGATCCCAGGGGTGATGGTCGCGGTAGGCGGCTGCTCGGTCAGCGCCGGGGGCGCGGTGCCCATGAGCCGCTTCAGCTCGACATCGGCAAAGTGGGCGAGCTTCCGGTCACCCGCCTTGGTGAAATGCACGCCGTCGGCGGTCCGAAGCTTGGCGATCTGGCCCTCCGGATCGGGACCGGACGCGGCGTAGCGGTCCCGGTCGTCGACGAAGCCTGGCCAGATATCGACATAGGTCGCGCCGGCCTTCGTCACGCTGTCCCGGACGATGTCGTTGATGCTGGCCAGGTCCCGGCTCAGCGACTCGCTCTGCACCGGCGGGAGGCCGACCCAGACGAGCGGGATCTTGTGATCGGCGAACACCTTCACCAGGGCGTCCACCCGCGCGCGGTACAGGGCCTTCCAGCGATCGGTCAGCGGCTCGGCCGTCTCCTCGCCCTCGCGGATCGGCTGCCGGTCATTGGCGCCGAGCATCACGAGCCCGTAGCGGACCTTCGGATTGCCGCGGAGGTAATCCTCGGCACTCTTCGCCCAATCGACCACGTCCTTGCGGACGAGCCCGCTATCACCCTTCGCGCGATCGACAATGGCGATGTCCGCATTATCCTCGAAGACGTCGTCGAGGCCGCGGGCGAGATGGTCCGCCAGCGAATCACCGAACACCGCGATCTGCACGTTCGGGGCGGTCTTGGCGACGGCCGGCTTCGGCGGCGTCGGGGCCCGGGTGGGCCGCTCCCGGCGCTTGACCACGGGCGGGGGCCGTTGGGTGTCGGCGGTACCGTAATTGCTGCGCGGGCGCGGGGCCCGGTAGGTGCGCTCCGGCGCGGGGGCGACCTGCTGCGGCCGATCCTCCCACGGCCAGTAGAACTGGCGCGGCGCCTCCTGGGGCGGAGCGTAGCGTGGCTGGCGCGCGTAGGATCCGTCATCGCGGTAATACGCGTCGCGCGGGCGACGCCGCGGCGGCGCCTCGTAATAGGTCCCGTTTCCCGGCTGCTGGTAGCTGTCGCCCCACTGCGCCTGGGCAGGCGTGCCGCCGACCAGCGCAAGACCCGCTGCGCACAGCAGGATGCCCAGCCCGAGGAGGGCCGGACGGGTCGTGCGACGCCAGACAGCGACTTTCATGCGCATCCCGCATTCCAAACGCGACCGGATGCCGATCGGTCCAAGGCACTATACGGCAGACCGTCGCGCACGTCTAAACCGGGCGCTATCGAACGAGGCCGTGTCGATTCCGGACATGGTCGAGAAGGGCCGGTGTGGCGTAGCCATCCGCCTGCAGGCCCGCGCCGATCTGGTAATGGCGCACCGCCTCGCGCAGTTTCGGCCCGGCGCGGCCATCGTTCGGGCCATCGTAGACACCCGCCGCTGCCAACCCGGACTGAAGCGCGCGCAACCCCGCACCGTCGAGCCGCGGCCCGGTCGGCCAGGGCGCCGCCAGGCCCGGGCCGCCGTCGAGGCGGTCGGCGAGGTGGCCAACCGCCAGCGCGTAGGAATCCGACGTGTTGTAGCCGCGGATCACCTCGAAATTGCCGGTGATCAGGAAGGCCGGCGCGCCGAGACCACCGGGCAGGAAGAGGCTGGCCTTGCCCTGCTCCGGCAGGGGCTTGCCGTCCGCGCGCCGGACCCCGCGAGCCGCGAATTTGCCGAGGTCTCCGGTGTAGTCGGCGAGGTCGAACCCTTCGGGCAGGCGCACTTCGTAGCCCCAGGACACGGTCGGATCCCAACCGAGATCCTTGAGGTAGGCCGCGATGGATGCCAGCGAATCCGCGTCGCTCGTCCAGATATCCCGGCGGCCGTCGCCATCGAAATCGACAGCGTGCGCGAGATAGGTCGAGGGCAGGAACTGGACCTGCCCCATGGCGCCGGCCCAACTTCCGCGCATCCGGTCGGGCGTGATGCCGCCCCGCTGGAGAATGGTGAGGGCGGCGAGGAGCTCATCGCGAAACAGCGTGCCGCGATGCTTCGCCTGCGCCAGGGTCGCGAGCGCCCGGACGGTCGAGACGCTCCCGGCGCTCGCGCCGAAGTCCGATTCGATGCCCCAGAAGGCCAGCACTACCGAGCCCGGAACCCCGTAGCGCCGCTCGATGGCCGTGATCGTCTGCGCAAGGGCAGCCGCGCGGGCGCGCCCGCGGGTGATCCGGCCAGCCGAGACGGCGCCAACCAGATAGTCCCAGACCGGGCGGACGAACTCGCCCTGCTGCTTCGTCCGGGCCAGGATTCCAGGATCGGGCGCCGAGATGCCCCGGAACGCCGCCGCGAAGGTCTCGGGCGCCACGCCGCGGGCTTCCGCGTCGGGACGCAGGGACGCGATGAACGCCTGGAATGCGCCGTCGGACGCCGCCGGCTTCGCGGCTGAGGCGACGCCCGGGACGAGGCACAGGGCGCCTGCCAGCAGCGCGCGGCGGGAGGCCATCGGCTCAGACCCGATTGCGCGTACTGAGTTTGTCTTCCCAGGCGAGCGCCTGGGCGACGATGGCGTCGAGGTCGTCGTGGCGGG
>NZ_LHCD01000048.1:0-33588 GCF_001262595.1 Methylobacterium sp. ARG-1
CACTACTTGGATAGTGGACGTTCCGAGGATCGGCCGATTTGCCCGGTCGCTAACCCAGAGTTGGTGGCGCGGATTGCTTCCTCTGATCTGTTCGATGCGGAGTGGTACCGGACGACTCAAGCGCACGGCGTGGCACGGGACCAAGCCGCACGACACTACCTGCAGGATGGCGCCGCACGTGGGCTGAGCCCGGGCCCACTGTTCGACGGCCCATGGTACCTCGACAATAACGCCGACGTCGTCGCGGCGGGCCAGAACCCGCTGCTGCACTACCTGAACGATGGGCATTCAGAGGGGCGGCCGATCTGTCCCTTCGCCGACCCAGTGGCGCTAGCGCAGATCGAAGGCTCCGATCTGTTCGACGCGGAATGGTACCGGACGACTCACGTCCCCGACCTGTCGCCCAACCAAACCGCACGACACTACCTCCGCGAGGGAGCAGTCCTCGGGATGAATCCCGGCCCTTTGTTCGATGGAGGGTGGTATCTCGGCAATAACACCGACGTGGCCACAGCGGGTTCGAACCCGCTGCTGCATTATCTGGACAGCGGTCGCGCGGAAGGGCGGCCAATCCGTCTAGCATACGCCCGCGACACCGGCGCCCGCGCGATCGAGACTCTTCCCATTGTCCTGCGTCAGGGCACGACCGCACGCATCGTCGTGGTGGTCCATGCCTTCTACGTCGACGTGTTCGAGAAACTCTTACCGCACCTTGTGCGGGCGATCCCACAATTCGACCTGCTGGTCTCGACCGACCAGTCCGCCAAGAAGAGCGCGATCGAGGCGGCCGCGGCGCGCGCCGGCCTGATTCACCGCTGTCGGGTCGTGCTGGCGGAGAACCGCGGCCGCAACTTCGGACCGCTCGTCGCGGTGTTCGCTAAGACTATCCTGCGCTACGACTACGTGCTCCACGTCCACACCAAGAAATCGCTGTTCAGCGGTGCCGAGCAGGTGCGCTGGCGCGACGAGATCTATCGGGCGCTGTTCGGGAACGCTGCCTGTGCTGCCATCGCCCTAGCGCTGTTGGAGAAGGACCGTCAGATCGGCCTATTCTTCCCGGAAACCAGCGCGCACGTCGCCCACTGGGCCCACACTTGGCTCTCGAACGTTGGGGCTGGCCACAGTCTGCTCGCCCGTCTGTGCCTACCCTATGACGGGTTTGACGAATACCTTGACTACCCCGTCGGCGGCATGTTCTGGGCGCGCGTCGACGCCCTTCGTCCACTGCTGACCGCGGGATTGACCCTCGAGGACTTCCCCGAGGAGCACGGCCAGACCGACGGAACACTGGCCCACGCGATCGAGCGTGTGATTCCACTAGTGAGCCGGGCGCAGGGCTACCGCGCCGTCTGCTTCGACTATGGTCGAGGGCTCGCGCGCTACGACAGCAGCGCCCGCAACTGGTATCAGTACAGCGCCCGCTCGCAAGAACAAGCGCTCGAGGCGCTCATCGATGTTGACCTCATCTCGTTCGACCTGTTCGACACCCTCGTGAGCCGTCCGGCCCGGAGACCGGATGCGGTGCTCAAGCTCGTCGAGCACCGCATCGCGACGGAGGAAGGTCGGCCCATCCCGCTCTTCGCGGAGCGCCGGGCCGCCGAGAATCGGGTCCGGGCTCGCAAGCACCATCAGGGCGACGTCAACTTGTTGGAAATTTACGCGGACCTCGCCGCCGTGGGGACGATCCCCGCCGACGTTATCGCGCGGGCGCATGCCCTGGAGAAGCGGATCGACCTCGGCGCCCTACGCCCTCGCACGGAAGTCATCGCCGTCCTTCAAGCGGCGCACGCGCTTGGCAAGCGGATCGTCCTGATGACGGACACCTACTACGAGGAGGCCGACATCCTCGCGATCCTCAGCGGGGCCGGGATCGCCGACCTGTTCGCCGCGATCTACGTGTCCAACGCGGTCGGCGCGCGCAAGGACCGAGGCGACCTGTGGCGCTACGTCGAGGAGGCCGAGGCGGTACCGCGTGCTCGCTGGCTGCATGTCGGCGACAACGAGCACTCGGATATTCAGGCGGCATGCGACCGCCGCATCCCCTACTTGCACGTCGCCCACCCGGCCAAGATCCTCGCCCAGAGCGGGTTCGTGCGGGACGAAGGCGATCTCGTACGGACTTGGCCGTCCGACCTGGTTGTCGGCCACGCCATGCTGGCGCTGTGCCGCAATCCGTTCCTCGGTCGAGCCACCAGCCCCTACCTATCCCTCGGCTCCAGCCGTGAGATCGGGTACGCCGTGTTCGGACCGCTGATGCTGGTCTTCATGTCGTGGCTGATCCGCCACGAGGCCTTGGCCCGGGTCGAGCGGCTGTACTTCCTGGCGCGCGAAGGCGACGTCCTCGTCAGGATCTACCGGCTCATCCGGGAGCGCTACGGTTGGGACCACCTGCCAGAGGGGCGCTACTTCCACGTCTCCCGACAGACGGCGATCGCCGCCGCCCTCAGCAAGGCGTTCCGCCCGGACCTCGTGACGGCGGCCGGACGCTACGTGGGCACCGTCCAGGGGCTCCTCTGGAACAGGGCCGGGTTCACGGCCCCGGCGCATCGCGAGCTCGACCAAGTCGCGGTGCGGCTTCCGGCGGACACCCCGACCGTCGAGCGGATTATGACCGACCTCGAGCCGGAGATCGCGGCGCATGCCGCCGACATGCACCAGCGCCTCCTGGCCTATGCCCAGCAGGAGAAGTTGGACGGCGACGCAATTTGCGGTGTCGTCGATGTCGGGTACTCGGCCACGATCCAGCGGATGATACAGACGGCGCTCGGCCGGCCCTTGGTCGGATTCTATCTGGCGGCCCTGGACAAGGCGAAGGCCGTCGAGGCGGATGGCGGCTCGGCCTTCGGCTGCCTCTGCGAGAACGTCGCGACCTTGACCGCGTCGATGCCCGCGCTGAGCCACTCCCTCTCCGTCGAGGCCTTCCTGACGGCCGCGCACGGACAGGTGGTGGGCTACGACACGGCGGGCGATCGGATCGAACCACTGTTCAAAGCGGATCCGCGGACGCCGGAGGAGCACGCTATCCTGGCCGAGCTGCATGCCGGCGCCGAGCAGTACGTGATCGAGACCATCGACCTCTACGGGCCGGAGCTGCTGCAGGCCGAGATCCCCCTGATGGCATCGCAGGAACTCTTGCGCATGCTGATGGAAGGCCAGATCGCGACGCCCTCGGAACCGATCAGGAAGCTCGGCGTCGAGGACGATTTCTGCGGCTTCCCGCTCCACAAGGTCTACGCGGCGGTGTAGCTGCAGCGGCCTGCCGGCCGGGGCCGCTCAGAATGCGGCGAGGGCTTGAAGGATCGCCGCGGATGAAGCCGCGTAATCCGCATGCATAGGATGAAGTCCCTCCGTCTGCACGGCGTGGCCGCGGACGAACAGGAGTTTCGCCCCGCTCGACTCGATCAGGCTGGTGAAGCCGCGAAAATAGAAGGCCCGGTTGTCGTGGGTCAGGGCAATGACCTTCGCGCCCGGGCGGCAGAAGAGGCAGTTGATTAGGGCGGAGCTCGCCGACCCGACGACGATGTCGGCCGCGTGGTAGATCTCGACCTGCTCGGCGAAGGTGTGATTCTCGGGCTGAATGACTTCGAAGCCGTGAGGCTGCAGGGCGTCTGCGATCTCCGCTTCATTAATCAGGCGACGCTGCGTGAAGCCGCGCCGGGACAGGATGATCCGCCGCCCCGTCCGCCGCAGGTCGCCGCCTTGCGCAGCGAGCCGCTCCAGGATCTTGCCCCGCGTGGCGGCAAGGACGTCGCTCGGCCAGATCGCGTCGTAGATGGGCAGCCCAGGCCGCGTGTCGAACGGGTAGAACGTCGGCACCGGAGCGAGGCCGAGTTCGCCGAAACGGATCGCTACCGGCGGCAGGACCCGCACCGGGCGGTCGCGCTCGTCCATCAGCGCGATGATCTGCCGGTGAGAGTCCGGCATCTGGTCGTCGATGCAGAGTGGCAGGCCCGTCGGGCAGGCGGGATCGTTGAAACACAGCATCCGCGGGACGAATTCGAGCAGCCAGTGGCCGTATTGCCGGCTCTGGAAGCCGAACAGCATCAGGCCGGCATCGATCTCCTGGATCTCGGCGGGTGCCTCGACCAGCGCACGTTCGCGGCCCCAGACCGCCAGCATGATCTGACCCGGATTGACCCCGTCCTTGATGTCGGCGAGGCCGCGGAGAGGGTGAGCCGCCAGATCGTAGATCAGGCGCTGTCCGTGCAGAACGACGTTGCTACGGGGAAAAGTCAGGCAGTCCTTGAAGAGCGCGACGTATTGCGGTGGTGCGTCGAGGGACCCCGGCTGGGAGGTCAGCGCAATCGAGCCCCCGAGGAATTTTACCTCGGGCTCGGCAATGGTGCGGCCGGCTAGCAGCTCGCGATAGCGCCCGTGCCCGGCGTCGGCGACCTGTCGCGCCGAGACGATTTCATAGATACCGACGGGACCGAAGCCGGCGATCGCCCGCGTGCTCTCGTGCAAAGCCGCAGCCTCTTCGTATCGGCCCGCCTCCGCCAAAGCGTTCATCTGCAAGATGCGCAGATTCCGGATCTTGCTGCTGAGGCTGTGACCGTCCCCGGTCGAGAGGCCGGCATCTCCGCCATTGAGGGCGAAGGCGAGGCGGTAGCACTGGATGGCGGGTTCCGCCCGGCCACGGCACTCGTGATCCCAAGCCGCACCCAGCAGCGTTCTGGCGGACTCGTGCAGGGCCGCCTCGAACCCTTCGCGCGCCCTGATCTCGGCGATGAACGCCGCCGCCTCGTCCCAGCGCGCGTGCTCGACAAAGTCGCGCAGGCGCGCTGTCGCGGCGATCCATCGCCAGCGCTGAGGATCCCGGGGGACGATCGTGGCGGCGAGCTCGTAGGCGCGCGCCGCATCCCGGAACCGAGCGCCGCCTTCGAGGCGGAACCCGAGGGCTTCGAGGTGTCGCAGGGTCGCGGCCACGCGCGCAACCGAGGGAGGCTCCGCGCTGAGCAGGGCCGCCAGCGTCTCGAGCCTGGTCGGGGCATTGCCGCTGTCGATTGACCGGATCAGGTCGATGAAGGTCGCCGTCGGCCGCATGTCGCTCCCGTCTCCAGCATCCGAGAGCTACGTGCCGACGCCCACGCTCTCCAGGCCGCGCAACACCTGTCCTGGCGTGACCGTGTAGTTGACGTGGAACGGGTGCGTGTTGTCGCTCGGGACCGTCGAGCCCCGGATGAAGAGAACCTTGGCGTCACTTGACTCAATCATACTGGTGTAGCCGCGGAAATTGAACGATCGGTTCTCGTGGATCAGCGCGACGACGCGAGCCTTGTTGTTGCAGAAAATACAGTTCGTCAGAGCCGAGCTTGCGGATCCGACAATGACGGCGGCGCTGTGATAGAGGGCGATCTGCTCAAGGAACGACAGCTTCTCCGGGTACACAACTTCGAAGCCGCGGCGCGCCAGAACGTCGATGATCTCCGCTTCATTGACCAATTGGCGCTGAACGAAGCCCTTCCGTGAGAGGAAGATGCGCCGCCCGGTGGTACGCAGATCAACACCGCGCGCTGCCAGTTTGTCGAGCACGGCGCGCTGCATGGCGCCGAGGACATCCTTCGGCCACACCGAGTCGTAGACCGGCACACCCGGTCGCGCGTCGAACGGGAAGAAGGTCGGGACTGGGGCGACTCCGAGCTCCTTGAAGCGGACCGCCTGCGCCGGAAGCGGCAGGATCGGTCTCGTGCGCTCGTCAAGCAGTTCCACGATCTGCCGATGCGTCTCCGGCATGTGGTCGTCGATGCAAATCGGGAAGCTCGAGGGACAGGCGGAATCGTTGAACCACAGCATTCGCGGCACGAACTCGAGCAGCCAGTGGCCGTAGTTCTTGCTCTGGAGCCCGAACAACATCAGGCCGGCATCCAGGGTCTGCGCCTCGGCCGGCTCCTCGACCAGGGCGCGACCGGCCCCGTAGACGGCCGTCATGATCTGATCGGCGTTCTTCCCATCCTTGATATCCGCGACGCCGCTGTCTGGGTGCGCCGCGAGGTCGTAGATCAGGCGGTTGCCCTGGAGTACGATGTTGCTGCGCGGGAAGGTCAGGCAGTCCCTGAACCGGGCAATGTATTGCGGCGGGGCGTTCAGAGTGCCGCAATCGGAAGTCAGGGCCACCGGACCTTCGAGGAAGCGGATCTCCGGCTCCGCAATCCGGCGGGGGCCGAGCATTTCTTTATAATCACCCTCTCCCTCGGTGGTGGCCTGACGGGCGGAGACGATGTCGTAGATCCCCAGCGGTCCGAGCCCGAGGACGTGGCGCGTCCGTTCGTGCAGCGCCCGCGCCTCCTCGTGCCGGCCACCTTCGGCGAGCGCGGTCATCTGCAGGCTACGCAGGTTGCGGATCTTGCGCTCGAGCGTATCGCCGTCGATCGTCAGGGCCTGTCCGCTTAGCTGGTCCCGGGCGATCCGGGCGAGCAGGTAGCTGCGCACCGCGCCCTCGGCGTTGCCGGCGAGTTCGTAATCCCAGGCGATGTGGATCAGCGATGGGTCGTTCGGCCCGCGGTCTCCTGCTGCGGCCTTGGCTTGTCGCAGCTCCTCCAGGAGGCCGTCCACGGCGTCAAACACCTGGCGCCGGCACAGGTCGACGATGCGCGTCCGGACGGCGGCCAGATGGTACTGGGCGGTGCGGGATCGCGAGGTCCGGGCCGCCAGCGCGTAGGCGCGGGCGGCGAGGTCAAGGCTATCCTCGCCCTGGAACCGAAAACCCAGGGTCGCGAGGTGCTGCGCGGCGGTCTCGGCCCGGTCATCCGCCACGGTGGCGAGGGCGCCCTCGATCGCGTCGAGCGCGGCCGTGCCGTTCGACCGATGGGCCTGCGTCAGGATGCGTCGAAAGTCCGCCTGCATCGTCCTCGACCGTTCCCTCTCACGCGCCTAGCGAGCCGCCAGCGCCCGCTCCGCACAGCCGCAGACCTCCGCAATCTGCTCCCGGGTGATCGTCGGGAAGAACGGCAGTCCGATGGCGCCGGCGGCGACGCTCTCGGTCCACGCCAGGCTGTCGTGCCGGCAGGTGGCGAAGGCGGGATGGGCCTGGCAGCCGGTGCCGTACCAGCGCCGCCACTGGATCCCGGCGGCGTCGAAGCCGTCCGTCACCGCCTTGGCGGCGGCGGGCTCGAACAGCGCGTTGACCGTCATGGTCAGCCAGTCCGCTCCGAAGCCGGGCTGCATGCGCACCCCGATCCGGTCGAAGCCCTCGACATAGGCCAGCGATGCCTCGCGCAACTGCCGGATGCGCGCCTCCAGGCCGTCGAACACCGCCAGGCCGACGGCGGCGGCGTATTCGGAGATCCGGAAATTGCCGCCGCGCACCTCCGAGACCCGGCTGGTCGTCGTGAAGCCGAACCCGGTCATGGCGGTGGTCTGCTCCACCAATTTCGTATCGGTGGTGAGGATCGCGCCCCCCTCCCCGATCCCGAGCGCCTTGGTGGCGTGCAGGCTGACGCAGATCGGCTGCGCGCCGACCCGGCGCAGGTTGAGCGTCGCGGCAGCTGCATCGAACACCACCGGGATGCCGTGCACGGCTTCGAACGCCTCCCAGGCGGCGGTGTCGATCGGCGCCCCGAATGGGCTCACCACCACGACGGCAGCGACATCGCCCTCCGCCATCGCGAGCGCCCGCTCGGCGATGGCCGGCGTCAGTGACAGGGTGTCGAGATCCACATCGGCGAAGAACGGCTCCAGGCCGACATTCACCGCCGCATGCGCGGTGGCCACGAAGGTGTAGGCCGGCATCAGGCAGAGCCGGCCGGTGCGCCCCGCGATCCGGTAGCGCAGGGCGAGCTCGATGGCGCTGGTGCCGTTGCCGGTGATCGTGGCCGCGACCGGCGCACCATTGGCCCGCTCGGAGACGAAGGCGCAGAGCTTGGCTGTGAACTCGCGGGAGAGCGGCCCGTAATTGCTGTAGGTGTGCGTCTGATCGATCCGGCGGAGATACGGGACGATCGCGTCCGTCTCCGGCAGGCTGGGAATGAGCACGGGGATCATCGTCGAGACACGTCCTGACTGTCGGCCGCCACCATCCTCATATGCACGCCCGGTGACGGCGCCCGCTATACATGGCCGGGCGCGGCCGCGGAAGGCGCCGGCTCGGAGGGCTGCCTTCCCCTCCTCTCAGGCGCGTCGCAGGGGCCGGGCCGGCAAGGCGTGCGCGGGATTTCCGAACACCGTCTGACCCGGCGCCACGTTCCGGATCACGACGGCGCCGGCCCCGACCAGGGCATGCGCGCCGATCCGGATCTTCGGGATCACGCAGGCACCCGTTCCAATGAACGCCCCCTCCCCGACCTGGACATGACCGGCCAAGTGGACGCCGGGGCTCAGCGTCGCGAAATCCTCCAGCGCGTTGTCATGGGCGATCGTGCAGCCGGGATTGACCAGCACGTGCTCGCCGAGCCTTGCATCGGCGGTGATGGTGGAATGGCCGAGGATCACGGCACCCGCGCCGACACGGCTGCTCGCGCCGATCAGAACCCCGGGATCGATGATCGAGCCGAACTGCGCGCCGATCTCTGCTCGCAGATGCGCCACCGCCCGGGCCCGGGGCCCGGGCTCGCCCAGCGCCACGACGAAGCGCAGGCTATCGTCTCCCGCGAAGGTGCGGACATTTCGGACCACCGGCTTTCCGCGAAAGGTCTCCGGCGCGTCGATGCCGGGATCGACGATGCTCGCCTGCAACTCGATCGCGGTCTCGTGCGCGTTCAGGCGTTCCAGGACGTCGACGATCTCGCGGGCGAGGGCGCCGGCCCCGTACAGGACGAGGCGAACGGTCATTGCGCCGGCATCCGTGACTGCCTCCGGGCTCGACCCGATCCAACTAACGGCCTGTCGCTCGGGTGATCGTCCATGCGCGGGAGTTCCTGCCTGTCCGGCGCCCTGCCCTACACGAGTCCCCGCGGGCCCTCCAGGGTCGGTGACCATACCGGTCCGTATGAGTCCGGGTCCGGGTGCCTCGTCACGGGGCGTCGGTTCCAGTACACCGCCCGCGGTTGGGCTGCCCGATGAGCGAGTGCGTGCAAGGCGCGGAACAGATGATGAGGCCGACGGAGACTTTCATCGCCCTGATCCGGACGGTGACCGCCGACAATGCCTCGGACATCGTCGAACGCATGCGCGCCCTTGCGGATCGCACGGGCGCCGAGAGCGCCGCGATGCGGCGGCACCTGGGGGCGCTCGCATTCCGCCTCGAGGGCAATGATCATCTCGGTGCCGCGGCAGACATCTACGATCTGATCGGCACTCTCGTCCCCGACAATCGCGAGCGCTGGACGAGAGCCGCCGCCATCGCGCGCCTGCGCGACCTGTGCGGACGCGGCCGCTTCGACGAGGCCAGCACCTATGTCGCTCGCCTTCGTACCGAAAGCGATGCGTCCGCGCTCATCCAGAACGGCGTTGCGATCTTGCTCCGGCTCGGTTGGGAGCATGAGTGCCGGAACGAACCCGGGCCTTGCCTGCAATGCTACCGCCTCGCCTTTGAGCTGAATGGTGGCGACGCGGGCGTGACCACCGAAGACGGTGACCGGCTCAGTAGCAAGGTGAAGAACCTTCGCCGCCTGAGGCTCGATGCCCTGCTGGAAGCCGGGCGCTTCGACGAAGCGATCGCCCTCCACGCGCAGACCCGCCACGTCACCGGCTCCGGTCCGCTGTCCGCCTACGACATGGTCTCCGTGAAGGCCCTCGCGGCGGCCGGCGGCGCCCGGTATACTGAAATCCGGCCCGCCCGCCGCATCGCGGCACCCGAACTGCGCTTCTGGGAGCCGCCGCCCACCCTGCGCTCCGAATCGGGCGGGCTCGACATGCCCGCTCAGTATCTCGCGTTCCTCGACGGGTGCCGGGCATTCCCGCGCAGCAATGTCGTCGTCGCTGGCGATAAGCTCGTCTACGATCTAGCAGCGCACCCGCGCCGCCGGGACGTCCTGCTGCAGGATGGCCTCAACCCGGATCAGATCATGACGGCCGCGTTCGGCGCGACGCGCGCCCTCGTGGAAGTGCCCGAGGACGCGCATGCGGTCGAGGCCGGGCTCATGATGTTCGGCCTGCAGAGCCGAAATTACGGGCACTGGTTCTGCGAGTTCGTGCCGCGCATGCTCGCCTACAACGATCCGCGCTGCCCGGACGGGATCCCGCTCTGCATCGACGACCACATGCCGGACTCGCATGAGGAGATCCTGCGCCTCCTCGACACGCGCGAGCGGCCGGTGATGAAGCTGCCGCCCAAGCCGGTCGAATTCGGGCTTCTCGGCATGGCGCCGGTTCCGGCCTTCTTCCCGTTCGACATGAAGCCCGGCCGGCCGTTCTACGACACGGTCTGGCCGGCGGACATCTTCGCAGCCGTGCGCGAGCGGATCCTCGAGAGCGCGCGGGAGCGCGGAGTCCTGTCGGAGCGGACCGACCGGCGCCTGTTCATCTCGCGCAAGGCCTTCACCCAGCGGGCGCTGGTGAACGAGGAGGAGATCGCCGAGCGCCTACGCCCCTTGGGCTTCGAGGTGATCTACCCGGAGACGATGTCGTTCCTCGAGCAGGTCGACGCGTTCCACTCGGCCGCTCTGGTGGTCGGCTCGTCGAGCTCGGCCCTGAGCAACGCCCTGTTCTGCCGGCCCGGCTGCCGGATCCTCGGCCTGATCCACGAGGAGCTGGCCTTCAACTTCCGGGGCTATACCAGCTACATCGAAGTCGGGGGCGCGCGGATCCTGTTCCTGCGCGGCCGGACACTGCATCATCCGGGCGTACACGCCTTCCACGTGAGCTACACCGTCGATCCGAGGAAGGTCGTCGCGGCCGTCGCCGCCCTGGAAAACGAGGTCGCGTCCGGCAAGCCCGCGGGCTTCACCCTCTCGGACGCGGACAGCCCTCCCATCCGCGTGCCGGATGATAACGTGCTCCGGTCGCCGGCCGGCGCGGAGCCCGTGCGCGTCGGTTCCAAGCGCCTCGCGCGCGTCACAACCCTGGCCGCCGGTCCACACGCGAGTCCGAACCAGGGCCTGAGCGCCCTGGAAGCAATAGCCTACCTCGCCGGCGAGCCCCATTCCGATCAGCCCGCCTGCGCCTCGCCGAGCATCGCCGCCTTCATCCGGACCTGGGGCGATAGCCTGCCGCAGGCGGAGCGCGACGGCCTGCTCCTCCCGCTGGTCCCGCGCCTCGTCGGGACGAACGGTTCGGAGGCCATGGAGCACCGGCGCATCGCGATGGTCGCCGATTGGCTCGTCCGCACCCACGTCCCAGCCTGGTTCCGGCTCGCCAAGCTGAACGTCGAGGCGGACGAGCTCGCCGACCGGGCCGAGCTCACGGATGTCGCCGATCTCGCTTCCCTGTGCGATCACCTGAAGCGCGTCCGCAAGCGGGCGGCGGTCGCCAACCTCACCCTGCGGCAGACCGGTTCCGCGGTTCGGGCCGCGGCCTGGGATGCAACCCAGCAGGCCGCCTGGGTCACCGTCCGGGACGCCCTGGAGGAGGCCGGGCCGCCGATCCTCGCCGCCGGCTGGGATGCGGCCTATGCGGCCGCCTACGCGGCGACCCGGGCGTACGGGAAGGTGCCGCTTGAGCCGACGCGCCGCGCGCTTCAGCACGCCGCCCTCGCCCTGGTGGAGCGCATGATCGAAGCGCGGGACCCGGACCCAGCCGGGTCCGACGCGCCGGGAGGCCCGATCCCGGCGCATCCGAGCGCCGAACTCCGCCCATGAGCGGCGATCGAGGCGATGACGGACCGCCGGTCGATCCGGCCGGAGCCGGCTTAACGGCTTCGGCTCTCGCGGGAGCGCGCTGCCTCGTGCTGGGCGGTGCCGGTTTCCTGGGCCTGAACCTGTGCAACCGCCTGGCGCAAGCCGGCGCCGAAGTCACCTGCTTCAGCCGCAGCCAACCGCAGGCCGAGGTCCTCGACCGGCGCGTCGCCCGGGTCACCGGCCAGTTTGCCGATCGGCTCGGCATCGCCAACGCGGTCGAGCGTCAGGATTTTGTCTTCCACCTCATCGCCGGATCAATCCCCGAAAGCTCAAACCGCGACCCGTCAGCGGAACTGGCCGCCGCGCCGATCGCGACCCTGCATCTCCTTGAGATCTGCCGCTCGGCCCGGATCAGGAAGGTCGTGTTCGCGTCCTCCGGGGGCGCGATCTACGGGATCCCGCGCGCCACCCCGATCCCGGAACAGGCGCCCACCGAGCCGATCTCGGCCTACGGCATCAGCAAGCTGATGATCGAGAAGTCCCTCCACCTGTACCGGCATCTCCACGGGATCAACTATCAGATCCTGCGGATCGCCAACCCGTATGGCCGGTTCCAGCTCGGCAACAGGCACCAGGGCCTGATCGGCAGCTACATCCACCGCGTGCTCGCGGATCTGCCGCTGGAGGTCTGGGGCACCGGCGAGGTCGTGCGCGATTTCCTGCATATCGACGATGTCAGCGACGCCTTCCTGGCCGCTGTCGGCTATGACGGCCCCCACAAGGTGATGAATGTCGGCAGCGGCACGGGGCTGAGCGTCAACCAGATCATCGCCGAGCTGGAGCGAGCCTTCGGGTGCGAGCGCCTGCCCTGCCTGTACAAGCCGAGCCGCGCCGCTGACGTGCCGGCCAACGTGCTCGACACCACGCTGATTCGGTCCGAGCTCGGCTGGCAGCCCCGGGTCGGCCTGGGCGAAGGGCTCACCAGCACGATCGACTGGATGCGGGCCCATCTGGCGAATCCGGCCCGCTGAGGCCGGCGAAGCCCGAGAGCCGTCGTGCTCGCCGGCACAGCCGATCGGCGTCCGGCCAGGTATTTCGGGCTTCGCCCCGGAGCGGCCATGTTTCTCGCCGACAGGGCAGCCCTCCGATCCGCGAGGAGACCGCATGTCCTTCCTGCACGATCTGCCCATTGCCGACCTGATCGCGAATTACGGCTACATCGCCATCTTCGTCATCATCACGCTGGAGAGCGCCGGCCTACCCCTCCCGGGTGAGACGGTCCTGCTCACTTCGGCGGCCTATGCTGGCAGCACCGGCAACCTGAGCATCGCCCTCGTGGTGGCGATCGCCGCGACCGCCGCGATCCTGGGCGACAATGCCGGCTACTGGGTCGGCCGCCGCTGGGGCCTGCCCCTGCTCCTGCGCAAGGGCCACCTGATCGGGCTCGACCACGGCCGGCTCAAGCTCGGGCAGTACCTGTTTCGCCGGCATGGCGGGAAGATCGTGTTCTTCGGCCGCTTCACCGCGATGCTGCGCGCCTATGCGGCGGTCCTCGCCGGCGTGAACAAGCTCGATGCGCGCCGTTTCATGGTCTTCAACGCCGTCGGCGGCGTCGCCTGGGCCTCGATCATGGGCTTCGGCGCGTATCTGTGCGGCCGCTCCATCGAGAACGTCATGGGTCCCGTGGGCCTTGCGCTCCTAGCCTTCGTGCTGTTCGGTGCCGTGGCGCTGTGGATGTTCATGCGCCGCCACGAGGCGCGCCTGATGGTCGACGCTGAGGCCGCGATCCCCGGCCCGCTGGTCGAGAGCTCGGCCGCGCCGCGCCCCGTCGCCGGGTAAGATCGGGCGCCGCCCGTGGCAGAAGGCCTGCCGTCGCCTGAGGCCTGTCGCCGGGCCTCTTCCGGGTTGACCGGTCCCAGAGCCGATCGTATCACCCCGCTTCACGCGGCGGGCGCCTTGATCGCGCCTTATCCGGCCGATCCCGCCGCGTGGTCCCGCGCCCGGATCGCAGGACGTCGAGACTGAGACGGAGCCGACCCTTGAGCGAGGACGTGGACGCGCTGCGGGCCGAGCTCGCCGAGACGCAGGCGAGGCTCAAGGAAGCGCAGGGCGAGATGGCCCGGCTGGTGCGCCTGGCCGAGGCCGACCTCCAGCGCCGGCGGCCCGGCGAGCAGTCGAGCGTCGTCGCCTCCTCGGTGCGCCGGCCCCCCGCCAAGGAGGTTGCAGCCCGGATCGCCAAGTTCGTGCATCTCTACCGTGGGGCCGCCGCGGCGAGCCCCGACCGGGCGCCGGTCGTCCCCGAGCAGACCATGCTCGACTGGCTCGAGACTTCCGGGTTGTTCGACCGAACCTTCTACCTGTCCTGCAACGACGACGTCGCGAATGCCGGCGCCGATCCGACGCGGCACTATTACAACCACGGCTCCGAGGAAGGACGCCTTCCCGGCACCCTCTGAGGGACCGGTCGAAGGAAGCGGTCCCCAGGCGCGCGTTCGAGGAATCTGATCGATGCAGGACGGTGCAGGAGACGCCGCGCCGGGTGCGAACACGGCGAAGCCCGCCCTGGAGCCGTGGCAGGACGATTTCTCGACGATCTATCGCAGCGGCCGGTTCGACCACATTTGGTACGCCACCCGCTATCCCGATGTCGGCCTGACCGACCTCTCGCCCCTCGAACATTACGTGAAATACGGCGCCCGCCTCGGGCGTCAGCCGCGGGCGGACTTCACCGCGGAGCCGGACGAGACCTTCGACGGCAGCTTCGTCAACCCGTTCGCGGCCTGGATCCGCGCGCGCGCCGAATCCGAGCCCGCGCCGGCTTGGAACCGGCCGGTCGTGTCGGTCCTGTGCATCACCTACAACCAAGCCCGGTTCATCCGCGAGACCCTAGACAGCATCCTGGGTCAGGTCACGGATTTCCCGTTCGAGCTCCTCGTCGGCGACGACCGCTCAAACGACGGGACCGCGGAGATCATCGCGGATTACGCCGCGCGCCATCCCAACCTCGTGGCGGTTCTTCGCACCGAGAATCTCGGGCCGAACAAGAACTTCGCCGACCTCGCGGCCCGCTGCCAGGGCGAGTACGTCGCGATCTGCGAGGGCGACGATTACTGGACGGATTCGAGCAAGCTCCAGCGCCAGGTGGATTTCCTGCGGGCGAATCCGGAATTCACCCTCTGCTTCCACCCGGTGCGGGTTCTCTACGAGGACATGCCCGGCGTCGAGGAGATCTATCCGACGCATTCGAGCCCGCAGCCCTCGCTGTCCGACCTGGTCGCGCACAACTTCGTCCAGACCAACAGCGTGCTCTATCGGTGGCGCTATCACGGCGAGGAGCCCTTCCGGCTCGACGAGGGCATCGCCCCGGGGGATTGGTACGTCCATCTGATGCATGCCGAGGTTGGGCGCATCGGCTTCCTGCCGCAGGTCATGGCGGTCTACCGCAAGCACGCGGCCGGGATGTGGGCGACCTACGCCACCGAGCTCGCCCGGCACAAGAAGCTCGGCAATTCCGAGATCGCGTTCTTCCGGACGCTGCGCGGCCATTTCGGCGGGCGCTACGCCGCCGGCTACGAGGCCTCGCAGAAGGCGATCTTCCGGCGCTTGGCCGAGGCCTATCTCGACGAGGAGGACGTCCCGAGCCTCGGCGCGCTGATCGACGCCAATCCCGACATCGCCCGGGCGGCCCTGCACGATATAGGCCTCGACGCGCCGGAGGATCTCTCCGGCGAGCCGGCGGCGCTGCGCGCCTGGCTCGAGGAACAGCTGACGGTCAGCGTCATCGTCACCGCCTACAACCATGCCGGCTACATCCGCCGCTGCCTCGACGGGGTGCTCGCCCAGCGCGGCCTGTTCAAACTGCAGGTGGTGATCGGCGACGACCGCTCCACCGATGGGACGCCCGAGATCGTCGAATCCTACCGGCTGCGCGATCCGGAGCGGATCACCGTGCGGCCCCGGGAGCGCAATCTCGGCATGCTGCGCAACATGCAGGATTGCATCGGCGCCTGTACCGGCCGCTACATCGCCTTCTGCGAGGCCGACGATTACTGGCTGTCCGACCGCAAGATCGCGATGCAGATGCGCGTGCTGCGCAACGACCGCGCCCTCGACATGTGCTTCAACTGGGTCCTGCTGCACTATCCGGCGACCGGGTCCTTCGTGCCGCACGACGAGCAGGGCCGCTACCCCACCGGCACGATCAGCTTCCCGGTGCTGGCCAACGCGCCGCTCACCGCCAACTTCTCCTGCTGCTTCTACCGCGCCGAGGCCCTGCGTCGGGTGCCGGAGGCGTATTACGAGAACGTGGCGGCGGCCGACTGGCTGATGAACCTCTACGTCGCCGACAAGGGCCGTATCGCGTTCCTGCGGGAACTCCTGTCGGTCTACACGATCCAGGACAAGGGCCAGTGGTCGGGCCTGCCCGAGGACATCAAGAACGCCCGGGTGGCGCAGTACCAGAAGCAGTTCGCCCAGATCTTCGGGGAGGGGCGCGGCTTCGAGAAATACGAGGTCGGCTGCACGATCGCCGAGCTCGACGGCGAGCTTCCGGATTCCTTCGCTCGGGCGAACCTCGAATCGCCCCAGGACCGGGTCTGGGCCGAGATCCAGGACGGACAGGTGCTGCTCTCCGGCTGGGTCGTCTCGGCGAGCCGGGCCAAGGCGACGCTCATCGCCGAGGTCGACGGCGAGGTTCAGCGGATACGGGTGGACGTCCACCGGCCCGACGTGATCGCGGCGGTGCTGGGCGACATGCCGACCACCATGGAGGAGGCCCGCTGCGGCTTCCGCCTCACCCTTCCTTATGCGCTCCACCTCGAAGTGCTGCTGTCGATCGAGGTCGAGCACGAGGTCGTGCCGTGGCTGTCGATCATCTTCACGCATCGGGTGAAGCGAACCGATCGCCAGGGGTAAGGCGGCGGGCTACCGGCTCCCGCCGAGCAGGCGCCGCACCCGCTCGAACGGCGTGCGCGGCCGGTCGAGCACCTGCATCACCTCGGTCGCCAATCGCGCTGCGACGATCTCGCGCGCCGGATCGTCGTAGTGGACGATGTCGTAGAAGGTCCCCTCCTCCCGATCGCGAAAGAGACCGCTGAGATCGAGCGCCGTGAAGGTGCTGCGGTAGGGCCGCCGCCGCGCGAGCACGGCGGTGAACGCTTCCAGCTTGGCGTACTGGCGGTCGAGATAGGCCAGGAACGCCCCCGAGGCGACGCTCCGCTCCACCTCGGTGAGGTGGCGCTTGCGCAGCACAGTCGGCTGCAGGACGCTCACGATCGGCACGGCGTGGTCGTGGGACAGCTTGGTGAGCCGGTGCGCGGCGCGCTGGTAATGGTGGACGATGGCATCCTCCCAGCCGGGCGTCTGCCAGCCCACCTCCGCGCGCAGCCGCTTCAGCTCCTCGTAGATCAGCGTGACCAGCGCGTCGTAGGACAAGCCGTCCTCCCGCGCCCGGGGATCGTGCGTGTCGAAGAAATGGTCGTAGAGCCGCTCGGTGATGAAGGCGTTGTACGGGTAGCCGGGCCGCGGATCGTAGGTCCAGGGCTGGAACAGGTCGGTGCTGCCGCTCATCACCACGATCGCGTCGGGCTGGTAGCCGACGAGCCTCGACCAGATCAGGTGGGTCATCTGCGTCAGGCAGCTCGACATCACGCCGAAATTGTAGACCCGCGCACTGGCGAGCCCGTCCGTCCGCAGGACCCGCTCAAGGCGCCCGGGCAGGGTGTTGGCCAGCGTGCCGCCGTCGATCGTGGTCGAGTCGCCGACCACGAAGACCCGGGTCTCGCCGGGGGGCTTGTACGCGGTGATGGCGGTGGCGTTGAGGAAGCCCTGGGCGTCGAACGGGACGCCGTAATGGCTCGCCCCCGGCTTGCCGGCGAACTGGATGTAGGGGCTCGGGTGGCGGGTATTCGAGTCGAGATAGCCGAAATGGTGCAGGAACTTGCGCCGCCGGGCCGCATCCTCGCTCTCCGGCGGCGGCCAGATCTGATCGACGCCAGGGGCGGTGAGCGCGGCCAGCATCGCGGCCTGGAGCGCGGTGTTGCCGGCGGCATTGAGGCGCACGCCGTCGTCGCTGAATGCCGGCTTCAGAGTGCCCGTCTCGGTCGCCAGCAGGGGATCGTGGTCGATGAAGGCGGCGCCGTATTCGTGCACGTGGTCGCGCAGCCACGCATTCACCTGCGCGATGAGTTCGATGCGCCGCCCGGTAACGGCTGGTGAGGCCGGGTCGACCGGCGGGATCGAGCCGACCCAGCTGCGCACGTACAGGTCGCGCGTGTCGCTGAGCATCGCCCGGATGTCGGCCACGATGCCGTCGAGCATGACCCCCGGGTTGCCGCCGAGGATATCGTCGCAACCGCAGATCAGGTGGAGCCCCCGGGCTCCGTAGAGGGCGATCTCGGAGCGGAGCCGGCGCGCCATGTCCCGGGTCGCCTGCCCCGGGATTCCGCGCGCCACGGTCTGCGGCCCGGAGAAGGCTTCCGGCATCTGCGCCGTCCAGGACGCGGTCACCGAATCGCCGAAGAACAGGATCGGCCCGAACGGGAAGAGCGGCCTGTCGCCGGCCCGGGCGCTGCTCATGCGGTCGCCATCGTCATGCGTGTCGTCACAATTCGTGGTGTGGCCCGTGTTCGGGCCGGCCGGTTCAGCGGGCCGCGAAGATCTCGATCCCGTCGAGGTGCAGGACCTGCTCCTCGTCGAGATCGACCTTGAGGTACCGGAACCGGGCATTGTCGAAGCGGAGATGGAGCGGGATGCCGGGATGCCAGTCGGCATCCACCGCGTCGAAGACGAGGCGGTAATCGGTTTCGGTCTCGCCGAGCCAGACCCGCATCATCTGGGCGCGCTCGCTGAGCTGCCCCCAGCGGTTGTAGAGCCGGATCTCCGAGACCCGCTCGACCGCGCCGAGATCGAGCACGAACCAGGGATTCGGCTCCAGCGCCGTGTGGAAGAAGAACGATGGGTCGCCGGTGGTCCGCTCGCCGTAGACGCCCGTGGTCCCAGACCAGGGCGAGGCCGAGCTGGCGCGCCAGGCCTTGTCCAGCGCGATGTTCTCGGACGGCCGGACCGAGACCAGGGTGTCCATCTCCAGCTCGCCGATCAGCGTCTTGATCTTCTTCGAGGCCTCCCGCAGGGGCGGGATCTCCACGTTGAGCTTGTAGATCAGGTTCGACAGGATGCTCTGGTCGAAGCGGTGGTCGATGAAGCCGTCGAAATCGGGCAGACCCATCTGGTTGGGGATGTCGGTGACCACCCGTTCGTCGCCGGCATAGCGCAGCCACTCGGCGACCAGATGGCGGGTCTCGGAGCTGACCATGAAGGCGATCCAGGTGGCCTGGATCTGGTCGGCGTTCCAGTAGCGCTCCGCGTCGCACTCCATGAGCACGAAGCAGTCGCGCTTGGTCCAGACCCGCTGCGGCTTCCCGTGCAGCACGCCCACCGCGACCCGGCGCCCGGACCCGGCGAGCCAGGTCAGGAGCGGGGCGACCGGTGGCAGCGGATCGTCGTCGATCGCCTGCATGCCGGTGTCGGTGAACACGATGAAGTCGCCGTCGCGGCTCTGCGCCAGCGCCTCGGCGATGATGTAGGGCTTCCAGGCCCAGTTCCCGGCGCCCCGCGACCGGTCGAGGATCGCCCTGTGCGCCTCGTAGAACGGCGTCCCGCTCAGCCGGTCGGGCGACCAGCTCTCGATCGTATCGAAATCCCCGGTGGCGGCGGCCGCGGCGACGAGGCGGCGCTGGCTCACCACGTAGTGGTATTTCGCGGCGAAGCTGACGAGCGTCTTGCGGCGGTCGCGCAGGTGGCGCCGCTGCTGCATCAGGATCTCGGCCCGGTGCATCCCGAAGGCGTTGACCCGCAAGGCTTCCGAGGGCTGGACGGCGCTGGCCAAATCGATCCTCCGGGATGGCTCGCGGCGCTTGTCACCGACTTTCCGGCCTTCGGCAAGGCGCGCCGATAGCATGCGGTCAGGCGTCGTCGAAGGCTAGGTTCTCGATCGGGTAGTCGAGCATCAGCGCCCGCCGCTCGGGCGAGTTGTCCCACTCGCCGACCTTCGTGTAGCCGCCGGCCACGTCCAGCACCTCGATCACTTTGCCGATGGTCGGGATGCTCTTGAAGTGCTGTGGCCAGCCGGAGGCGAAGTAGAACACCTGCTCGATCCGGTCCGAGAGCTGGCAGACCCCCGGGCCGAAGGTGCCCAGCCCGAACACAAGGTAGCGCCCGTTCATCAGCGCCGCGACGTCGTCCGTCAGCGCGCCGCTCTGGATGGAGAACGGCACGCCGCGCGCCGCGATGCAGGCTTCCAGCGCCGGGATCACCGGGTTGAGCCGGTTCTCGAACACCAGCTTGATCGCCGCGATCCGACCCTCCGCCAGCAGACGGTCGATGACCATCCGGTAGAAAGCCAACGGCGGTTGCGGGTATTGCGGCGCGACCCAGGTGCCGAAGATGTCGCCGGAGCGGATGTGGATGAGGAGTTCGTCATCGGGCTTGTCCGGGATCTGCGCAGGCAGCCGGCTGAACAGCGGCCGGATCGTGGTCCGCACGATCTCCCTTGTCTCCTCCGGGCCCAGCGTGCCGGCGAGCCGCTGGATCCCGAGGTCGAAATACATGCCCGACAGGTAGGACCCGTCCGGCGGCAGCGGCTCGGAGCCCGGGATGAAGGTGATGCCGCCGAGCGTCACGGGCCCGGACAGGGCGATCACCTCGCTTCGGTCGGCGGCGGGCAGCTTGACCGTCTTGAGGTTGAGGTTGCGGGCGATGCCGATCGCCAGCAGGCACTGGATCAGGCAATTGCCGAAGGCACCGCATTCGTAGAGCGCGAGCCCGACGAGCGCGCGCGACCGGGGCCGGTCGGCGCTGACCAAGCTGTAGGTGACGTAGGGGTTGGTCCCCGGCCGCTCGCCGGCCATGTCAAAGGACGCGCCCAGGACGTGCCGCAGGGTGATCAGGTCGAACGACGCGCGATCGCACCAGATCTGCACGGTCGGGATGTCGCGCCCGACGGGACGGCTCACGCGGACATAGCGGGCCCACGCGCACGCCCAGGGCTCGACAAGCGCTGCCCCCTCCCCGTCCGGGCTCGCCCGAACGGGAAGCTCCGACCAGACCTGGCCGTCATCCGAGACCGCGAGGCTCGGGGC
The DNA here is from genome assembly GCF_001262595.1 of Methylobacterium sp. ARG-1. Classification (NCBI taxonomy): domain Bacteria; kingdom Pseudomonadati; phylum Pseudomonadota; class Alphaproteobacteria; order Hyphomicrobiales; family Methylobacteriaceae; genus Methylobacterium; species Methylobacterium sp. ARG-1. Next base: position 20,789 of record NZ_LHCD01000048.1, read on the forward strand.
CTCGCCGGCGCCCGCGACGGCATGGATCGGGAAGCGCAGGCCGAGATCGACCTGCAGCCGGACGATCCCGGTAGGGTCGGGGCGTCGCGCCTCAGCATCCAGGCGATGCCACGGCTGGCCCGCCGCCAGGTCGATCAGGTCGTCCGTCCCGCCGAGTGCCGCACGCATCGCCCCTGGATCCTTCCGACCGCCGGAAGACCTTTCGAGGCCCGGAGCCGGTCCAGCCTGCCGGTGGCGGTCATCCCCGCCAGTAAACGGACAGGAGCGCCTTCGGCAAGCGCGCGCGTCGGCCCCGCCTTCAGCGCAGGGCCGGCGCGAGGTTGCCGGGCATCAGGATCGCCAGGCCCGTGCCGGGCCTGCTTCCGGTGGCGGCGTGATGGCGGCAGCCGTTGTCGCAGAAGGCGCGCAGCGTGCGTCGGTCCAGGCCGACATCACACCGCACGGCGTCGTCCAGGGCGGAAAGGACGCGGTAGTTGCGCGCCGCCGCGCGACGGGTCTGGATGGATTTCAGGATATCCAAGATCATTTCCCGCTCTCCGTCTGAACGAATATGAATTGAATACCGCGTATCGACAGATGAGAGCGTGGATCTATCTGAAAAGCGCCGCATCACCCGTTTGAGCGATGCGAGGATCTGAATTTGACCTCTCCGGCATGGGCGTTACCGGCTGTCGGGACGGGCTGGGGGCAGAGCAGCAGGAGTCGCATCAGCTCGGCCTGTCGGCGGGTCCCGGTCTTCTCGAACAGGCGGCGCAGATGCGCGCGCGCCGTATGCAGGGTGATCCGGCGCCGGGCCGCGCTCGCCGCGAGGTCGTTCCCGGCCAGGATATCGGTGGCCAGGGCCGCCTCGGCGGGGGTAAAGCCGAACTGGTCCTGCAGCGCGCCCAGATCCGGCAGCGGCGCGGCATCGGGGTCCATGATGCGCAGGAGCACGGCGTTTCCGGGGATCGCGCAGGCGGCGATCAGGAGCGTGCCGGTCTCGCCAACGAGGCGGATCGAGCCGCCGGCGCCGACCGCGCAGCGGGCGATGAGCCGGCCGAGCGCCGCACCGTGCTGGGGCGTGGCGCTGCACAGGCATCCGTTCCGGAGGCGCAGAAGGCCCCGGCGGATCAGCGCCTGCGCGGCGCCGTTCAGGAAGGAAGGGTGGCCGGATCGGTCGGTCACCGCCACGCCCTGCTCGAAATGTTCGATCAGCCAGCAGAGCGCGGCCTCCACCGGGACCGCCTCGCCGGCGAATCGCGGGTCGCCGGACCCGCAGGCCGGGTTCAGGTCTCGGTCGGTCCAGGCAATCATGCGCGACCCCCGTCGGATCGATACGGCTGACAGGATGAAGAACCCGCTTCCCTACGAAGTCATTCCCGGGCGCCGGCGGAATTCGTCACTTCGTCTGGATGGTCCGGGCGCGGTACAGCTCGACGAAGCCGCGCAGGTCCCGGGCGTTGAGGTCCTTCACTGCCCAGAGAATGAGGTCGCCGGCGCTCCAGCGCGCGATGAACGTCCCGTCCCGGCGCTCCTCCGCCGGCCGACGCATCGCCGGCCGCCGGGACCACTGTGCCGCTGATCACGTGCCGGTCGTGGCGATAGACCGTGATCGCCATCAGCTTGCCGGCGACGATGTCGATCCGGCCGATGACCAGGGGGTAGTCCCGCTCGGACAAATCGGGGGCGTCGGGGGCGATGATCGTGCAGCCGTTGAACTACGGCTTGACCACTTGGCCGTCGGAGGAGGTGATATCGAAGGGCTGTGGTGCGGCGAGAGCCCGCAGATGACCGGCGAGCACGGCCTCGGCCGATTGCTACGGCGCTTCGGCGGTCCCAAGGGGACCGCGCCGGGCCTGATACATCAATGACTTAGGCCAAGGCGGGACTCGCAAACCCCGCACGGAATCATCGGGTTTTTTGCCCCTGAGGTCCCACCGATTCGACGCCCCTCCCCTCTCGCCGTAGGGGTTCGCCATGGCTTCCAATCCCACCGTCTCCGACCTCTTCAAATCGAAGGACGTCAGCGATGAGGAGGTGAATGCCGCGGTCGACGCGGTGCTCTCGAACGTATCACATGGCCCCTATGCTCTGGCCGAGGGATACGTCCCCGACCTCAAGGCCGCCATTCAGGCCAGCACCTTCGCCACCCTGATTATTGCCGACGTCCAGCGACCCCGCAGCAGAAGTAACATGCCGCGCGCACCGCGATCCTGATGGCGCATCCGGTGAAGGGATAGGCGGTGACTGCAGCCGCCCGATCCGGCATTCCGCCGTTGCCTATCGGCCTGCTCATACGCAACAGACGTCGCGAATCAGCGCTGTCGCAAGACGATAGGCAGCTCGGCATCCCGCAGGGCTCGATTAGCGAACTGGAGCGGGGGCTCGGTGGCGATCAACACGCGCCACCAATCCTGTTTGCTCTCGGCGTTGAAGTAAGCACCGTAGGCCAGCCCCCTGCCCATGTCTGACAATGCAAACCGCGCAGCCGCGATCCAGCACATGATGCGGCGACTGGACGGATTCGCGTGCGGGCTCGGCCTGGACGAGGCCGCCGCACGCCAGATCATTGAGGAGATCGCGGCCGAGATGCCGGACCAGTCCGACGACGAGCGGCTCGATGCCGCCCGCCAGCGCATGATCATCTCGTCGACATAGCGCCATTGACGACGAAGGCACTCCGATCATGGAGGCGGTCAGCGCGACGCGATACCAGATACGGTCGGGAGCCAAATCGTCTGCCGCGCCCTCAAACTGGCGAAATTAGTGCACGGCACCGTGCCCTTTTTACCGCATTCGTTATCACACAACCGTGTAAGCTACCCTTAAGTTGTACGATCGGTAGCTTCATGAACCAGCGTTTCGGTGACGCGGCCCCCCGCAACTTGACCTGGCACGCGTTGCAGCCTCGCGAGAAACGGTGGCACGCGCTGAGACAACGTCCGGTGATCGCTTGGTTCACCGGCCTGTCCGGTGCGGGTAAGTCGAGCGTCGCCAATGCGGTGGACCATGCGCTGATGCAGGTCGGGCGTCACACCATGGTGCTCGACGGTGATAACCTGCGACATGGCTTAAGCAACGATCTGGGTTTCAGCGACGAGGATCGCGTCGAGAACATCCGCCGCGCCGCCGAGACTGCGCGCCTTATGGCAGAGGCCGGGCTGATCGTGATCGTTTCGCTCATCTCGCCCTTCCGTCAAGAAAGGGCAATGGCGCGCCGCATCGCTGGCGACGTGCCTTTCCTTGAGATTTTTATCGATACGCCGCTGCAGGTTTGTGAAGCACGCGATCCGAAGGGGCTCTATCACCGGGCCCGAGCCGGTGAAATCTCCAGTTTTACCGGCATCTCCGCTCCTTATGAGCCTCCGGAGACACCCGATGTGGTAGTTCAGACAGAGGGGTGCACGATCCAAAAATCTGCCGCGTCACTCATCTCTAAGTTGGCGAGGCTCTCATCTGCTCAAGGGGCTGATGTCGCGGATGATGGATCACGGAATATTGATCGGAAAATGGCGCTTGAAGTCGCGTAAGCCTGAGAACTTAGCGTAGCGGACACGCTCCGACACATTTATTGATTATCGGCATGGCGCGAGCAATCGCGAAGCCGGAGGGCGATTGTGAAGCTGTTGCGAAAAAACCTGGGAGTCGGGCAGTATTATAGCTCTGATGACGGCAAGATCGGTGGCGTTATCATCAAGCTGTGGCCCGTCGAGAACGGCTCAGAAGCCCTAGTTCAGCTACGCTCTACTCGCCAAGTTCTGCAGGTGTTCATCCCTAACGGGGATACGCCAACGCGTCATTGATGCGTGGCCAGGGCCTTTTCACCAACAAGCCAACCGGAACTGGACACTCTTTCGCTCCTCGGCGGGATCTCTCGCTTCCGCACGATCCGAGCCCGGTCTCGAAGCGTGACATCGTTCGTCGGTCATTCCAGGCAGGTGGCCTCAAACGCAACGATTGCCATCGACAGCGGGTAGATCGTTGCGAGGTGCAGTTCGAGCATGCCGCCGGCCAGCCCGCCTGACGGCGATCGACCGGCCCGTGTAACGAGCTTCGCGAAGGCCAGTGCAGCGGCTGAGGCCCGCGCTTCGGACGGGAAAGCCGGGGTCCGATTCCACCACTGTCAGCTGCGTCGAACAACGCGCGGTTCGTCTCGACGCCGCGCGCCGAGCTTCCGGAGACAATCAGGCACCGCACTGATCGACCCGCAGCGTCCCGGTCTCAGGGTGCACGCCGGGCAGCTGCTCCGCCGTCCAGCCGAACCGATGCGCCTCGGCACCGAACTGGTCGGTGAACGACAGCGCGTTCGTCCGCATCGCCGCCCATTTGGTTGGTGTAAGGCATTCGGCACGCGAGACGAGCGAGCTTGGACCGGCGCTCAATCTGTTCGCGCAAAGAAGCCACGGTGGGCGGGAGGTCGAATATGGCACCCGCGGCGCGAGCGAATGAATGCTGAAACGGAAAGCCCACTCGCTCGCTTGCTCGACGCCACGTTCTAACTCATGCTGCTCCTTCGGTGCAGTTACCCGCCCCCCAGAATTTATCCAAGACGTATTCATACAGTGCCAAGTCATATTTAATGTATGGCCGCACGAACGCTCGAAATCTCCCAACATCAAGAAGTTCGAACTCCCTGGACAGAGGCGTAACATTCTCAATAACGTGATTTATTTCGAGGCCTAAATAGGAGCCGATTTTGGAAAAACTAGCTTTTGAATTTTCCGATACCCCAATGAATTCGAAGTCATTATCAATATTGGACATTGCCGATTTATAAACCGAGCCGTCTACTGCCACATCATCTTCTATGCCAGCAAAGGTGCGAGTAGTTACGTTATCGAAAAATGGGCCGAGGCCTCCATGCACCGCCTCGTAGATGTCAGAGCACGCCAATATATCAGGGACTTTTTGTACGGTTTTAGCGAAGAAATAGTATGAAAGCACAAGGTCGTATGGGTTTCTGATCATGGAAATGTATCGAGTCTTGCGCTCAAAATTTTTGTGAATTCCATATTTAAAATGCCCGAAAACCGCATCGTATTGCTGGAGCGCGGATTTCGACAGAAACTGCAAATCGGAGATCCGAATAAAACCGCCCTCGTCGTACACGGAAAGCATCTTATAAGCAGCGGATTGCTGCTCAAGGCCGCGACGAAGACTTGTGCCGCCCGCTTTTGGCATATGCATAAATGCGACGAGGTGCTTGTCCTCCATCGCTAAGACGTCAGAGCTGACCCTGTAAAGTTTCCGCTCAATTAGCTGCCCATCCCAAATAACGTCAAGTTTTAGAGCCCCTTGCTCGGGCGTCATGTAACGTGCCACGTCTAGATGGAACGTTAATGCTTTGTTGAACGATCCTTGAGCATATTCACTAACATCGCCTCTTTCGTAATAAGATACATTTTCAATTTTATGACCATTTGCGTAAATATCTGGATAAATGTCTTTCGTAGCCGCATACCACCCGGAAAATTCTTGGATATGCTCTTTGATTGGATTTGCTGGAGCATCGAAAGTAATGAAGAAGTCGACACCCTGGAGGAATGCGGGTCGCACATGACTACTCAAAACACCCTCGACATTCATGAACACCGGCGCTCCATTGGGAGGGATATAAGGTTCTGCCTTCAGCTAAATGACGACGAATTCCATCTGCTCGCGTCGCTTAGCGTAAGAATGACTTTCTCTCACAGCTAAGCCCAGCGCATTATTATCGTAAAGGTGCAACCTCGGCGCTCGCTCACAGCGCCGTCCGCCGTTGCCCAGCGGCAACAGGCTCTCTACGCGAGACCATGCGGGACCTCAGCAGGGGGCATCGGCCCGCGTTCCGCCGTGCTTCGAGGATCTCCGGCCGGGAAACAGTGCCTTTGGAAGAGATTATTAGTCCGGGCGTTTGGGCTTTCGGCGAAGATGGGCTTCAGCGCCTGTGCGAGATCACTTCCGACGAGATCCAGCATCAACTTCGGGATCGCCCGCATCCTCTCAGGTAGAGGAAATCGTCCGAGCGGTCATCCGCGAGTTGAGGAAGTCGAGCCCCGCCATGATCGACCACATCCTCGCCGAATCTGCCAAGGTATAGCCCTGACCGATGCTCTGTAACCCACCACGACATGGTCTAAGCGGAGTCCTCGCAGTCGAAAAATGCGTCGGGGCTACTGGCGGTAATGGCTACGTGTCACGCTTTCGGCAAGCAGGTTGGAACGGCGGGGTTGAGGGGAGAGGGTTCGGCGTCAGAAGGTCGACAGGGCCGCGCGCTTCCACCTGTTCGTAGCAACGCAGAAGTAGGCGTAGTTCGCGTCAGAAGCTTGTTGCCCGACTGTGCAGTCCGTCGTTGACGAAGCCGGCACCGCGGGCGGTGTGAGGACGAGGGTTCCGGTTGGGCCCGCGAAGATCGGGCGGTTGCCCGTGCCCGCAAGATTGCTGGTCTGAATCACGCCGAGCGCGGTGATGGTGACGTTGGCGACGCCAGGACCAGATGATCGCAGAAGGTAACCATTCGGAACTATCGGATATTTCCCATTCTGCGATCCAAAGAGGATGCCATCATTCCAGCCGACTGCGCCAGGCTGGTTTGAGATCGAGAGGGCCGCGTCTGTGCGCTTGCCTTGCACCTTGTCGAAGGGCAGCTGCACGATCTGGACGCCGGATTTGTAGTTCGTGCTGGCGCCCGACTTGACCGCGACATTCACTTCCGCGGCCGAACAGTTGAGTGTGTTAATCGCCCCAGCATTGAGGATGCAAACCGGATTGATCCCGAAGTAGGCGCCCTTGGCCCCTGCTTCAAGATCACTTCCGCCATCCCCAGAGGAGGAGTATGCGCCGGCATAGATGCCCACGTAGTTACGGTTGACATTTCGAGCACTTGTGACGGCGGTCTGATTGACGCTAGCCTGAACTGCTTGCCGGCCGCCCTGCACGTCGGGGCCGCCGAAGGCCGCATTTTGTACGGCCAGCACGTTGAGAAAATGCGCCCCAGTGACGACAGCGTTGTCGCCCTCAACGTTGAGCAGACTGAGATTAACACCGGTACTTACCGTACCGGTGGCGTAGCGGCGGGCATGAAATTGATATCCAAGCCCAGTCATCGTCGGCGCGGCTCCAGCCGGGCCGCCAAAAACCACCGGACCATTGACCGAGAGGGCTTGCGCGCTAGTAGTTCCGCGGAAAGTTGGCGATATGAGGGGCACATAGGTGTTTTGCGCGCCTTCTAAAAAATTATCATTGGCGGTCGGAGGTTGCGCCCGAGGCAACGCCGACTGGGCACCAGTAAACGTTGGCGCGCATACCAATGCTAAAGCGGCTGATGCGCCTCTAATATTCTTCCAATGACGGCGCATCATAATTCCTAGCAAGAATGATGGGAGGCCAGCCGTCATAGCACACTTGCTAAGCGAGTGAGCGAGCGGTTCTGGGGCGGGTAAAGCGAAGGCGCGCCGGGCGAAGTCAGCGAGGAAAAGCCCGCCGCGGCGCTGAGCCGGCCACCTCGAGGTGAGCCGATACGCAACGTGGCTGGAAGGCAGAATGGCTGCCGGCCAATTACTGACCCGTGCTGGGCTCAGGCGCGTACAAGTCCCGAGATGGAACCAACGTGGTAAGACATTCGCCGAACAACGACGCGGGGCGGCGATAAACTCAACGCTTCACAAAAACTGGTAACAGACAGCTGAGCAGCTCATCGAGTGGGCGCGACTCCATCGTCCGGTAACAAATCATTAACCAACTTCCCCCAACCTCAGTTTCGTTTCAAAAGGCGCTCGCGATGCCGTAAGGTACGGCAGTCATTTAATTGCGCGTTTCGCCACGACGGTTGCGGCTTGGTACGACGAGAGGCGCTTGGTCGAAGTGGCGATGTCTGAATCTACCCCAACTGAGTTTAAGATGGCAGAAATAATCAGGCTGTCTGATAAACTTGCAAATGCAGTTATGTTTGATAGGATTTTGAACAGGCACGTATCCAAAGATCGTATATCAACTTTGATGCGTGTTGCAATCGTTCTTCACGAGAATGAAATTGTTTGGCCGCCGCTGCTCAAGGAAGTCATTAGCTGGCAGATTGATCTTTCTGAGACGTCAATTTCGGAAGCAGCATCGAATTCGGCCGGAAATATTTGTCAAGAAACATCGTCTGTACCCAAAGATCTGTCTGTATTATGCTGCGGTTTGCGTGGCTTTATAGAGATTTGCAACAACGAGATCGTTGCGGGATGGGCGCAGGATATTTTATTCCCCGATAGGTCCGTTCATTTTGAGGTCATGCGCGGCGACGAAATAATAGGAACCGTTGTAGCGGAATCATATAGAAAAGATCTGGAGGTCGCCGGCATTGGTAACGGTCACCATGCGTTCGTATATAACGTTGAATCGAGCGTCAATTCGGCCAAGGATCCTTTAAAGATCCGTAGAGTTGCCGATGAAGCTGCCCCTTGAATTTCGAATGGCTTAGTCTTGCATACAACGCTTACAAGCCACCTAAGCGCGCGTCGCAGTATGTGAGCTGACGGCCCGGCTTTATGCAGACGGCTGATTCCGCTCAAAGGAGAGCGTCGATTTGGACTGGGCCCCTGATGGTGGACGGATTGGGCGGGGCTGATTGACCGGATGGCCGGGTCTTCGAAGGATGAAGACCATGGCACGACACTGTTCCCACAGCGTCGCGTTCAAGCGCCAGGTCGCGCAGGAGTACCTGTCCGGCGAGACGCTGCACGGCCTGGCCAAGCGCCACGATCTCTCGCGCAACCTCGTGTGGGTCTGGGTGCAGAAGTACGAGACCGGCGCGTTCGACGACGACGCGGCCGCCGCCGACACGATCCAAGCCTACGAGGCGCGCATCGCCGCGCTCGAACGACTCGTAGGCCGGCAGGCGCTTGAGCTTGAGTTTTTGAAAGGGGCTCTGCGCCAGGGACCGCCACCGAGAAGCGGGCCTACGTCCGTGATCACCGGCCCGGCAGCCTCTCCGTCGCTGCGGGATGCCGGCTGATGCGTCTGGCGCGCTCCACCTATTACGACGCTCCGACGCGGGCTGCCGACGACACCGCCCTCGTTGAGGCCATGGCGGCGATCTGCGACGCGTTCGAAGCCTACGGCTAGCGTCGCGTCCAAGCGGCCCTATGCCAACAGGGATGGCGGGTGAATCACAAGAAGGTCCGCTGCCTCATGCGCGCGCATGACCTGCAGCAGCGTGTTCGCCGCCGCTACGTCACGGCCACCGACAGCGACCACGAGAGCCCGATCTTCCCGAACCTGGCCCCGGGACATCGTGCCGAATGGGCCCGACCAGCTCTCTCGTCGCGGATCTGATCTACGTCGCGGTGATGGGCAGCTTCGTCTACGTCGCGATCATTCTGGATTCCTGGTCGCGCCGCGTGGTTGGCTACGCGCTCGGCCGGTCGATCGACGCCCGCCTGACCCTCGCGGCTCTGCGCGCGGCGATCGAGCGGCGTCGGCCGGCACCGGGACTGACCCACCACACGGACCGCGGCAGTCAATACGCTGCCACGGCCTATCGGAAGGTGTTGGTCGAGCACGGGATCGTCGGTTCGGTGGGCCGGCGCGGCAATCCCTACGGCAACGCCAAGGCCGAGAGCTTCATGAAGACGCTCAAGGTTGAGGGGGGGGGGGGACCCGATGGCGTTCGAGACCTTCGCCGATGTAGCAACCGAGCTACCGCGCTTCATCGACGAGGTCTATAACGCCAAGCGGCTGAACTCCGCGCTCCGGTACCTGAGCCTCGTGCAGTTCGAGGAGCAACACGCCCGACCGATGGTCAGACCCGTCGCCTGATCGTGCCTACCATCAGGGGCCTACTCCAAATTAGCGATCAAGATTGCGCTTTGATCGAGCCGTGCAGATGCCGCGCTCCGGACGTTCTGAGCTCGGCGCGCGGCATCAAAGAGCCTGCCCCGCCGCGGCACGGGAGCGGGCTAGGGTTGTGATGAGGATCGCAATGGTGGATCGAGCGAGTGTCTCAAACCGTCCGGTCCATCATGAAGCTGCGCCTACCCAACCCGTTCGACAGACGTCCATCGCTGATCAGGACCCTGCTCCCTGGCTTCGATTCAATCTACTATCTCTTCTGGTATCCGGATGTGCGCGCGGCAGGTCAGGATCCTCTGCGCCATTATCTGCATCAAGGCTGGAAGGAGGGACGCGATCCCAGCGCCGGGTTCAGCACCGCGGGCTACTTGGCAGCCAATCCGGATGTTGCGGCTTCGGGTCACAATCCCCTCGTGCATTTCATCAATAGCGGATTCGCAGAGGGGCGGACGGGCTATCTCAAAGATCCTGCGGCGCCGGCACCGAGGCCCAATCACACCGCCGAACCGATGAAGTTGCTGGCGGCGCCGTCGGCCTGAAGCCAAAAAGCCCCGCGCGGTGGTGCCGGCGGGGCTAAGTGAATCCCTGGGAGGTGTGCCGGGCCGTTGCAGGTGGCGGGCCATCAGCCCCACAAGCGCGCCAGCGGAACCATTGACGTCATCGAGCCATTCGAAAGCCGTCGAGACACAGCACCGCGGAGCGGGATCATGAGGCTTTTCCGGCAGCACCTTTTTGTTGGTCAACCCTTTCGGTCTGAGGACGGCAGCGTCGATGGAGTGATCGTCGCGGTCTGGCCGACCGATCGCGGCTCGGAAGCTATCGTCAAGGCGCACGGCGATGGCGCCGAGATCAAGGTGTTCGTGCCGCCGAAGACGACAGCGATCTGACAAAGAAGCCACGTGCTCGAGGACCGGGCGGGCTGGTATCTTTTGGAAGGACGCTCAGACGAGCCTAGGCGGCCATGCGCAGCCCAGACGTTTACGGTTGGCAAGCGACCGCCACGGTGACGCCGGACATAGCGGCGTGCGCATCCCATGTCGCAAGCGCTACGGCTCGTCCTACGAGGATTGTGGTCTCCAAATTGGTTGAGGACGCTGTCACAGGGCGGGGCATGTGGGTTTTTCACTTGGCATCACGGCTTCCGCTGTTGCGGTGCAGTAGTGAGCTGGAATAGTTATCAAGGTGTCTCTGCGAGACCGGAACGCAAGGATATGATCTGAGCCCGCCGCACGAAAAACCGCCGCAGCCGGAGCCGGGCGGTTCAAGGTGGTTTCGCCATGAGCTTAGTACTACAGTTGCATTTTTTGACGTGACCGGAGATGGGCTGCCCGTGCGGCAGTCTGATGCCGTCGTCCCCAGGCGGACCATGCCAGCAGCACTGCGCGCACGGGGGCGAAGGCAAGAACGAGACGGGCAAGCAGGTGCCTGATCTCCGGGACGGACAGCGGCAGCAGATGCTCAGTCGGCCCCTGGGGCGTACGGCGCTTCAGGCGGCCTCGACGACGGCGTCCGGACTCCTTTCGTTCGGTTTACCAGCTGCGACGCGAACCAACTCAGCGTGCAGCCGCGCGAGGAAGGCGAGTGCGGCCATGCACAGCGTCATGTGGCGGTGCCACCCGTCCCAAGAGCGCGCCTCGCAATGATCGAGGCCGAGTTCACCCTTGGCCGTGCCAAAGCAGGTCTCGATCGTCCAGCGCAGCCCAGCCACCCCGGCCAGTTCCGACAGCGTGGTCTCCGTGGGCGCGAACACGACGTAGTAGGCGAGTTCAGACGGATCACGCAGGCTGCGCCGGATCAACAGCCAGTGGTCCCAGGGCGGCGTCTGCAGGCGCAGCAGGCGCACCCGCGCCCAATCGTAGAGCCGCGGCCCCTTCGCACCCTCTCCGGCCGCGTACCGATGCCAGGCGGAGGCGGGCAGCGCGTCGGCGATGCTGGACGCGTCGTGGGTCGCGAAGCCATCCGCCATCGTCATCAAGCGCTCGTTGCTGCGCACTGCCAGCACGTAGGGCTGCGCGCGTGCCTCCAGCATCATCCGCAGCCGCTTGTCCGACCCGTACAGCGCGTCGGCCAGCACGAAGGCGCAGGGCAGCCCCGCATCGAGCGCGGCGGCGATCAACGCGCGCGCGATCGTCGGCTTGGTGGCAAACTCGACCGCCTCAGGGACACCGGCCTTGGCGCGCCGGGCCTGATCGGCGGCCCAGGCCTCGGGCAGGAATAGCCGCCTGTCGATCAGCGCTTGGCCGTAGCGGCTGGCATAGGCCACGAACACGCCGACCTGACAGTTGTCGATGCGCCCCGCCGTGCCGGAGTACTGCCGCGCCACGCCGACGGAGTGCGCGCCCTTCTTCAGAAAGCCGGTCTCGTCGACCACCAGCACCGCGTCAGGGTCGGCCAGAGCCTCGACAGCGTAGGCGCGCACGAGATCGCGCGCCGCGTCCGAATCCCACCGCCCCCGTCCCAGTACGGCCTGCAACCGATGCGGCCGCGCCTCACCCGCGCGCTCGGCCAGAAGCCAGCCTGTTTTGCGTTCGACGCCGGACAGAAGCCCGTCGAGATAGTGATCAATCGAAGTTCGCAACTCGGGCCGGCGCACGCACAGCCCGACGCGATCCTTCAGTGCTGCGAGCTCCCGCTCCCAGGCCAACAGCGAACCAGACCAGGACGCCACCGACATCGCCAAGCCTCCGCTCTCACAGACGAACAGCGGATCACATCACGCTTCGATACGCAACTGTAGTATTAGAGCACCTAACAAAACGGCACCGTGAGGGTCGGCGTGCGTTGGTGTGGCATGGCTCGCGCGCTCCTTCCCGACGATCTCTGGGACGAGATCGCCCCACTGCTTCCGCCTCCTCGGGCGCGTCCGAAGGGCGGGCGACGGCCCATCGAGAACCGGGCCGCCCTGACCGGCATCCTGTTCGTGCTGCGTTCCGGGTTGCCCTGGGAGATGCTGCCGGCCGAGATGGGGTATGGCTCGGGCATGACGTGCTGGCGTCGCCTGCGGGACT
>NZ_LHCD01000049.1:0-30824 GCF_001262595.1 Methylobacterium sp. ARG-1
CTGGAGCTTGGCAGTCGCCCGCCGCACCCGCGGCAGCGGGCCGGCGGGGCGGTAGCTGATCCGCAATTCGGGATAGCGGAAGGCGAGCCGCTCGGTGGCGTCCGGCGGCGGACCGCCCGCGAGGTAGCGCTCCAGCGCCTGCCGGAGGGCCTCGGCGGCACCGTCGTAGAGCTCGGCCAGACGGTCGACCGCGCTGCCGGCATCGGCGACGGCCTGCATCGGACGCAATTCCCGCTCGATCATGAACCCTCCCGTCCCCGGCCCGGATCTACACCGCCCCGCCCGGCCGCGCGACCCGGGCTTGCGGCTGGACGGCGCTTGTCCGAGAACCCGGCGTTCTTGGAGCGAGGATGTATGGGCACGGACGAGTTCGGAATCCGTCCCGGCGAGGAGATGGCGGCGCTGCCCGCGCGCTTCGATGCCGGCTTGTACTTCATCGGCCGGCTGCGCACCCCCTGGCTGGCGCGGCAGGACTGCCCGAAGAACGGCCTGCAGAGCGACGCGGTCTGCACCGTCGAGGTGGATGCGGCCTACGCGCCCGGCCTGCGCTCTATCACGGGCTGCACCCATCTGATCCTGCTCTACTGGATGGATCGGGCGACTCGCGGCCTAGTCGTGCAGCAGCCGCGCCACGCCGACGGACCGCGCGGGACCTTCTCGCTGCGCTCCCCGGCCCGACCCAACCCGATCGCCCTGTCGGTGGTCGAGCTGATCGCGCGGGCGGGCGACACCCTGCGCGTGCGCGGGCTCGACTGCCTGGACGGAACGCCGCTCCTCGACATCAAGCCGTATTACGCAACGACGGATTCCCGGCCCGAGGCGCAGGTCGACCGCGCCGGCGCCGAACCGTGAGGCGGATTCTTTTCGCGACCCTCGCGGGCCTGGTTCTGCTGGCGCTCGGCGGGCTTGTCGGATGGCACCTGCACAAGCCCGCCGCGGATGCTCGCGCCTACGCGGTGATGCGCGGCATCGCCGTCCAAGTCAGCCTGGATGAGGCGCCGGCGGATTACATGTTCTGGGCCGGCGACTCCCAAGTGGAACTGCAGCCCGGTGGCCAGCGGCCCTGCGGCCTGGACTTCGTCAATGGCGGCTTCAGCGGCGCGACCGCCGCGGCCTATCAGGATCACCTCGCCGGCCTAGCCTTCCGCCACGATCCGAAAGTCGCCGCGCTGACGATCGGGACCAACGACATCCTGCTCAAGAACAACCCGCGCTCGGCCGAGGCGGCCGCACGCTTCGAGGTGAGTGCGGAAGCGATCGTGAAGCGCCTGCAGGCCTTGAGCCCTAGGGTCGTCGTCACCGCCCTCCCCCCCATCGGCCGCGAAAGCGCTCGCTTCCTCGATGCCGCTGCCGTGCCGGATTACTCGCAACGCCTGCACACCCTGTGCACCCGCCTCGGCTGCGCCTTCGCCGACCCATTCGCGTTGCTGCGCGACGGTGACACCGGGTACGCTAAGCTGGGCGCGCTCCGGGACGGCCTGCACCTCGCCGCCTACCGGCCGGCCATGGCAGCCCTGGAGGCGGTTCTATGCGGGCCGTGAGCGATGTGTGCAGAGCGCGCATGGCGTCGGGCTGCAGAGCGATCGCCTGTGCCGGCCCACCGGAAGCGATCGTGCTTCCCCTGCAGCCTTGGCTATATGAGATCTGCCATCCTCACCGTCAGTGCGAGCGCAGCAAAGCAACCCAGTGTGGCGCTAGGTCCTGCGATCACGTGCTGCCTGAGTCTGCTTCGCTGCGCTCGCCATGACGATGTGAAGTGACGACGGCGCGAACCTTCGACCCTCGATGAGCCACAGCGCGTGTTCGAAGTCTATCTGACCGGTTTTTCCGTCAGCGCCGGGCTGATCCTGGCGATCGGCGCGCAGAACGCGTTCGTGCTCCGGCAGGGCCTGCGGGGCGAGCACGTCGCGTTGGTCTGCGCCACCTGCGCGGCCTCCGACGCGCTCCTAATCCTGGTGGGCGTGACCAGCTTCAGAAGCCTCGTCGTCCTCGCCCCCTGGCTGAGGCCGGCGATGCTGTATGCCGGGGCGGCCTTCCTGATCTGGAATGGGGCGCGCAGCCTCCGATCGGCCTTCGCGGCCACCGAGGCGCTGCGACCCGCGCCGGGATCCGCGGCGGGCCTGGGACGGACGCTCGCGACGTGCCTCGCGCTGACATGGCTCAACCCGCACGTCTATCTCGATACCCTTTTGCTCATCGGCTCGATCTCGACGCGCTTCCCGGGCCAGGAACCCGCTTTCGCGGCCGGTGCCATGACGGCCTCCGTCGCGTTCTTCTTCTCGCTGGGCTTCGGCGCGGCCATCCTCCGGCCCCTGTTCGCCAAGCCGGTCGCCTGGCGCGTGCTCGAAGGCGTGATCGCGCTCACCATGTGGGTGATCGCGGCCGAGTTGCTGCTGAGCGGGCAATGAGTGGGAGGGGGCGCTCGTGACAACGCTCGCCCGTCACTCCCACTCGATCGTGCCGGGCGGCTTCGAGGTGATGTCGTAGGTCACCCGGTTGATGCCCTTCACCTCATTGATGATCCGGGTCGCCACCCGGCCCAGGAAGGCCATGTCGAACGGGTAGAAATCGGCGGTCATGCCGTCCACCGAAGTGACGGCGCGGAGCGCGCAGACGTGGTCGTAGGTGCGGCCATCGCCCATCACGCCCACCGTCTTGACCGGCAGGATCACCGCGAAGGCCTGCCAAATCGTGTCGTACAGGCCGGCCTGGCGGATCTCGTCGAGATAGATCGCATCCGCCTTGCGCAGGGCTTCGAGCTTCTCCGGCGTGATCGTGCCGGGGCAGCGGATCGCCAGGCCCGGGCCCGGAAACGGGTGGCGGCCGACGAAGGCGTCCGGCAGGCCGAGCTCACGGCCCAGGACGCGGACCTCGTCCTTGAACAGCTCGCGCAGGGGCTCCACGAGCTTCATGTTCATGCGCTCGGGCAGGCCGCCGACATTGTGGTGGCTCTTGATCGTCACGGACGGTCCGCCGGTGAACGACACGCTCTCGATCACGTCCGGGTAGAGGGTGCCCTGCGCCAGGAAGGCCGCCCCGCCGATCTTCTTGGATTCAGCCTCGAACACGTCGATGAACAGGCGGCCGATGGTCTTGCGCTTGACTTCCGGGTCGCTGACGCCGTCCAGCGCCGAGAGGAACATGCCGCTCGCCTCCACATGGACCAGCGGGATGTTGTAGTGGTCGCGGAACAGGGCCACGACCTGCTCGGCCTCGCCGAGGCGCAGCAGCCCGTGATCGACGAACACGCAGGTGAGCTGGTCGCCGATCGCCTCGTGGATCAGCACCGCCGCCACGGCCGAATCGACGCCGCCCGAAAGGCCGCAGATCACCTTCGCGGAGCCGACCTGCTCGCGAATCTTGGCGATCGCCTCCTCGCGATAGGCGCCCATGGTCCAGTCGCCGGAGCAACCGGCGATGTCGCGCACGAAGTTGCGGATCAGAAGGGCGCCGTGGGGCGTGTGGGCCACCTCGGGGTGGAACTGCACCGCGTAGTAGTTGCGCGCTGCGTCGGCCACGGCCGCGAAGGGCGCGTTCTTTGAAATCGCGACGGTGGTGAAGCCGTCCGGTAGCTTCGTGACGCGGTCGCCATGGCTCATCCAGACCGGGTAGGTCTCGCCCTTGTGCCAGACGCCGTTGAACAGCGGGCAATCGGCCAGGATCTCGACCTCGGCCCGGCCGAACTCGGCATGGTGCCCGCCCTCGACCGCGCCGCCGAGCTGGGCCGCCATGGTCTGCTGGCCGTAACAGATGCCGAAGACCGGCACGCCCGATTCGAACACAAGCTGCGGTGCCCGGGGGCTCGCCTCGACGGTCACCGATTCGGGGCCGCCGGACAGGATCACGCCCTTCGGCTTCTGCTCGCGGAAGGCGGCCTCGGCCTTGGTGAAGGGTACGATCTCGCAATAGACCCCCTCCTCCCGCACCCGTCGGGCGATGAGCTGGGTCACCTGAGAGCCGAAATCGACGATCAGGATCTTGTCGTGGTCGGTGTTCATCGCGGGCGATTATCCGAAGGTCGGGGCGCACGCAACGCATGCGCCCGTCTCAGGCTGGGGATCGCCGCGCAAGGCCCGCGCCAGACGCGGGTACGGTCAATCGAAGTTGCGGACCTTGGCCGAGCCGCCGAGGCTGATCGCGGGCTTCGCCGGAGCCCCCGCGAGGCTGACCTTCTTCTGGCCCGGCAGGGTCTTGGCGCGCAGCTCCGGCGCGGCGGTCGGCGCCGGCTTGGCGGGCTTCAGATGGGCCTGGCCATGGATCACCGAGCCGATCTCGCCGGCGACCCGGATCAGGTCCTCCCGGTCGCACGAGCGCGCGACCTTGAGGCCGAGCTTGTGCATGTGGCTCTTGCCGTAGAGGTAGGCGGCTAGCTGGGCGCGCTTGAGCGGCGGGATCTGCTCCAGGATCATCGGCAGGTCGAACTCGTCGGCCCGGTAGACCTCGCCCAGAACCTCGAGGCTCACGGGGCAATCGACTTCGGGCTCGGCGCCGCTTGTCGGGTGCGCTTGCGTCATGGTTGGCTCTCGGGAAGCGATGGATCGGAAGCTGGCCCGGATGCCCCGGAGCCGGTGTCGGTTTCAAGCCCTGCGGGTGCCGTCAGGTCCGCAATCCTGGCCTGCACGGGACCCGGGGTCGCAGCCGGCGGCGGCGACGGCTCCGGTTTCCAGGCCCCGAGGCAGCCGGTGCAGACGGATTTGATCACCGCGCGCGCATGAGCCTGGCGGCGCGCCCACAGGGCTTCCCGTGCCGCACGCTCGCCCTCGGGGGACGGACGGATGCGGATGAACAGCGGCTCCTCCGCGACGGCCGGGACCGGGGCGGCCGCCAGCAGCGCCAGCAGCGCCAGGGCGCGCAATCTCGAGCCTGCAACCGGCTGCGCCGCATACGTCATGCCGTCCCTGCCCCCCGCTGAGCCGATCCGGAGACCTCGCGCCTCATGGTAAACCGCCGCTTAACACCCGGGCGATGTATGGCGCATCCGGCGGGCCGTCGACACCCGCCCCGACGCCTGAACGGGCCGCATTGAGACCCGCTAGATCGCGGGGCGCGGCGTCGCGACCGGCACCGGCGCGGGCTCGGTGCCATCAACGTCCAGAGCCGCCCGCCGCCGATCCTGGGCGCGGCCGAGCCAGAGGCTGTTGAGCAGCCAGGCCACGGAGAGCGGCACCGCCACGCCGGCGATGCCGGTGCTGCCGAAGCCGAGCCCCTGGATACCGGTGAAGGACCACGCACCGACCTGATCGCCCAGCCGATAGACCACGGTGTCGATGAAGCTCTTGGCCTTGTAGCGGTCCTCCCGGGGGACCACGGTGAACAGCACCTCCCGGATCGGCCTGGCGATGGCGAAGTTCCCGGCCCGGCGCAGGACCTGGAACGCCACGATCACGCCGATGGTCGGCGAGACGGCCAAGGCCGCGAAGCCCAGCACGCTGAAGGCCGGCAGCAAGGCCAGCGTGACCCCGACGCCGAGGCGCTTCACGATCCGTCCGGTCAGGAACAGCTGCACGCCCAAAGTCAGCACGTTCACAGCAAGGTCGACGCTGGCGAAGAATGCGGTCTGGGCGCCCCGGTCCGGGAAGCTGTTCTTGGCGATGCCGGCCTGCTCGAAATACAGGAAGGTCGAAGTCACCGAGAACAGCAGCAGGAACAGCGAGATGTTGAGCAGGTAGGGCGACGCCAGGGTGCGGGTGACGCCGGCCAGCACGCTGCCGCCGATGGTCCGGTCCTGGCCGTCATGGGCCATATCGGCGCTGCCCGGCACCGCGTGGAGCCGCGCCGAGAGGGCGGCGAGCCCGCGCATGCAGAACACCGCGACTTCGAGGAGCACCACCGCGCAGAGCATCAGGCCCCAGGTCGGCACGTTCTTGGCGAGGATCGCCGTGGTGGCCGAGCCCGCGATGGCGCCGAGCGTCGCGCCGGCCGCGATGAAGCCGAACAGGCGCTTGCTCTGCTCGTTCGAGAACACGTCGACGATGGTGGCCCAGAAGATCGAGACCACGAACAGGTTGAAGATCGACAGCCAGACGAAGAACACCCGCCCGATCCAGATGCCCCAGTCGGGAGGCGCCAGGTACAGGGTCAGCGCGAAGGCGACGATGTTGGCCGCGAAGAACCGGTAGGTGATCGGCACGAACCGCGCCCGCGGCATGCGCTTCACCAGGTATGCGAAGGGCAGGTTGAGGGCGAGCATGCCGACCAGCGTGGCGGTGAACAGCCAGGGCAGGTTCTCGATCCCCCCGGCCACGCCCATCTGGTCGCGGATCGGGCGCAGCACGTAATAGGCGGCCAGGATCGAGAAGATGTAGGCCCAGGACCAGGCGAGCGCCTGGCCCTCGCCGGGCCGGATGTCGATCAGGCGCGCCAGCGGGCCGCGGGGAGTCGAAGCCTCAGCCACGCGCCCCTTACTTCCCCAACCCGAGCTTCTCGCGCAGTTCCGGCGCGGTCGCCTCATGGCCGAAGCCCGGGGAGCCCATGGCGAACTTGTCGGCGTCCTTCAGCGAACCGACCACGACCGGGTCGAATCCGGCATCGCGGACGAGGCCCTCGGCCACCTCGAGCGCGGTCGGATCGTCGCCCGCGATCGGGATCGCCATCCGGCCGCCCGGCCGGTCCTTGCCGCCATCGGCGCCGGCCTTGGCGAACACCTTGTAGTTGGCCGCGTTGAACGCCCGGACCAGCTTGGCGCCTGGAAGATACTTGGCCGAGGTCGCCCCGATGCCGTTCGCCTGGACCTCGTCGTAGAGCGCGCCATCACGCTTCTGCGTTGCGTTGCCGGCGTCGAGCACGACCTTGCCGGCGAGCGCAGACGCGAGGTATTTGGAGAGGTCCGGATAGGCCTTGTACGGCACCGCCACGAACACCGCATCGCCGAACTTGATCGCCTCGTCGGGCGTCCCGGCCTTGGCCTTCGGCCCGAGCTCGGCGATCAGCGGCGCCAGAGTCTCGGGATGACGCGAGGCGAACATCACCTCGTGGCCGTCCTTGACCCAGAGGGTGCCGATCGTGCCGCCGATATTGCCGGCCCCGATCACCCCGATCCGAATCTTTTTGGGACTGTCTTGGGCCAGCGCTGGAAGGGCGGCCGCCAAGGAGAAGCCCGCGGCGAGGGCGAGCGCAGCGCGCCGCGTGGTGCGATCAGACCGCATCGATGAACGTCTCCAACTGCTTGCGCTGGGCCGGATCGGGAAGCGGGCCCCGGGCGGCGGCGAGGTTGTCCTCGACATAGGCGACCTTGGCCATGCCAGGGATCGGGCAGGTCACGGCCGGATGGCCGAGCACGTATTTCAGGAAGACCTGCGGCCAGCTGGTGCAGCCGAGATCCTTCGCCACCGTTGGCAGCTCCTTGCCCTGCACCGCCTTGAACAGGCGGTCGCGGCCGAATGGCACGTTGGTCATCACGGCGACGCCCTTCTCGGCGGCGAGCGGCAACACGCGCTCGGACGCGGCCCGGTTGTCGATGGCGTAGTTCACCTGGATGAAGTCGAGGGGTTCGCGCTTCATCACGCCCTCAAGGGCGTCGAGCTGCCCGTCCTTCCAGACCGTGACTCCGACATAGCGAATCCGCTTGTCCCGCTTCAGGTCGCGCAGGACCGCCAGGTTCTCGTTCACGTCGATCAGGTTGTGGACCGCCACGAGATCGAGGCTCTCGACCTTCATGCGCTTCAGGGAACGCTCGAACTCGGCGAGCGTCGCGTCGCGGCCCTGGGTGTCGACCTTGCTGGCCAGAAAGATCTTCTGGCGCAGGCCGGGCTCGGCGAGGATCAGGCCAAGCACGTCCTCGGCCGTGCCGTAGCTCGGCGCGGTGTCGATCACCGAGCCGCCGAGCGAGACGAAACTCTGCACTGCGGCTTTCAGGGGCGCCACCGCCTCGGCATTGGGCTCGACCTCGTAGCGCCGCGACGTCCCGATCCCCATCGCCGGTACCATCTCGCCGCTGGACGGGATCGGCCGCCGGATCAGCGGCTCCGCGGCCCGGGACAGGCGCCCCCCGAGGGGGACGAGGGCGGCGGCCGCGATGACGGCACGACGGGATACAGGCATGGCCGGCCTCCGGCAGTGTCAGGACACAACCGGAAGATAGGGCGGGTCTCGGGAAAGTGTATTCGTTATTCTCACGCTTGCGCGAGCGTCGAGAACATCTAGGGGAACTTGCCGTCGATCCGGTATGCGCAAGGCGGGCCCGTACGCGGGGCAGCCGTTCGAGGCTGCAATCGAAACCGGTCGATAGAGCGAAACCTTGCACGCGACCGGTGTTCCTAGAGCTTCGGCTCCGCTTCGCAGCCCCTGAACGACGGGCCGTTGATCGCGAGGGCCACGAAAGATCGCCGCGCCTGGTCACGCTTGGTCTCGATCTTCGGTCCCCGGACCGGGCATCTGCCGGGCCTGAAACTCTAATCCTCCTCGGGCGGGTCCTCGAATTCGGCGCCCTCGGTGTCCGGCGCGATCCGGAACCGGTACTCGTCGATCGCCAGGAAGGCGCGGTGGACGTCCTGGGGGTCGAGGCCGTCGCGGACCACGATCGTCTGGAAATCGATGAACAGCCTGGCGATCCGCGCCTCTTCCGACAAAGCGGCCAGCACGGAGGAGCTGGCACCCGCCCGCATCATGTAGCGTTTGGCTGTGCCGGCTTCGTCCGGCACCGGCACCACGACGACCTGCCCCGCCGTCTCAGGCTTCAGCTCCGCCCATCGCGTGGGCGTCCACGCAATGATGGCCTCAATCTGCTTCATCGGCACCTCCGGCGGCTCGGGATGATTCGCCTGGAGCCGTGCCCGATCCTGTAGGAAGTGCCAAGTCGTCTTCGTAACCGGCGGCTGTGAGGCAGTTGCTGCCTTCGCCTGGGTAAAGCAGGCGAAGGCGTCGCGGATGGCGTCCAGAGGTCGGGGATGGTGCTGGCGACCGCAGTCCGGAGCAGGTGCTTCAGCTTGGAAAAGTTCTGCTCGATCGGGTTGAACTCGGGGCTGTAGGGCGGAAGGTAGAGGACCCGCGCGCCGACCGCCTCGATCGCCTCGCGCACGCGCGACTTTATGGGACTGCAGGTTGTTGAGGATCACGGTGTCGCCGGGCTGCAGCACTGGGACGAGGGTGTCGGCGACGTAGCGGCGGAAGCGTTGGCCGTTCGCGGCGCCATCCATGAGGCTGAGCGCGCACAGGCCCTTGGTGCGCAGTGCCGCGGTGACGGTCGTGGTCTTGTAATGCCCCTGCGGCACGAGCATACGGCAGCGTTCGCCGCGGCGCGCGCGTCCGTAGCGGCAAGCCATGTGGGTGGCGGCCGCGGTCTCGTCGAGGAACACCAGCGTGTCGGCGTGGAGATCGGACATGGCCTCGAACCAGGTTTGGCGCTCGGCTTTCACATCCGCGCGCACCTGCTCAGCCGCGTAGACAGCCCCCTTTTACGACTGATGCCGTGGCGGGCGAGGAAGCGCGACAGGCCGCTCGTGCTGGTCGTCACGCCCCGCGCGGCCAGGGCGTCGCGCCACGCGCGCAAAAAGATCTCGGGCCGGGCCTCTTAGGTGGACCGGATCAGCTCGGCCTGGGCCTGGATCGCTGGGAGGCGATCGCTGCTGTGCGTCGGTTTGGGCGCGACATGGCCTTCCTCCGCGAACCGCGCCGACCAGCAGCTGGCACTCGATACGCGCACACCGAACCGGGCCGCCGCCCGATGGAAAGAAGCCCCCCAGCTACGGCCGCCACGACGCGTTCGCGCAGATCGACTGATAAAGGTGATGGCATTGCCGGCTCCTCCAATGGTTAACGCGGCAACCCCGGCGCCGTCGCAACGCCTTCGGGAACAACTCAAGTTGAATCGGCGCAAAATTCGTCGATAAATTTAATTATCAATATTTTGTCGTGGAAATGGAACAAGATGATGCAAATCACGGATTTCAAGACGGTACTTTCTCTATATTCGTTTTGGGAATAGATGATCATGTCATCAGAGATTTCGTAGAACGGGCGAACTGGCTCGCGATGGGCGGCCAGATGCATGTCGCGGCCGCGATCCGTGGTGGCTGTCCTGCAGCGCCGCTTCAGGATCCGAAGCGAGAGCAGAAGGCTGCAATCGGCACGGCCCGGCAAACACCGGACGGCTTCGATGCAACCTTGGCAAGGACGTTTGACAGCCCGATAGTTGAACTGGACCGGGCCTGCGGCAGAGTTCGGGGCAGGCCCCGACCTGAGGCCTGATCCGTCGTCTGCACCACCTGATCGTGCCATGACGACCGCACGACGCAATCACGGCGGGAACGCCGACGGCAGCGGAAAGGTCCAGCCTCGGGTCGAACCCATCGCGATCGATGACCTCATCAAGGATGTGCTGCACCGGAATTCGGAGGCCGCTCAGCGTACGGGGACAGAACTGCACAGCCGCGCATGCCGCGTGATCGTGGAGGCCGACCGCGCCTTGTTCACGACGATGCTGCAGAACATCGTCAACAACGCGATCAAATACGCGCCCAAACGACCGATCCTGATCGCCTGTCGTCGGCCCAAGGGCGGTAGGCGCGCCGTCCAGGTCTATGATCGCGGCCCGGGCATCGCGCCGGAGCATCAAACGAAGGTGTTCGATGAGTTCTATCGGGTTCGCCAGCGGGGCGGCAAAAACATCAAGGGCGTCGGACTCGGCCTGCCCATCGTACACCGTCTCTGCGAACTCCTGGATCTCGAGTTCACCCTTCGCTCCGTCCTGCTTCACAGCACCTGCGTAAAATTCGGGCCGCTGCGCACCGATTTCGAACTCGGGAACGGCGTGACCGGGACAGAGTGCATCGCGGCGGTGCAAGACGCTTCGGGGCGGGACGTGCCGGTCGTCGTCATCAGCGGCCACGCTGCGGGGCGCGTGCAGGAGGATCCCGGCAGGACGGATGTCCCGATCCTGTCAAAGCCGGTCCGGCCCGCCGAATTACACTCGTTCATCCTTGCGGCGAGCGTGAAGCTGCGCGTATCTCACATCGCGGCATGAAAAAGCCCCGCTCGACACGAGGCGGGGCTTCGAAAATCAATGGTAGCGAGGGAGGGATTTGAACCCCCGACACAAGGATTATGATTCCTCTGCTCTAACCAGCTGAGCTACCCCGCCACGAGCCGCGCGTGCCCCGGAAGGCAGCGACCAGCGGCCGGGGTATAGGGAGGCCGGGCGCGGGCTGTCAACGGTTCTCTGCGCGGAATTTGGGGGTCCCGACGGGTCTTCTCTGCGAAGGTTCTGCGAAGGGACCGCGGATGAACCGCATCGCTGCGAAGAATCCCCCGACAAACACCGCACCGCCCAACCAGGTCGCGGTCTGGGCGAAATCCTGCCCGGCCAGGCTGAGGGTCGAGGACCGGCCGGAGGCCGCGTCGATCGCGGTCAGGCCGATCCCGACGAAGCTCTCGCCCACCAGAAAACCGGAGGCGATCAGCACACCCCGCCGGCGGGCAGCCTCCAGGGTTTCGGGATCGGCGCCGCTGCGGCGCAGGGCGCGCAGGCACAGGAAGCCGAGGAGGCCGCCGAGCCCGATCGTCATCTCGACGGAGAGCGGCAGGTACATGCCGATGCCGACGGTGAGCGCCGGGAAGCTGAACGCCCGCCGCTTCAAGGCGACCTCCAGGCCGACCATGACCGCGCCGAGGGCGCAGCCGATCAGCAGCATCGGCCACGGCAGGGTCCGGGCCACGATGCCGTCGGCGATCTGGGTGACCAGCGAGGCCTGGGGCACGGTGAGCGCCAGGGCCGGGTCCATGCCGGGGCGGGGCAACGACCCGACGAACCCGTAGGCGCCGTAGAGCAGCGACAGCAGCGGCACGATCACCAGCGAGCCGACCGCGACGCCGACGATCAGCGCAACCTGCTGGCGCCAAGGCGTGGCGTCGACGATCTGGCCGGTCTTCAGGTCCTGCAGGTTGTCGTTGGCGATGGAGCAGGCGGTGATGATCACCGAGGCGGCGAGCAGGACCAGTGCAACGGTGATGCGCCGCGCCTCAGGGCTCTCCGCCGGCCCGAGGACCAGCGGCAGCAGGGCGGCGCCGACCATGGCGGTGAGGATGCCGATCCCGGAGATCGGGCTCGTCGAGGAGCCGAGCAGGCCCGCGAGGTAGCCGCAGACCGCCGCCATAGCGGCGCCGAAGACCAGGCAGAACAGCAGGCCGGCCGCCACCACGGCGACGAGCATCGGGCCGGCGATGCCGAGATCGGCCGCGAAGCCGGCAAACAACGCGCCGAGCGGCACGCAGAGGGCGAGGGCCACCCCGCCGATCAGGGGCAGCGGCAGGTCGCGGTCCTGCCGGACGGCGGCCCGGGCCGGATCGCCGTCCGCCAGCGCCGACCGGATGCTGCGGGCGATTGGCCGGACGAGCGTCGCGACGGTCCAGAACCCGCCGACCGCGATGATCCCGGCGCCGACGAGCCGGACCTGCCCGGACCAGACCGCCTGCGCGGCCTCCCCGGGGGTGAGGCCCGGCTGGGACGTCAGGGCGGTAAGAACCGGGACCATGATGCCCCAGGCGATCACCACACCGGTGAGCAGGGCGAGGCACGCCCCGATCCCGACCAGGTAGCCGACCCCGACGAGCGCTAGGGAGAAGCCGCTGCCGATGCTGAACACGGCGCCGCCGAAACTGAACGCCGTGAGCACGCCGTCGGCCAGGATGCGCAGGCCGCTGGTCGCGAAGGCGACGAGGCCGGAGCCGGCCGCCGCGGCGAGCAGCGTCGTGAGCCCGCGCTCGCCGGTCTCGGAATGGCCGGCGCGCAGCACCTCGGCGGCGGCGACCCCCTCGGGGTACGGCAGGTCGCTGCCCGAGACCAGCGCCCGGCGCAGGGGGATCGAGAACGCCACGCCGAGCCAGCCGCCGATCAGGCAGACCAGGCTCGTCTCCCAGAACGGGAAGCCGTGCCAATGGCCGATCAGGACGAGGCCCGGAAGCACCAGGATGACGTTGCACAGGGTGCCGGCCGCCGAGGCCTGGGTCTGCACGATGTTGTTCTCGAGGATGCCGGCGCCGCCGACGAGGCGCAGGGCGCCCATCGAGATCAAAGCCGCCGGGATCGAGGACGAGAACGTCATCCCGGTCTTGAGGCCGAGATAGATGTTGGCGGCCATGAACACGATCGTGATCAGCGCGCCGAGCACGATCCCCCGGGCGGTGATCTCCCGCCCATGCCCGCTCGCCGGGGCGCCCGCGTCCAGGATCGCCATAGCGCCCCCACCGGCCCGTTCGGCCGGACATTTATCCCAGGATGAACAGTAACCCGATGCCCCGCGCGGCGCCGCCCCCTATCGTGCGACACGTGGCCCCGGGCCAAGTGGAGCGAGCGCGGTAGCGATAAGAGTCGGGGGCCATGCGGCGACGCCGGCGCTGGAGAAGCTGTAGACGGTCGACATCCCGAAGTGCGGCGATGGCCTCCTCTTCGGTGTGCCAAAGCGCAAATCTGGGCATCGCGTTCGGCAGCAAGAGCTTGAAGCGCCGCGCGTTTTCCTTTCCCGACGGGGGCTGTCGGCGGCACAGGTTGGAAGAGCCGATTTCCAGAAATTGATCCCCCTAGCCCGATAAAGGGCGCGATCATTCCAGGGCGCCGCAGGTGAGCCAGCAATCCAAAGGCATTACCGGCGCTAGGGCTCGACTCGTCGGTAATTCTGGGTCCCGGGTTCCGCGACGCGGCGCCGGTATGACAGCGCGGAGCGCAATCGATCGGGTCATTGCTGGGACACAACGACCGAGATTTCCGCGCCATGGAAACTGAAAATATCGACCCGCGCAATCCTTAGCCGCATGGGAGAGAAGCGCGCCTTCCAGCTTCCATGCGCCGAGGCTTGTACATCGTAGGATCTGGAACGCCGACGGCAAACTGCTCATGTTCCGGCAATCGACCGGGTTTCGAAGTTTGTCTGCGTCGCGTTCCATGACGGTGCGGGCAAGATAGAAAGATCAACCTTCCTCAGGAACGTCGTGGCCACGTTTATTTACAAGATCCATGCGGTGATGATCGACAACGGCATGGCATTCGCCGACCGGCCCAAGACCAGCACTGGACCAAGCCGACATTTTCCCGGACCGCACATCTTCGATCGCATTTGTATCGAGCACGGCATAGAGCACCATCTGACCGATTCATACCATCCGTGGACCAATGGGCAGTCCGAGCGCATGAACCGGACGATCAAGGATGAGACCGTCAAGGTCTTCCACGGCGAAGATGTGGTGAGTCTGAAGGCGCACGTTCTGGCCTTCGTTACGGCCCACAACTTCGCCAAGTACCTCAAGGTGCTCCGCTGGAAGACCCTGTTCCAAACCATCGGTCATGCCTGGACCAGCGACTCAAACCGCTTCAGGATCGACCCGCGCCTCCTCATTATAGGACCATATACCTAGCGGCGGGCGGCGTCCAGGCGACTCGTTCGAGACCGAGATGCTCGCGCAGCGTCGTGCCCTCATAATCCCGCCGGAACAGGCCGCGCCGCTGCAGGATCGGCACGACCGCGTCGACGAAGGTCTCCAGGCCGTCCGGCAGCACGTCCGGCATCAGGTTGAACCCGTCGGCGGCGCCGGCGCGGAACCAGGCCTCGATGTCGTCGGCGACCTGCTCGGGCGTGCCGATGATGATGCGGTGGCCGACGCCGCCGCCCAGCGCGCGCAGCAGCTGGCGTACCGTCAGGTTGTCCCGGCGGGCCAGCGCGACGGTGCCCTGGAACATCGTGTGGTTGGCGTCGGGGGGCAGCGGCAGCGGGTCGGGTAGCGGCTTGTCAAGGTCGAGCCGGTCGGGATCGATCCGCAGCGTCGCGGCCAGGCGCGCCAGGCTGTACGCGATCGGCACGAGCTCCCAGAGTTCGTCCTGGCGCCGGCGCGCCTCGGCCTCCGTGCCGCCGATCACCGTGGCAAGGCCCGGCAGCACGACGATCGCGGCGGGATCCCGGCCGTAGCGCGCGGCCCGGGCGCGCAGGTCCGCGGCATAGGCCGCGCCATCCGGAATGGTCTGGGCCAGGGAGAAGACTGCGTCCGCGGTGGCGGCGGCGAGGTCGCGGCCGTCCTCCGAGCCGCCGGCCTGCACCGTCACGGGCCGCCCTTGCGGCGAGCGCGGCACGGTGAGCGGGCCGGCGACGCTGTAATGGGTGCCGCGGTGGTCGATGGCATGGACCTTGGCGCTGTCGGCGAAGCGCCCGCTCGCCTTGTCGCAAAGGAGCGCGTCGTCCTCCCAGCTGTCCCAGAGGGCGTGAACGACCTGGGTGAATTCCCTGGCTCGGGCGTAGCGCGCCCCGTGCTCCGAGGCCCCGGCGAAGCCGAAATTGCGGCCCGCGGCGGCGTCCGCCGTGGTGACCACGTTCCAGCCGACCCGGCCGCGGCTGACGAGGTCCAGCGTCGCGAAGCGCCGGGCGAGGTTGTAGGGCTCGTTGTAGCTGGTCGACGCGGTCGCGATCAGCCCGACATGGGTGGTCGCGGCGGCCACGCTCGCCAGCACGATGGTCGGCTCGAGGGCCATGAACGGCCGGTCGTCGATCCGGTCGTTGATCGCCGGCGTGTCGGCCAGGAAGATCGCGTCGAGCTTGCCGCGCTCCGCGATGCGGGCGACGCGCACGTAGTGGTCGATGTCGACGAACGCGTCCGGGCGGCTGTCCGGCAGCCGCCAGGCCGAGGGATAGACGCCGGAATGCAGCAGGTTGACGTTGAGGTGGAGTTCGCGGCGCGCGCTCATCGGAAGCCCTGATTCAGCGCAGGCGCGGCAGGATCTGCTCGGCGAACCGATGCATCTCGGCCTCGAACGGCTGGAATTGCAGCATGAACAGGTCGATGCCGGCCGCGTGGAAGGCGCGGATGCGGGCCGCGACCGTCTCGTAGCTGCCCACCAGCCCGGCCGCGGTGCCGCCATTGGTGCCGACATGGCGGCTCGCCGCCGCGTCGGTCTTGGCGAACATCACGCTCGCGGCGTCGGTCCGGGCGCGGGTGTCGGCGCGCAGAGCCGCGTCGCGCTGCGCCAGGGCGAGGAGGCGATCGTGCTCGGCCTGGGCCGCGGCATCGGTCTCGCGGGCGATGACGAAGGCCGAGAGGCCGTAGCGCAGCGGCCTGTTGGCGGCGGGACGGCTTGCGACGTCGGCAATCAGCCAGCGGACATCCGCGAGCGGCTGGCCGTTGATGAACCAGACATCGGCGTGATCGGCCGCCAGGGCCCGGGCCGGCTCGGATTCGCCACCGAGATAGATCCGGGGCCGCGGCCGGTAGGTGCCGGCCGGGCGGAGCTGATAATCCGCGACCTGGAAATGCGCGCCCGCGAAGGTCACGCGCTCGCCGCGCATCAGCCGGTCCACGAGGGCGATCCACTCGCGCCCGTAGGCGTAGCGGTCGTCATGGGCCGGGAACGGCAGGCCGGCCCGCTCGAACTCGGCCCGGTTCCAGGCATTCACAAGGTTCAGCGCGAAGCGGCCGCCGCTGACATGCTCGATCTGAAGCGCCATCTTGGCGAGCACCACCGGGTGGTACAGGCCCGGCTTGATCGCCGCGATGATCTCGATCCGCCGGGTCAGGGCCGCCAGAGCCGCTGCGGCGGTCCAGGCTTCGAGCTGGTCGCGTCCCTCATCGTAGGGGTTCATCGTGTGCTGGGCGACCAGCACCGAATCGAAACCGAGGGCTTCGGCCTCCAGCACCAGGGCGCGATTGCGCTCCCAGCTCGCGTCGTCCGGTTCTTCGGGATCGTGATGAGCGGCCCGGGAGCCGTGGACGGCGGCCCAGATGCCGAAACGGGGTGCGTCGGCCATCGGCTCAGCCCTTGACCGCCGGCGGCGTCCAGACCGGGACGTCGGTGGCGTCGATCCGGCGGGGGATCAGCTTGGCGTCGAGGAAGGTGTCGGCGATCGCCTGCTGCTCGCCGAGCTGCGCCCGCTCCACCGGCTCCACGCGGTAAGTGCGCCGGGCATTGGCCGCCGCCACGACGGCGGGGGGCAGGTCGCCCCAGACGGGGGCGAGCAGCGCCACCGCCGCCTCCGGGTTGGCCTTCGCCCACTGCCCCGCCTCGACCAGCGCCCGATACACCGTGGCGACCACCTCCGGGTGGGCGGCGACGAAGCTGTCGTTCACGAGGTAGTAGCGGTGGTAGCTGGTCAGGCCGGACCCGTCCGCGATGGTGCGGACCGGCCGCTTGGCCTCGGCGAAGGCCAGGAACGGGTCCCAGATCGACCAGGCATCGAGGCTGCCCTGCTCGAAGGCGGCCGCCCCTTCGGGCGCCTGGAGATAGGCTGGCCGGATGTCGTCGAAGCTGAGGCCGGCCCGTTTCAGGGCCGCGGCCAGGACGTAGTGGCTGCCGGACCCGCGCGAGACGCCCACCGTCCGTCCCTTGAGGTCGGCGACCGTCCGGATCGGCGAATCCGCCGGCACGATGATTGCCTCGGCAGCCGGCGCGCCGCGCTCGCGGGCGTAGAAGGTCAGGGGCGCTCGCGCCGACTGGGTGAAGATCGGCACCGCGTCGGCGACGTCGGCATGGATGTCGACCGCGCCGGCATTCATCGGTTCGATGACGTTGGTGAACAGGTGCCAGGTCGGCGTGAAGCCGAGCGGCGCCAGGCGCTCGGCCAGGGTGCCCTTCACCTTGAGGATCGTGAACAGCACCGAGGAGCGCTGCATGCTGATCTTCACTTCGCGCGCTGCTGCGCGCACCGGAGACGCCGCGAAGGGCAGCGCCGCCGCGCCCAGCCCGGCCAAGAGGAGCGTCCGGCGGGACGGGGACCGTCCTGCGGGCGTATCGTCGATCATCGTGGACTCCGGTCGGTGAGCGCCCGGCTTCATGCATGCCGGAACCGACATCCTCGGTTCGATGGCTGCTGGAGCGCGTGACCATTATTGAAGCCCGCGGACGTCGGGCGATCAATGAAACAAGGTTTCGAATTCGCGGCGCTTCGAAGAACAGACCGTCTCCCCAAGCGACAGGATGAAGGATGGAGACTTCCGCTCGCGGTGAGTCCCCCGGAATTGGGTGTTAGGCACTCGTCCTGGGCCAAGGCCAATCAGCAATCTTGGCCGGAAAAATATTCTGCCTGAATTGCGAAACACAAAAAAACGTTCTCTGGAGCCGGGAAACTATGTGCCCGCCTTTCCTTGACCGCTCTCGGCGTCGACCGTCATACAGATCGCTTGCGGATCACCCGATAGCATTGCGGACCCACCGGTCCCGCTCGAGGAGCACCCACAGGCTGTGTCCACCCTGCTGCCGTCCAGCGAACCCGCCAGCACGCCGTTGATCCGGTTCGAGAACGTCTCGAAGACCTATCCGGCGCGGAAGGGCGCGGCGCTCGTCTCGGCGCTCTCGGGGATCGACCTCTCGGTCCCGGCCGGCACGATCCTCGGAGTGATCGGGCGCTCCGGCGCGGGCAAGTCGACGCTGATCCGGTTGATCAACGGCCTCGAGCGGCCGAGCGCCGGCCGGGTCCTGGTCGGCGATGCCGAGGTGTCGAGCCTGTCCGAGCGGGACCTGCGGAAAGTGCGGGCCCGGGTCGGCATGATCTTCCAGCACTTCAACCTGCTGTCCTCGCGGAACGTCGCCGACAACGTTGCCCTGCCGCTGGAGCTCGCGGGCTGGAAACGCGCGGCGATCCGGGCGCGCGTCGCGGAATTGCTCACCCTCGTCGGGCTTGAGGCGCAGGCCGGTCGCTACCCGGCGGAGCTGTCCGGCGGCCAGAAGCAGCGCGTCGGCATCGCGCGGGCGCTCGCCACCGAGCCGGACGTGCTGCTCTCCGACGAGGCCACCTCCGCCCTCGATCCGGAGACCACGCGCTCGATCCTGGCCCTGCTGAAGCGGATCAACCGCGACCTCGGCCTGACCATCGTGCTCATCACCCACGAGATGTCGGTGATCCGCGCGGTCGCCGACGACGTGGCGGTGATCGACCGCGGCGCGATCGTCGAGCGCGGCACGGTCTACGAGGTGTTCACCCGGCCCCGAGCCGAGGTGACCCGCAGCCTGCTCGCGGGCGAGGTCGGGCTGGACCTGCCGGCCGGCCTCGCCGAGCGGATCTCCGCCGATCCGCGGCCCGGCGGCGCGCCGGTGCTGCGCCTGTCGCTGCGGGGGGCGCAGGCCGACACTGCGATCATCGCCCGGCTCGCCCGCGAGACCGGGATCGAGGCCGTGATCCTGGCGGGCGCGGTGGACGAGATCGGCGGCCAGCGCTTCGGCTCCCTGGCTGTCGGCCTGTCGCCGGGACCGGACGTCACCGCCCGGGCCCAAGCCTATCTCGCCGGTCTCGGCATCCCGGCCGACTTCCTCGGCTATCTGCCGCCGGCCCAAGACGCCGCCCAGAACGCCGCCCAGGGGGCCGCCCGTGTCGCCTGAGCTGATCAACCTGCTGGTCCAGGCCACCGTCGACACGCTGACCATGGTGGCGCTCGCCTCCGTCATCGGCACGCTGCTCGGCCTGCCGATCGGCGTGTTCCTGGCGACGAGCCAGCGCGGCGAGTTGCTGGCCGCGCCCGCTCTCAACGCCGCCCTCGGCGTGATCGTCAACGCGACGCGCTCGACGCCCTTCATCATCCTGGTGGTGGCGATTATCCCGTTCACCCGGCTGGTGGCCGGCACCTCGATCGGGACCTACGCCGCCAGCGTGCCACTGACGGTGGCGGCCACGCCCTACATCGCGCGGCTGGTCGAGGCAGCGATCCGCGAAGTCGATCACGGTCTGGTCGAGGCCGCGCGGGCCTTCGGTGCCAGCCCGGCCCAGATCATCCGCAAGGTGCTGATCCCGGAGGCGCTGCCCGGCATCGTCCTGGGGCTCACCCTCGCGGTGGTGTCGCTCGTCGGCTACTCGGCCATGGCCGGCGCGGTCGGCGGCGGCGGTCTCGGCGATCTCGGCATCCGCTACGGCTACCAGCGCTTCCGGCCCGACATGATGCTGGCGGTCGTGGTCGTCCTGATCGTGCTCGTGCAGGTGTTCCAGAGTGCCGGCGAGCGCCTCGCGCGCCGCCTCAACCGGCGCCACCGCCAGAGCTGAGCCGCAGACCCGTTCGACCCCGAAATCGCGAGACCGCCTGCCATGTTGCGTCGCCTGGTGCTTGCCGCCCTCCTCGTGCTGCCCGGTATCGGGCACGCGGAGCCCCTGAAGCGTGTCCGCATCGGCGCGACGCCGGGACCGCACGGGCAGATCCTGGAGGCGGCGAAACCCGTCGCGGCGCGCAACGGGCTCGACCTGCAGATCATCGAGTTCTCGGATTACGTGGTGCCGAACGAGGCGCTGTCGGCCGGGGAGATCGAGGCGAACTCGTTCCAGAATCAGCCCTTCCTCGACAACCAGAAGGCCGATCGCGGCTACAGGATCATCGGCGTCGCCCCGACGGTGAACTTCCCGCTCGGGATCTACTCGAAGCGGCATAAGAGCTTCGATGCGGTGCCGACTGGCGGCACGATCGCGATCCAGAACGACCCGACCAATGGCGGCCGCTCGCTCCTGCTCCTGCAGGACAAGGGCGTGATTAAGCTGAAGGCCGGCACCGGATTCAAACCGACGGTGGCCGACATCGTCGAGAACCCGCGCAAGCTCCGGTTCATCGAGGTCGACGCGGCGCAGACGCCCCGGTCGCTGGACGATGTCGACGCCGCGGCGGTGAACACCAACTTCGCGACGCCCGCCGGCCTGAAACCCTCGGACGCGATCCTCAAGGAGGAGCCGAAGGGGCCCTACGTGAACCTCCTGGCGGTCCGGGAAGCCGACCGCGACCAGCCCTGGGTGAAGGCGCTCGTGGAGAGCTATCGCAGCCCCGAGGTCAAGGCGTTCATCGAGAAGACGTTCGGCGGCACCGTGCTGCCGAGCTGGTAGCGGGCGCGGTCACACCGGTCGGCACATCGCCGACCGCGTATCGCGAGACGATTCGTCCGGCGGTCCCGGCGGGCCGCTTCGGGAGCGCGTCTCTCTCGAAGATGCCGCCCTGCGCCGACCGCGTCGCTTTTCGACGAGAATGTTGTTTCTCGAAAGAGCAGACGTCGAGAAACACCTGTTCGTACAGTAGTTCGCGAAGAGATCCCGGTTCCAAATCGATCTACACCGGTCGTTTTCCTCGCATTGCCGCTTGAGATCACAGCTCGACTTGGCGAATCCATAGGTCTCGCCCCGAACGCCTTCCGGCATCGGCCGCGACGACCAGGATGGAAAGCTTCGGGCGATGACGCAGAGGGATGCGGGTTGGGGCGCTGGCCCGAGTGAGCGCTACGAGGAATTGGCCGCGCGCTTCCGGCCCACCTTCGCCGAGATCCGGGCCACGGCGGTCGAGCGCGACCGCACGCACCGCCTGCCGCATGCGGAAATCGGCTGGCTGAAGGAGGCCGGCTTCACCACGTTGCGCCTGCCGATGGAGGCGGGCGGCCACGGGGCCAGCCTGCCCGAGCTGTTCAACCTGCTGATCGAGCTGTCGCAGGCCGATTCGAACGTCACCAACGCATTGCGGGCCCATTTCGGCTTCACCGAGGACGTGCTCGGCTCGACCGACCCGGACTGGCGCGCCCGCTGGATCGCCAGGATCGCCGCCGGCGCGACGGTGGGCAGCGGCGTCTCCGAGACCGGCCCCGCCAAGGTTGGCCAGTTCGAGACGGTGGTGCGCCGCCGCGGCGCCGAGCGGGTCGTATCGGGCAAGAAGTTCTACACCACCGGCTCGCTGTTTGCCGACTACATCCATCTCTCTGCCGATGACGAGGACGGCAACGCCCTGACGGCGGCGGTCCCGACCCGGGCGCCGGGCGTCGAGATCGTGGACGATTGGGACGGGTTCGGCCAGGCGCTCACCGCGAGCGGCACGATCCGGTTCGAGGATGTCGTCCTGTCGCCCGACCTGATCAAGCCCGATCCGGCGCGCTTCCCCTACGCGATGGCGTTCTTCCAGCTGGTCCATCTCGCGACGCTCGCCGGGATCGGGCGCGCCGCGGCCGAGGATGTCGGGCGCCTGGTCGCCGAGCGAAACCGTGTCTACAGCCACGGCAATGCCGGACGCACCGCCGAGGATCCGCAGATCCTGGCCGTGGTCGGCCGGGTGCGCGGCAACGCCTACGCGGCCGGTGCGGTGGCGCTGAAGGCGGCCGAGGCGTTGCAACGTTCCTATAAGCTGCACCGCGGCGCGCTGGGTCCCGAGGCGGAGCGCGCCACGGCCCTGGCGGATGTCGAGGTCAACCAGGCGGTCACCGTCGTCACGAATCTCGTCCTTGAAGCAACCACCATCCTGTTCGATGCGCTGGGTGCCTCGGCGGTCAAGCAGGGGCTCGGCCTCGACCGTTACTGGCGCAACGCCCGCACCATCGCGTCGCACAATCCCCGGATCTACCGGGACCGGATCGTCGGCGCCTTCGCGGTGAACGGCACCGAGCCGCCGCGCCAGTACCGCGTCGGCTCGGCCTGACGCCGGAACTAAGTTCGTCCCGGGTAACGACTCAAGCAAGCGAGGAGCTTTTTCCGAGTCCTCAAAATGATCAGAATACGCTTTCGTTGACTCCGCGCCGGTGCGACCGAATACTCGTTCTGTTGATCCCTCGACGGATCATTCACTGAATATGAGGACGCAAGGTGGGCTCGGCCACTTGGCCGGGCCACGCCCTGCGTCGGACCACATCGCCGCGCGGTCGCGCGGCCCGGAGACGTGCGATGATTGACGACCCGTCACATCCGGGACACGAAGATTCGGCCCGGATGCCCTCGCACCGCCTGCTGCTGCGCGCCGGCGGGTGGCTTCGGCGGTCGCCCTGCTGGCCTGGGAGCTGGTCACGGCCAAGTTCGATCTCTTGCCGATGCCGTTCTTCCCGCCGCCCCAGGCGATCCTCGAAGTGTTCCTCGACGATTGGCCGAAGCTCGGCGGCAGCACGCTGAACTCGCTGATCCTGCTGGCCGGCGGCTACGCCTTCGGGGCAAGCCTGGGCTTCGTGCTCGGGGTCGCGATCGGGACCTTCAGAGCGGTCGGCTACTGGGCACATCCGGTGCTGCGCTTCGTCGGGCCGCTTCCGGCGACCGCGTGGCTCCCGCTGGCCTTCTTCGTCTTCCCGTCCTCGTGGTCGGCGAGCACCTTCCTGGTCGCCCTGGCCACCGGCTTTCCCGTGACGGTGCTGACCTGGTCCGGGGTGGCGGGCGTCAACGAGGCCTATTTCGACGTGGCGCGGACGCTCGGCGCCTCGCGCGCCTTCCTGATCCTGCGGGTGGCGATCCCGGCGGCGCTGCCCCACGTCTTCGTCGGGCTGTTCATGGGGCTCGGCGGCTCCTTCGCGGTGCTGGTCGTGGCCGAGACTCGGCGTGAAATCGGGGCTGGGCTGGTACCTGCAATGGGCCCAGGGCTGGGCGGCCTACGCCAACATGTACGCGGCGCTGATCGTGATGGCCCTGATGTGCTCGTCGCTGATCACCCTGCTGTTCCGCCTGCGCGATCGGCTCGTCGCCTGGCAGAAGGGGCTGCTGCAATGGTAGCCGCGACGCGGGAACGACTTGTCGATCAGGCCCTCGGAGTCAGCCTGCAGGTTGAGGCAGTCAGCCACGCCTTCGACATCCGCGGTTGCGCCCCTGCCGGTGCTCGACCGGGTCAGCCTCACCGTCGCGCCGGGCGGGTTCGTGGCGCTCCTCGGACCCTCGGGTTGCGGCAAGTCCACCCTGCTGCGGCTTGTGGCCGGCCTGGAGCCGCCGAATCAGGGCGTGATCACAATCGATGGCCGGCTGGTCGAGGGGCCGGACCCGTCCCGGCTCCTCGTCTTCCAGGATCCGACCCTGTACCCGTGGCGAACCGTGCGCGGGAACGTCGCCCTGGGGCTCTAAGCCCAGGGCGTCGGCCGCGCCGCCCGCGCGGCGCGCATCGACCGGGCTCTGGAGCTCGTCGGGTTGTCCGGCTTCGCGGACGCCTTTCCGCACCAGCTCTCGGGCGGCATGGCGCAGCGGGCGGCCTTGGCTCGAGCGCTGGTGAACGAGCCGCGCCTGCTGCTTCTCGACGAGCCCCTGGGGAAGCTCGATGCTTTGACCCGGCTGGCGATACAGGCCGAGATCCTGCGGCTCTGGCAGGCGAAGCGCTTCACCGCCGTGCTGGTCACCCACGATGTCGAGGAGGCGCTGATCCTGGCCGAACGCGTGATCGTTCTGGACGACCGCCCGGCCGCGATCGGGGCCGAGCTGCCAGTCGAGGCGCCCTACCCGCGCCACCGGGATGATCCCGGCCTCGTCCGGCTGCGCCGGACGATCCTGGAGATCCTCGGCCAAGCGACCTGATCGGAATCGGCCGGCTGCGTCACACCGGCCGCTTGCCCCGGAGGCGCGCACCGGGTGGTAGGGTGCGGCAAGCGCCCTCGCCCCGGATGATACGATGCCCGAAACCCGCCGAAGCCTGCTCGCCGGCCTTGCCGCCGCCCTCGTCACGCCCCTGCGCGCCGCCCGGGCGGCCACGACGCTGCGCATCGGCTACCAGCGGTCCTCGACCCTGATCGCGCTGCTGCGCCAGAACGGCAACCTGGAGAAGGCTCTAGCACCGCTCGGGACAGGGCTATCCTGGCACGAATTCACCAGTGGGCTTCCGATCATGGAGGCCCTCAATGCCGGGCAGATCGACGTCTCGGCCGACGTGGCTGATACCGTCCCGATCTTCGCGCAGGCGGCGGGCGCCCGAATCACCTATATCGCCCAGGAGGCGCCCTCCCCGGACGCGCAGGCGATCCTGGTGCCCGAAGCCTCGCCTGCCAAGGCGGTCGCGGACCTTCGCGGGAAGCGGGTCGCCGTCACCAAGGGTGCCGGCAGCCATTACCTGCTGCTCGCCGCCCTTGCCGAGGCCGGCATGACCTTCAAGGACATTACCCCGGCCTACCTGACGCCCGCCGACGGCCGGGCCGCGCTCACCAGCGGCGGCGTCGAGGCCTGGGTCGCCTGGGATCCGTTCCTGTCCGCGGCGCGGCAACAATCCGGAGCGCGGGTCCTGCGCGACGGTGCCGGGTTGTCGCTGTACAAGCGCTATTATCTTGCAGCCGATCCCTACGTGGCCGCCAACGGCCCCGTGCTCGCCGCCCTGTTCGGTCAGCTGGCCGAGACCGGCGCCTGGGTGAAGGCGCAGCCGGAAGAGGCGGCTGCGCGCCTGACGCCCCTCTGGAAGATCGAGCCCGAGGTGATCCTGCGAGCGAACGCGCGCCGCAGCTACCAGGTGGAGCCGGTGACCCGCGCCGGGTTGTCCGAGCAGCAGAAGATCGCCGACACCTTCCGGGCCGAAGGCCTCCTGCCCCGCCCCGTGGACGCCTCCGCCCTCGCGATCTGGGAGCCGCCGGCGCGGTGAACCTTCAGGCGCGCGGCACGCCGAGAACCTTCCGGCTCTCCTCCGCCAGCACCGCGTGACGCACCGCCTCCGGCCCGACGGTGGGCGTCTCCCGGGCGGCCTTCGCTATGATCGCCTTGAACCGCTCCTTGTCCCAGGATCGGGGGCGCAGGCTGTTCACGACCGCCTCGAGCACGACCCGAACGGCGAGCGACCGCTGGCGCTCGCGCAGCAGTTCGGCGGCCAGCAGCGGGTCGCGGAACTGCGCCGCGCCGAGCGGAACGATGAGGACGGCGTTCTCGGCCAGGGCCGGGTCATCCTCGGCGGCTGCCGTCACGTCGTCGGGCCCCTTCCGCCGGTTGAGGATCTTCGTCGTCTCGTTCAGCAGAATGTGGTGCTGGATCGGCGCCAGCGCATTCGCCGGGACGTCCTGGCCCGCCAGCGCGATCAGCTGCCGGAAGCGGCGACGGTTCAGGCCGAACCAGCCGAGGCTGGCCTGCACGGCCGAGAGGACCCTTTGCAGGGCCTGCGTGCGGTACTCGGCCCTCAGAAGCCGGTCGCGGAGGAGGGCTGCCGATTCGCTGAGCGGCCCGTCCGGCAGCTGGCGCGCCTGGTCGGCGAGTTCGACGATCACGCGCTGCATCAGGGCGGTGCGTTCACCCCTGGCCTCGTCGGCGGAGAGCCGCGCAGCACCCTTGCGCAGCCACACGAAGAATTCCGTCGCGTGCCGCTCCTGGAGCTCCTCGACCCTGAGATCCAGATAGCCGAGCAGCGACAATTCCAGGATCATCAGGCTGAAGCTCGACGGCACGAACACCCAGGCATGCGCGTCGGTATAATCCGGGCGCTGGGCGGCGGCATGCCATTGCAGCGCATCGGTCAACGGATTGACCGGTTCGGCTGGTTGGACGTCGCTCGCAGCCCAGGCCCCGGCCCCGCCGGGTTTCAACGCCATGTTCAAAGCGTAGTCGATATGCGTGCGCAGCGTGTGCCGGTCGCGCCGCTCGAGGAAGGCCGTGATCGCGTCGGCAGTGCCGGAGAGCGGGCGGTAGAAGTCAAAGCACTTGCGCTTGTCCGGCACGGCCAGGATCACGACGCCATCCGGCTTGAGCAGCGTCTCCGCGGCGCGCAGGAAGGTGACGATGTCGGTCGTGTGCTCGATGACGTGGCTGGCGATGAAGGCGTCGAACGTCCCGTGCTGATCGGGCGGGACCGCATCGGCAAGGGAACCCCCGGTCCAGATGATGTCGACCGCCTCGATCCGGTCTATCGTCTGATCGTGGTACTTCTGGAGCAGCTCCTCACGCGAGGCATGATCGACCACGATGGTGTTCCAACCGTCGCGCTTCGGGGCAAGAGGATTGAAGCTGGGGCCGATCTCAATGATCCGTGCGTCCTTGCTCAGGGATCGCAGAAGTTGCGGCGCTCGCTCCATGTCCAGCTTATCTCCTGATTAGCGTCCCGCCGCGTACGATGGCGGCGGGTTAGCAAAATGCCGTCGCGAAGGAAATTGACCGTTGGAGAAAAGGCCGCTCGCCGTAGTTACCATGGCGTACAACGAAGCGACGATGTTGCCGCTCTGGCTACGGCACTATGAGCGGCAGGTCGGGGCCGAGAACTGCTACGTTCTCGATCACGGCTCTAACGACGGTTCCACCGTCGGGATCAACGCGAACCTGATCCGGCTGCCGAGAACACCGCTCGACGAATGGGAGCGCGTGAATACGATCCGGGACTTCTGCGCTTCGCTGTTCATCGGGTTCAAAGGTGTGCTGTTCACCGATGCCGATGAACTGGCCTTGGTCGATCCGGATGTGGCGCCGACGCTGTCCCAATACATTGCAGGTCGCGACGTACCGCCGGTCCTCGACCTGTTCGGTTCCGATGTCCGCCACGTCGAGGGCGAGGCGCCGATCGACCTGCAGCGCCCCGTCTCGCTTCAGAGGGGCTTTGTCCGACCCATCTCATCCCTCTGCAAGGCGACGCTCATCTCCAAGCGGACGGACTGGCATATCGGCTTCCACTGCGTGGTCCACGATCATCGGCCGAAATTCGACGACCTGTTCCTGTTCCACCTGGCCCATTGTGACAACGACATCTTGTTCGAGCGCCAGAAGAAGCGCAACGCCGCCGCACCGGTCGGAATCCCGGACTCGCATCACGCCATCCCGCCCACGGCGTTCCTGGACCATATCAAGTCGGACGTCGCCGGACTTGCGCGCAGACGCGTCCAGCTGCGCCGCGGCGAAGAGCTGTTCGAGACGACCAAGCGGGTGTTCGCCGATGCGATCGAGCGCAAGAGTTGGGCGCAGGTGCCGGATCTCTGGCAGCTTCCGGATCGCTTCGTCGGATCGTTCTGACGCACCGGCTTCGCGGCAGCGCCGCTTATTTGACGGCCGGGTTGAAGCTGCGTAGCAGCAAGCCAGCCGGAGCCTTCGCACACCGCTGCTCCCGGGTCCCGGGGATTGCGCAGCCACACGCATCCCGAACCACGACGCTGCACCGGAGAGGCCGCATTTCTGACCTCGGCCTCCAGGATACCCTCCCCGCGTCGGATCTCTGGGCCGAGCGCGTCGCCGATCTCGCCCATGCGGCGCTGATCGATGAGCTGGAAACCTGGCCCAAGCCGGGTCTCGTCAGCCCGGTCGATTCGGGCAGCCACCACGACATGGATGCGGGCACGCTGCGCCGCAGCGCGGCGGCGATCCGCCCCTATTTCACCGCGCTGGTGGCCGCCGGCAGGCGCAATGCCGGGATGGGCGAACTCCGGGCGATCGGCCTGAGGGCCGAGGCGGCGATGCTGGCGGCGACCGGTGGCGTCAACGCGCATCGCGGCGCCATCTTCTCGCTCGGGCTGATCTGTGCCGGCGCGGGCGTGGCCGGACCGGTCCCCGCTTCGGCGGAAGCGCGGGCCGAGGCTGTGGCGCGTCTGTGGGGCGGGGCTATCGCAGGCGCGCCGGCCTCGACGGACAGCCATGGCGGACGGGCCGCGCGCCGCTACGGCGTCGGCGGCGCTAGCGCGGAGGCCGCCGCGGGATTTCCGACCATCCGCGCCGTGGGCCTGCCGGCGCTGCGCCTCGGTCGGGTCCAGGCGCCGGAAGATCCCGAGGCCGCCCGGGTTCAGTGCTTCTTCGCGCTCCTGGCCGTCCTCGACGACACCAACCTGCTCCACCGCGGCGGCGCGGACGGGCTGACCCGGGCACGGGAAGCGGCCATGGCCTTTCGCGAAGCGGGGGGAATCGCCGCCCCCGATTGGCGGGACCGCGCCGTCGCGATCCATCGCAGCTTCGTAGTGGCTCGCCTGAGCCCGGGGGGCTGCGCCGACCTTCTCGCCACGACACTGTTCCTCGACGCGCTGTCGCGCGAAGTCTGAGCCAAGCTGCACCGTTCGGCCGCATGTGAACCGCGGTTTGCCGTGCCTACATCCGGTCCGCCCTCCATCACGCCCCGGCCCGCCCCGTGTCCCTGATCAGGTTCGCGCTCCTCGCGCTCGTCCTCCTTTTCCTCGTGCCGGTCGCCGTCTCGGCGACGCTGTACTGGCTGCGTGCGGACGGCGACTGGCGCTCGGCCGACCGGTCCAGCGCCGGTCTCCTCCCGCCGGCCGAATCCCATTCCGATGCCGTCGTGCGGATCTTCTCCGCGCGCACCGTGAGTTGGCGGGGCATCGTCGCAACCCATAGCTGGATCGTGATCAAGGGCAGCGGCGAGCGCCGCTATCGCCGCTTCGACTACACGGCCTGGGGCCAACCCAT
Source organism: Methylobacterium sp. ARG-1 (assembly GCF_001262595.1). Lineage (NCBI taxonomy): Bacteria > Pseudomonadati > Pseudomonadota > Alphaproteobacteria > Hyphomicrobiales > Methylobacteriaceae > Methylobacterium > Methylobacterium sp. ARG-1. The sequence goes on from NZ_LHCD01000049.1 coordinate 28,944, forward strand.
CTGGATCGACCGCTTCGTGCCCGACGGGCGCTGGTTCGGGAACGCCCCGGAGGTCGTCTTCGCGGCCGACGGGCCCGACGCCGAGGCGATGCTCCCGCGCATCCGCAAGGCGGTGGCCGAGTACCGCTACGCAAGTCCGGGCGATTACGTGGTCTGGCCGGGCCCGAACTCGAACACCTTCGTGGCGGCCGTTATGGCCGCGGTGCCGGAGATGCGGGCGAGCCTGCCGACCACCGCGATCGGCAAGGACTTTCCCTATGACGGCCGTTGGATAGGCTGGACGCCGTCGGGCACGGGCCTCCGGATCAATCTCGGCGGCTATCTCGGGCTGACGCTTGCTTGGGTCGAGGGGCTGGAGCTCAACCTGCTGGGTGGCGTGGCCGGGATCGACCTGCGCCGGCCGGGGATCAAGCTGCCGGCAATCGGCCGCCTCGGGATCTGACCCCGGGCCAACGGGGTCGTGCAATCGAGTTCATTGGATTCGAGCGCTCACCGGCTTGGGCGGCTTTTTGTCCGACTTTGCGGTGGATCGGCCGGCACGTGACCCATAGTCCTGTCGAACCATGATGGTGCAAAATAACCGGGTTGGACGATCGCGTTGCCCGGTTGTTATTATGGATATCGCCCGCCTTATGGACCTCTATAGTGGGCCACGGCACAAATGTGCGTTGAACGCGCGACGTAAAGCCTGGATACGGTATGCCAGCCTCGCCCGGACGAGGCATCGGGAGACGCTTTCATGGGGCAGGGGTCCGACAAGCCGGCGGCCGAGTCCCGGGATCGGCTGAGAAATATCTCGGACGCCCTGGGGGTGCCCGTCGCGGCCTTCTACAGTGCCGGGGACGAAACGGAGAGCTATCTGCTTAAGCTCGTCGCGGCGTATCTGGATGCGGCCAAGCCCGAGGTGCGTGCCCGCTTCATCGGCGCGATCGAAGCCCTGCTGCAGGCGGAACGCTCGGGCGTCGATCGCTGACCCGTCTGACCGGGGACGGACGTGTCGAGCTTCGGTCGGGCGAAGCTCAGTTGCCGTTCCGGGCCATCTGGGTGCGCGCCGAGCCCATGGCGAGGCTCGGAAGCGGATCCTGGGTCCCAGCAACGACCACGAGGCGCTGGACTTCGCCTCGCAGATACGCCTGCAGGAACCGATCGTAGTCACGGAACGAGACGCAGCCATTCGAATCGCCGCGCGGGCCGAGCATGTAGGTATGAGCCAGCAGGCCGTCGCGGCCATAGACGGCCTCGTTACCGCCGACCGGGGTGAGCCGGATCGCCCGCACCCCGTGGAACAGCTGCTCCCGCTCCTTCAGATCGTAGGTGCCCGGAGGCGTCGGGCCGCGCATCCGAACATTGACCATCCGCGGCTCGTCGAACCCTTCGCCGAGGCCGGAATGGGCTTCGAGGCGCTCGCCGCTCGGCAGGATCACGACCCGCGCCGCGATGTTGTAGACGGCGGTGCCGGCCGTGGGGCGCGCATCGGTCGGGGCGAGCGGCGGCGAGATGCGCCGCTGCGGCACGAGATCCGCGGGCCGGCTCTCGAGGGCGGCATAGGCGAGCCCGGGCGCGCGCTCGACACCGAACAGCTTCTCCAGGAACGAGCGGTCGTCCTCCCGGGGCTGCACCAGCACCGGCGCGGGCTCGCGGCGGGCGATCCGCCGCTCGGCCCTGCGGGCGAGGTCGGGGCTGCGGGGGGATCGGAATTCAGGCGGCCGCGGAACGGGAAGCGGAACGATCATGGCCGCCCGCGGGGGCTCGGTCGGTAGCACCTCCGGGGCGGGCGCGGCCTCCTGGATCGGCAGGGACGGTTCGATCTGCGTCCACGCCCAGCGTGAGAGAGGCCCGCCGATGGCATTGCGCCAGGCTTCAGGCGCCGGGGCTTCCGCG
>NZ_LHCD01000005.1:0-227209 GCF_001262595.1 Methylobacterium sp. ARG-1
AAACCCGCCGTGCCGTTCGACGCCACCCTGGACGTGCGGATCGATGCGCCGAGCCGGATCTTCGTGCGCGGGCGCGGCATCGACGCCGAGCTCGGCGGGTCGCTCCGGGTCACCGGCACGTCGCGGTCGCCGAACGCGGTGGGCGGCTTCGGCCTGCGCCGCGGGGTGTTCCAGCTCGTGGGCCAGCGCCTGGATTTCAGCCGCGGCAACCTGACCTTCGCGGGCAGCCTCGCCACTCCGGCCCTCGACTTCGCCGCCGAGACCAAGGCCGGCGACGTCACCGCCCGGGTGGCGGTGAGCGGCTTCGCCGACGCGCCGCAATTCACCCTGACCTCCGACCCGGTGCTGCCGCAGGACGAGATCCTGTCGCGCCTGCTGTTCAAGAAGGCGGCCGGCGGGCTGTCGCCGTTCCAGGCCCTGCAGCTCGCCCAGGCCGTGGCGCAGCTCTCGGGCGGGGCCGCCGGCCCGGACGTGTTCGAGCAGGCCCGCAAGGGGCTGGGCCTCGACAGCCTCGACGTCTCCACGGGCGCGAGCGGCGGCCCGGCGCTCGGGGCCTCGCGCTACATCTCGGACCGGGTCAGCGTCGGCGTGAAGGCCGGGGCCAATCCGGCCGACACCGCCGTGGGGGTGGATGTCGACGTCACCCGCCGGATCAAGCTGAAGGGAGAAGCCGGCAGTGACGGCCGGACCAGCCTGGGGGTGGGGGCGGAATACGAGTGGTAGAAGCGGGGGCGCACCGGACGTCTGTCTTCGTCTCGCGATCTGCCTGAACCATTCGATCATCCTCGCAGTCATCCCGGGGCCGCGTAGCGGAGCTCGGGATCCAGAGCCGCCGACAGGTGAAGGTCTTGCACCAGCGGCGTTTCTGGATCCCGGGCTCGCCTGCAGCGCCCCGGGATGACGGAGGGATCGATTTTGCCGCAGGCGCACACCGGCCCGACGCCGAGCGGTAAGAATCTCTCGTCCCCTTGATCCCGCCGTATCGCCGCGATCGACCAATGATCGGTTCGAACTCCACCACACCGCGGCGCGGTTTCGCGTTCAAAATCCCCATCGGCTCAAACACCTCGGCCGAAGATCCGTTGGCCGGCCGGGCCAAGTCTGCTTAGGTGTCGAAGCAAGCGGCGCGATCAGCCGGAATCCGGGCGGGAAACACGAAGGGCGATGGACGACCTGTTCGAGACGGACGACAATCTTCCCGTGCCCGAGGGCGGCTTCCTGCGGATGCTGCCGATCATCAACCGGCGCGGCCTCCATGCCCGGGCCTCGGCGAAGTTCGTCCAGACCGTCGAGCGGTTCGACGCCGCCGTGACGGTGACCCGGGCCGGCGAGACGGTGGGCGGCCGCTCGATCATGGGCCTGCTGACGCTCGGCGCCGCCATGGGCACGCGCATCGCCGTCACCGCGGTCGGCCCGGATGCGGAGACCTGCCTCGACACGATCGAGGCGCTGCTCGCCAACTGCTTCGGCGAGGACGAGTAGGCCGGCTCAGGTCTCCTTGCCGGGCCAGGTGCAGAGGTCCGAGACCGGGCAGCGCGTGCAGGCGGGCTTGCGGGCCGTGCAGGTGTCGCGCCCGTGCCGGAACAGCCAGATATGGGCGCCGTCCTTGAACCGTTCGGGCACGGCCTCGGCGAGCTTATCGGCTACCGCGTCCACCGTGGCGCCCGGGGCCAGCGGGATCCGGTTCGAGACCCGGAACACGTGGGTGTCCACCGCGATCACCGGCTCGTGGAAGGCGAAATTCGCCGTCACCTCGGCGCTCTTGCGGCCGATCCCCGGGAGCTTTCGCATCTCGGCCGCGCTGCGCGGCACCGCGCCGCCGTAGGTCTCGATCAGGGCCGCCGACAGCTTGACGATGTTGCGTGCCTTGGACGGCCCGAGCCCCACCGGGCGGATGATCTCGGTGATCTGCACCGCGCCGAGATCCAGCATCCCGGCCGGGTCCTTCACGCGCGCGAACAGCGCGTCGGCGATGCGCGCCACCGTCGGGCCGGTGGATTGGGCCGAGAGCAGCACGGTCACCAGCAGCCGGAACGGATCGGTGTCGTCGAACCCGGCCTTCGGCTCCGGATCGGCCTCAGCGAGCCGCGCCAGCACCGCCGCGACCCGGCCTACCTCATCCGATTGCGGCACGGCGCGGGCCTTGGTCCGTCGCGGTGCTGGCCGGAGGCCGTGAGTTGTGTCGCGCGTCATGGCCAGCAGCTAGGGCCGGGACGGCCAGCCCGACACGCGGCGGATTGACGGCCCCGATCAGCCGCGCACCCGGCGCCAGGCCACGGAGCCCGCGCCGAGGCCGAAGGTGCCGGCCGCGAATCCCTCGACCCGGCGCAGGAATGCCGATCGTAGGGCGCCGCTCCGGGCCGAGAGCCGACCCCAGATGTTTTCGGACCGCGCGGCGACGGCCGGCTTTCGATCCTCGACGACCGGCACGGCGACCTCGGGCGGCGCCCAGCCCACGGGCCGCACGCCGAGCAGATTCTCGGCCGGGATCGCCCGCGGCCGGCGGGTGCGATCCACCGCGGGGACGGGGGCGGCGGGCCGACTTGCGCGACCGAGCGCCGCCAGGCGAGCGCGGATCGCCCGGTCGACCGCCGCAGCGGCGTCGGCACCGAGCAGGACGGGGGCCGCTTGGACGGTGAGAGCGTCCCGGCTCCAGGCCAGGACGAGCAACGGGCGCGGCCGGTCCGACGCGGGTTGCAGCGCCGTCGTCCCGGAAAGGCCGCCCTGTATCACGGTGAAGCGTCGCGCCATCGCCTGTCCCGACCTCTCGACCAACCGTCCCATTCCGGGACGGCGGGGCGCCCGAAGGCGCTGTTCGGAGCGGTGGCTTCAAGGATGGTGCCGCCAAGCGGCTCAGCTTCCGGGGATCGCCAGCGGGTTGTCGGTCAGCGCCGCGGCGTCGGGTGCGTCCACGCGCGGGCGGCCCAGGAAGGCGTCCCAGAGGCGCTGAACGAAGGCCGGGTCGAGGTCGCGCAGGATCAGGACGAGGCGGGAGGTGTGGTCGGGATCGGGCCAGGCCGGCAGGGTGAGGGGGGCGTGGAACACGTGCTGGACCCCGTGGACCACGATCGGGCGTTCCGGGTCGTCGGCCAGCGCCACGATCCCCTTGAGCCGGAGAAGCTTCGGCCCGTGGCCGGAGCGCAGCAGGTCCATGAACATCTCGAAGGCCGGGCGCGGCACCGGCGCGGCGCTGGTGAGGCATAGGGCCTGGATCGCCGCGTCGTGGCGGTTCACGTCGCCGGGGTGGTGGTGCGCGTCCTCCAAGCCCGCATCGCCGAGCCAGGCGCGAACGTCGGCCCCTTTACCGTCGAGGCCGAACAGGCCGCCGAGCAGGTCCTCGGCCGGCGCATCCGGCGGCAGGATCGGAGCCGCCGGGTTGAGGGCGGCGAGCCGCGCCCGGATCCCGGCGGTGTCGTCGGCGAGGTCGGCCTTGGTCAGGACGATCCGGTCGGCCACCGCGGCTTGGCGCACGGCCTCCGGATGGGCATCGAGGGAGGCGGCGCCGGTCACCGCATCGACCACCGTCACCACCGCCTGCAGCCGGTACCGGAGCACGAGATAGGGGTGATAGATCAGCGCGTGCAGGATCGGCGCCGGGTCGGCGAGCCCGGTGGTCTCGATCACCACCCGGCGGAACGGCTTGATCCGGCCGTTGTCGCGCTTGCGCAGCAGGTCTTCGAGGGTGGCGATCAGGTCGCCGCGCACCGTGCAGCACAGGCATCCGGCGCCGAGCAGGACCATGTCCTCGTCGATCGTCTCGATCAGCAGGTGGTCGAGGCCGATCTCGCCGAACTCGTTGACGATCACCACCGTGTCGGCGAGCGCCGGATCGCGCAGCAGCCGGTTGAGCAGGGTGGTCTTGCCGGCCCCCAGGAAGCCGGTGAGCACGGTGAGCGGGATCGGCTCCGGGCGGCGCGGATCCGGGGCGGGCGAGGCGGTCAGGGACATGACCGCGCAGATGGGGGTTTTCGGGGACGGAGGCAACGCGCCGGGGCGCGATGCCGGAAGGCCGCTACTCCTCGGCGGTCGCCTTCTTGGCCGGCGCCTTCTTCACCTCGGCCTTCCGGGCCTCGGGCTTGGCCGGCGCCTTGTGGGCGGCGGGCTTCGAGAGACCCTTGCCGGGCTTGGCCTCTGGCATGCCGGGTGTCTCCACCGACAACGTGTAGGCGCTGGCATTGCGCGGCAGGCCGTGGGCCGGCTTCGCGGCAATCTTCGAGGCCGGCTTGGCCGCGGCCTTGGCGGCGCTGGCGGCCTTGGCCTGTTCCAGCCGAGCCTCGCGGGCCTGCTTGGCAGCCTGCAGCGCCGCCTCGCGCTTGGCCTTGGCGGCCTCGAGCTTGGCGGCCCGCGTGTTGGCGGCAGCCGTCTTCTGAGCGTTCTCCTGCGCCTCGAGGATCTGCTGGCCTTCGGCCGGGTTGCGGCCGATCCAGACCGCGATCGGCTGGAGCGGCGCCCGGGGCGGCAGCGTCCGGGCGCGCAGAGCCGGGCTGGAGAAGGCAGCCATGGCGAGCGCCGGGGAATTGGCCGCAGAGCCGCCGATCAGCTGCGCCGCCGAGCCGGGGGCGCTGACAGCGCCGGGGCCATCGTCGATCGCCGGGGGCTTCTTGCCGCCGCAGACGAAGGGGCGCATGTCCGGGGGCGCACCGAGCGCCGAGGCCGGCAGGGCGTCGAGGGTCGGGCTGGTCCAGCCGGCGCTCTGGGTGAAGGCGTAATCGAACAGGTCGGCGGCCTTCACGTCGCGCTCACGCGGGCTCGGCTGGCCCATCACGACGGTGATGACCCGGCGGCCGTTGCGCGAAGCGGTCGCGACCACGTTGAAGCCGCCCGAGCAGATGAAGCCGGTCTTCATGCCGTCGGCGCCGGGATAGCGCCCAAGCAGGCCGTTGTGGTTGGCCATGACCGCCCGGCCGAACTGGATCGCCGAGATCGAGAATAGGTCGTGGGAATCCGGGAAGTCGCGGATCAGCGCCCGGGCCAGCACCGCCATGTCGCGGGCCGAGGTCCACTGGCGCGGGTCGGGCAGGCCGTTGGGATTCGTCCAGCGGCTGTCGCGCATGCCGATCCGCTGCGCGGTCTCGTTCATCAGGTCGGCGAAGCCCTCGATCGAGCCGCCGAGATTCTCGCCGATCGCGTAGGCGATGTCGTTGGCCGACTTGACCATGATGATCTTGAGGGCGTTGTCGAGGGTGAGCTGGGTCCCCGGCTTGAAGCCCATCTTGGAGGGCGGCTCGGAGGCCGCCGCCGCCGAGATCGTGATCATTGAATCGAGCGAGACCTTGCCCTGCCGCACCAGGTCCAGGGCGACGTAGGTGGTCATCAGCTTGGTGATCGAGGCGGGGTACCAAGGATCGGTCGGGGCCTGGGAATAGATCACCTTGCCGGAACCGACATCGACCACGAGGATCGGCGCGGTGACCGCGTTGGCGGCCTGAATCCCGATCAGGCTCGTGCCGAGAAGACCCGTCATCGCCGCGAGTCCGACGGTCACGCGCCGGAGGAGTGAAGAGGACATTCGAGCCCGACTCGTCAGAGGATCGCCAGGGTCGGCACCGCGAGGCACCGCTCTTCCGGCCGGCCGGCCGGGATTCGCGCAGCCCCAACCGCCGGGGCGGCCATCGTGCTGCATCACGGCATCAACGTCTCCACCGTGGCAAGAGCAAGGCGAGACACAATCGCGGGGCTGCGCCGCCTGGTTGTCGGTGGTCCGGAAGGCCCGCGCCGCTTATGTGCGGGATTGCGGTCGAGCGAAAAGGTTTCGGGGACACGGTGGCTTACGCGGTCAAGGAAATTTTCCACACCCTTCAGGGGGAGGGCGCCCAGGCGGGACGGGCCGCGGTGTTCTGCCGATTCGCTGGCTGCAACCTCTGGTCCGGGCGCGAGGCGGATCGCGCCGCGGCCGCCTGCCGGTTCTGCGACACCGATTTCGTCGGCATGGACGGGGAGGGCGGCGGCCGCTTCGCAGATGCGACGGCGCTGGCGGATGCCATCGCCCGGACCTGGGCCGGGGGGCCGGAGTGCCACTACGTGGTGTTCACCGGCGGCGAGCCGCTGCTCCAGCTCGATTCCGCGCTGATCGACGCCGTGCACGGGCATGGGTTCGAGATCGCGATCGAGACCAACGGCACCCTGCCGGCGCCTCCGGGTATCGACTGGATCTGCGTCAGCCCCAAGGGTGCCAATCCCCTGGCACAGACGACCGGCCACGAGCTGAAGCTGGTCTATCCGCAGGTCGATGCCGACCCGGCGGATTTCGTCGGCCTCGCCTTCCGGCACCGCTTCCTCCAGCCGCTGGACGGGCCGGAGCAGGGTGCCAGCACCCAGGCCGCCATCGCCTATTGCCGCCAGGACGCCCGCTGGCGCCTGTCGCTGCAGACCCACAAGATGATCGGGATCCCGTGAGGGGGTGGCCGGCCGGCGTAGCTCTGGCGTGCGGGCGCATCTCCCCTCGCCCCGCGTGCGGGGAGAGGGGGGACCCGCGCTTCGTTCTGGTATGAACGGGCAATCCCATCGCCCCCACCCTTCCCATCCCGCCAAAAATCGGGAACGATCCCCGCCACCTTCCCGCCCCTGGACCGGTGCCCTTGAGTCTGGACGATCCATCGCCGCTCGCCCACGCCGCACCGGAGGGCATCTGGCCGATCGATCCGGACCCGCGGGTCACGGATCTGCCTGGGCGCCAGCGTTGGAGCTTCGGGGGCGGGCGGGCCCGCGCGGCCGAGGTCGCGGGCACCCTGGTCCCGGCGACCGATGCCCGGATCGCCTATCTGGGAATCCGCCGGGACGGGCAGGGCCAGCCGTTTCCGGCCGCCTTCGCGCACTCGCCCGAGACCGGCGCCGCGCTGGGCCCGCCGGTCCCGATTCCGGCCCCGGAGATCCTCGACATCGACCTGGACAGCCTCGCCGAAGTGCCGCTGCCGAGCGGCGTGCCGGCGCTGATCCGGGCCGGACACCCGGCCGCGCTGTACCTGTTCCAGGAGAATCTCGGCGCGTTCGCGGAATGGGACGGCCGAAATTTCGTGGGCCACGAACGGCTGCCGCCGCATCCGGTCGGAACCGGCATCACCGCAAGCCGCAGGGGCATCGCCTACGCCACCGCCGAGGTGCTGGTCGGCGTGAGGCTGCCGCAACTCGGGCGCGGTCTGGTCCACGCCGAGGCCCGGGCGGCGGGCCTGCGGTTCCTGTCGGCGCCGTGCTGGCGCGGCGGTGACCTCCTCGTCCTCGGCGAGCGGGGCGGGCGCCTCGTCCTCTGCCGCCGGGTGGCCGATTCGGACGCCCTCGACCTGCGCGACCTCGGGCGCGCCGCCCCCGATGCGGATTTCGCCGGGCCGTGGATGAACCGGCTCGGCGACACCGTCTGGACCGGCCCGGACGGGTTCGTCGCCTGCCGGACGCTCGGTGACGAGACCACGGCCACTTCCTGGCCCGGGGGCTTCACGCCAATCATCGCCCAGGCGCCCTGGCGGGACCGCGCCGACCTGTATCATCAGCTCGGCATGGCGGAGGGCCGCTATCATGTCGCCGCGCTGACGCCGGATCCGGACCTGCACCGCCTCGACGGGCCGCATCTGGCGGCCGGACCCTGCACCTATTCCGGCGCGGAGCGGTTCAACGTGCCCTGGCAGGCCGCCGAGGAGGCCCTCAATCTCGGCACCCATGCGGGCAACCTTCTGGTGCCCCGCCTGTCGATGGCCCGCGACACGATCCTGCTCGCCCTCGATATTCCCGGCCCGCGCGGCGGTTTCCTGCGCGGCGAGCGCCTGCCGGCGCCGGTGACCGGCCACGTCCTCCACCACGCCCACGGAGCCGGGCTGCGCCGCCTCCCGGTGGGTCTGGCGGTGTCGCGGATCGGCGACGCGCGGGCGTTGCTGCACGACGGCGTGCTCTATCTCTGGAGCCGGTCGGAATGCCGCTGCCACGCCCTGCGGCTGCGCGCGGCATGAGTGCGCTGCTGCGGGCCGTTCTGATGCTCGTCCTCGCGCTCGGCGGACACGCCCGGGCCGAGGCGCCGGTGCGGCAGGTCTTCCTCGTGCAGGATTCCGGCTGGATGGAGCCGTTCCTGACCGCGGAGGGGTCGCAGTTCCGGGCTCTGGTCGAGGCCTTGGTGGCGGCGGCCCGGGTCCCAGGAGCCGATATGGCCGTGGCGACCTTCGACCAGGACGGGCAGGTCCCGGGCCGACCCTCGCCGCGCATCCTGTATGACGGCGCCTACGACGCCGCGCGGGTCCGGGCGGCGATCGCTTTGATCGACCTGCCGCGCAAGGCCGGCGGCACGGCCTATGCCGATGCGGATTTCAACGGCGCGCTGCTCGGGGCGATCCGCACCGGCCTGCGCGGCCGCGCCGGGGTGATCTGGATGGTCACCAACAACAAGAACAGCCCAGGTAACAGCGCCGAGGTCGAGCGCAACACCGCCGCCTTCTACGCGGCCCTACGCGACTCGGCGGCGATCAGCCGGATCGTCGCCTACCCGGTGCGGATGCCCCTCAGAGGTCGCAACTTCTCGGAGGGCGGGTTCGTCATCTACGGCATCGGCTACGGCGCGGCCGGCGGCCGGGCCCTCGAGACCGCCGTCAGCGCCCCGGCGCTCAAGGCCCTGTTCAGCCACCCGCCGGTGAGCCTGAAGCCGGTGCTGGCCGGCGGGCTGACCCTGCGCTTCGATCGGCTCGACACCGGCGGCTTGCAGGCCGGGCTGGAGAACGGCGTCCTGATCGTGAGCGGCGCCGATGCCGCCGCCGGCACCGCCCTGCGGCTGACCGCCCATCTGCGCAACGGCCTCTACCCGCAGCGCGTCGCGGCAGCCCGGCTCGCCCTGAGCTGGAGCGAGGTCGGCACCGAGGCGGGCCTGGCTCAGGCCGCGGTCTCGCCCGCCGAGATCGCCGACCTGGCGCCGCAGGCCGAGAGCGGGCCGCTCTCCGTGGTGCTGACCCTGCCGCCGATTCCGCGCCCGAGCGGCCTCGCCGGATTGCTCTCCGACGGCCGCATCGTGGATGGCACCCTGACTCTGCGGCTCGCGGACTTGCGCCTGGCGCTGGATCCGGCCTTCCTGGAACGGGTGCGGCCGATCTTCGGCAGCGGGTTGTTGTCCGGGGACCAGATGGGCGGGCCGGTCGGGGATGCGAGTGCGGTGGAGGGCCGGTTGCCCGGCCTGTTCCGCGACTATCGCGGCATCTCGGAGGCGTCGGTGAGCCTGCCGGTGCGGATCGAGGCGGCATTCTCGCCCTGGCCGCTGATCGCCGCCGCGTCCGCCGCCCTGGCGCTGGCCGCCGCGGCCGGGCTCGGAGCCCTCGCGCTCGCCCGGGCGCGGGTGCAAACCGTGATGCTCGGCACCGTCCCGAAGCGGGTGAGCCTCCGGCCGTACCGCACCCAGATCCTGCGCGCCCCCGACGGCAGCCGCTGGCAGGTGCGGGCGGGGCTGTGGGGGCCGGCCCGCGCCACCCGCCTGCAGGAGCCCGGACCCGGCGCATGATTCGTTTGCATCTCGACCGCCTGGGGCCTCCTGGACTCGTTCACGTCCAGGCGCGGACCGGGCAGGATTTCGCCATTCCCGCCCCGCAGAACCCGGCCCCGCAGGCCGATCCGATCCAGACCGCGCCGCCCCCCGCCGGGACGAGCACCGGGGCGAACCCGTTCAGCACCCTCGAACGGGGGCCGACCACCATGGAATTCGCGCTCGGCGCCGCCGCCCTGGTGGTTCTGGCGGTGCTGTTCCTGTTCGTCCGCCAGGGCGTGCGCACCCACCTGATCAACCGCCGGGCGACGCTGGACGCCGCCAACGGTGCGAGCTGGATGCTGTTCTCGGCGCTGATGCTCACCGCCGCGATCCTGGTCAGCGCCACGGTCGGCCGCCTCTGGCAGGCCTGGGCCGGGCTGGCGGCCGGCTTCGCCCTCTGCCTCGTGCTGTTCGGCGCCGCCCTGGTGCTGTTCCTGCGCGCACCCGACCGGAGGCGCTGAGACCATGGCTGACGCCCGGCCCGCCGAGACCGAGACGCTCCTGAAGGTCCGCCCGACCGTGTTCGTGGCGCTCGGCGGCACCGGCATGGAGGTGCTGCTGCGCCTGCGCCGGCGCATCCTCCAGGCCGACTGGAACGGGACGCGGATCAGCGCCCTCGACCAGTTCCCGGCCGCGTCCTTCCTCTACTTCGACACCGACACCCTGGAGGCCCGCGAGGCCGGCCGGGCGGCGGCCACCGACGCGCTCTCGGCCAAGGTCGCGTTCCGCGAGGGCGAGACCCTGCAGAAGGCGGTCAACCTCGCCCGCTACCAGGCCGAGCGGCGCAGCTACCCGCATATCGATTCCTGGCTGCCCGCCCGGGACCTGTCGCGTATCGACGCCTCGAAGGGCGCCGGGCAGATCCGCGCCATCGCGCGGCTGCTGTTCTTCGACGAGGTGCGCAGCTTCATGGACCGGCTGACCGCCAAGGCCGGCTCGGTGCTGGCCAACGTCTCGAACGAGGCGCAGCTGCGCGCGCTCGGCCTCGACACCGCCACGGACCTGCGCGTCGTCGTGGTGGCGTCGGTGGCCGGCGGCACCGGCTCGGGAGCGGTGATCGACGCCGGCTACGCGATCTCCTCGCTGGAGACGCCCAAGCGACCGGACGCGGTCGACCTCTTCCTCGTTTTGCCCTCGGGCTATGTCGGCGCCAACAAGGACCGGGTCTTCGCCAACGGCGTCGCGACCCTGTCCGAGCTCGAATACGCCATGCGCGGCAATCCCGAGCCGCCCTATGTCGAGAGCTGGGGCGACCACGCCCGGGTCGCCCGCGGGGTCGAGCGGCCGTTCAGCGACGTCTACCTGTTCGACACCCAGAACCTCGCCGACCAGCGCACCGCCGCGATCGGCGACCTCTACGACATGATGGCCGACGTGCTGTTCGAGGATTTCGGCAATTCCGAGTTCTCCGGGCGCAAGCGCTCGACCGGCGTCAACCAGACCCAGCACAAGATGCGCAAATGGGCGCCGCCGAGCCCGGACCGCGCCGGCCGAGCCGCCCTGTTCTCCCTGAACTACTCGGCGCTCGGCCAGGCCGTGCTGGCCACCCGCGGCAGCCTCGAATTCGAGGAGCACGCCGCCCGGGCGGGTCTGGGCATGGTCGAGGCGTTCTTCGGCGTCGCCCGGGGGCAGGGGGAACGCCACATCCCCACCGTCGAGGAGCGCGACCGCTTCGCCGCCGACCAGCTCGCCCTGCGCTTTTCCGCCTTCGAGGCCTTCCCGAAGGTGCTGCGGCCGGCCCCGCCCGGCATCCCTGAATACGACCTCGTCGGTACCCTACTGCAGCGGGCGGACGGCTCCTCGATCCAGGAATCGGTGGCGCTCGGCGTTGAGGAGGCGGTGGACGCGATCAGGACCGAGATCGCCAGCCCCCGGGACTGGGCGCCGAATTTGCGCAAGGAGGCCGAGCGCCTGCGCGACGACATCCTGGGCCGCACCGGATCGGGCGCCGCCTACGGCCCCCGCGGCGCCGAGGTGCTGGACGTGCGCGCCAAGCTCGAGGCGGCCTGGCTCTCCGACCAGGACGGGACGCTGCCCGCCGCCCTCTACCGCCTGCTCGACGATCAGGAGCGCGGCGGCCTCGACTACGCCCGGGCGCTGATCGAGGGGGTGAAGGAGCTGATCGAGGCCGATGGCGGCGCGCTCGCCCGTCTCAATGCCGCCGCCGACACCTATGCGCGGCTCGCCGACGAGATGCTGGCCGAGCATTTTTCCGCCTCGCTCAGCCGGCTCGACCAGGTCCGCCCCGGCCTGATCTTCTCGCACCGCCGCGACGCCGAGCGCTACCTGGAGCAGGCCCGGGAGGATCTGCGCGGCTCCTGCGTCCTGCGCATCCGCTCGGTCGCCGCCCGCGAGGCGGCCGAGCTGCTGCGCCGGGTCTCGGCCAAGCTCGGCACGCGGACCGGGCGCGACCCGGAGACCGGCTCTGCCCGCTACGACGGCCTGCTCAGCGCCCTGAACCAGGGCCACGAGGATGTCGGCCGGCTGATGCGCGAGCTGCGCCTCGACATCGCCGAGATCCGCAACGCCATCGAGCGCCCCTCGGGCGGCACCTTCCTGGTCCTGCCCTCGGGCGACCTGCCGGACAAGATCGCGGTCGCGCCCGCCGAGCAGCTCGCCTGGGCCCGGGAGGCGTTCCGGGCCTATGGCGGGTCGCGGGCGATCTTCGCCCTCTTGCGCGAGGAAGACACCCGGGCCGACCTGCTCAACGCGGTGCGCGACATGGCCCGGCGCCGGCTCGGGCCGCACCGCGCCCGCATCCCCTCGGCGCTCGACGCCCTGCGGGAATTGCCCCCCGCCCGGCAGCGCGAGACCCTGGAGCTGATGCTGCTGCGCTGCATGCCCTGGATCTACGCGCGCTTCGACGCCTTCAGCCCGGGCGGCGACCAGTTCAAGACGATCCTGGCGGTGGAAGGCGCGCGCGCCTTCCAGGCCGAGTTCGGTCCGATCCTGCGGGCGAGCCTGCCGCCGGTGCTCGGCGCCGGCGAGATCGGCTTCCTCGAATCCAGCCAGCGTGGCCGGATCGTCTGCTACTGCGAGCTGTCCGGCGTGCCGCTCGACGTGCTCGGCCCCCTGCGGCGCGACTGGCGCAACGCCTACGCGCAGGAGCTCGACCGCCTCGACGCGATCCCGCTCCACAATCACAAGGACTATCTGCGCTTCCCGGACCCGGTCGCTCCCTCGGCCGAGGAATCCGACGCCCTGCGCGAGACCCTGTCGCTGTTCCTGCGCGCGGTCTGCCTCGGCCTGCTCCAGCGCGCGCCGGAAACCGGGCTGTGGCGCTTCGCCTTCGAACCGGGGGATTGGCGCAGCGTCGGCTCGGAGCGGACCCTGCGGCGCAAGCTGTTCGACCGGGTTCAGCGCGCGGCGATCGCGGCCCAGCTCGCAGAGGCCGAGGCGGCCCTGTCGCCGGTCCAGAACCTCGCGATGGCGGCGCTCTTTGCCTGGACCGCCAAGCGCGCCTACGCGCCCCGGCGCGAGACGGTGAATTTCGACGCCGAGGCCCGGGTCGGCGGGATCGGCCACGCGGTGGCGGACGCGCTGAGCCGGAGCTGGCGTCAGGGCGCCGTCGAGGCCGGCGGCCTGCCGGGCGATCCGGACCGGCTGTTCGACGCGTTCCTCGCCCAAATCGACGCCTGGACGAAGCCGATCCCGGGCAGCCTCGCCGACGTGCCCGCCGAGGAGGCCAACCGCGACCCGGCCGACCCGCCAGCCCTGCGGGCCGTGGACAAGCGCGTGATCGAGCCCGCTTCCTTCACCACGGAGGGGCTGCTGCGACTGGCCAACCCGGCCGCGTCCGCCCCGCCGCCACCGCCGCCGGCCGCGCTCTTCTACGTCTACCGGGACACGGTCGAAGGCCCGTTCCCGCTTTCCGAACTGGCCGCCCAGGCGCGCGCCGGCACCCTGAGCGCGGCCACCCAGATCCACCCGCAGGGCGGCGCCTGGATCGCCGCCGGCGACCACCCGGCGCTCGCCCCGCTCCTAGCACCGCCGCCGCCGCCGCCGGCTCGCTGAGGCAGTGCTCGGTTGACGATGGTGGCGCTCAGCCACGCATCGCCAAAACCTGCGCCTGCGACGCCCGGATCGCCGAGCGGGCGAAGCGACCGTTCACCAGGGCGGGATCCGGCTCGCCGCCGGCCAGCACGGTACGTCGAAGCGCCGTGAGGGCCGGATCGCCCCAGGCGTCGAGCAGGCGCCCGAAGGCGCGGTGACGGGCGGTGTCGAAGCCGGCCCGGCGGCCGGCCGCGTCCTTGGCGGGATGCGCCGGATGGAGCGCTGCGCAGGGCACGAGGCCGGCCGGGATCGGCGCGGTCGCCGCATGGGTCCGACCGAGACGCAGAAGTTTCGGCAGGATGTGGCTGTGCGGCCCGGGGGCGCTCACGACGCCGGCCGGCGGGATCGGCGTGTAGACCTCGATCCGGCCGAAACGGGCCAGGAACACCCGATGCGGGCTCGCCGCCACGAGCATCGGCCCGATCGGGTTGCCGGGCGCGAAGACCGGCCGGCCGGCGGCGGCCCGGAGGGCATCGATCAAGCCGGGATCGGCTACGCGCAGGCAGGCATCGACCGCCCGAAGCCCGAGGCCGAGGTCGAACAGGATCGCCCCGCGATCCTGCACCCGCGCGGCCGCCGCGTCGGGCCCGAGCTCCGTCAGCACCACGCGCCGGCCCATGGTGCAATCCGCCTCGGGCAGGCACAGGGCGACCGCCTGGCTCCAGCCGCCGGTGAAGCCGGTCTCGTAGGCGAACGGCACCAACTCCGGTGACGCGGTGAATGCGACCGCGCCCCGCGGGGTCGCCAGACCGATCCGGCCATCCGCGCGGATCGCCACGGGCTCGGCCGGATCCCGCGCGAAGGCCGCCACCGCCCCATAGGCGCCGAGGCTCCAATCACAGGCCGGGTCGGCGAGGTGGTCGCGCAGCAGGGACTCGATCGATCCGCCCGTCATCGGCGCCCCATAACGCAAGACCAGCGCTGGCAAAAACCGATCGGGCGAACATCCCCGCTGGCAACACGCCTTGACACGGCCGGCGAATGACCGGAAGTCGCGGATCGATCATCGAGGTTGTTCTCGGCGGGGCGGGCGCAATGCCCGGGACGGCCGGGACGGAGATGTCCGCGGGGCTGGCCGACGGCATCCGCGGAGAGGGGCGCGCTGGCATGGACGTGATCGAGACCGAGATTCCGGACGTCAAGCGCATCAAGCCCAAGCGCTTCGGCGACAGCCGCGGCTGGTTCTCGGAGACGTTCCGGGTCGACGCGATGGAAAAGGCCGGGATCACCACGCCGTTCGTGCAGGACAACCAGTCCTTCTCGGCCCCGCAGGGCACGATCCGCGGCCTGCATTTCCAGATCGCCCCCCAGGCCCAGGCCAAGCTGATCCGGGTGCTCCAGGGGGCGATCCTCGACGTGGCGGTGGATATCCGCAGCACCTCGCCGACCTTCGGCAAGTTCGTCGCCGTGACGCTGGACGCCGAGAACGGCGAGCAGCTCTACATCCCGCACGGCTTCGCCCACGGCTTCTGTACCCTGACCCCCGACGTCATGGTCGCCTACAAGGTCGACGCCTATTACAGCCCCGAGCACGACCGGGCGCTCGCCTGGGACGATCCCGAGATCGGGATCCCGTGGCCGGTCTCCGGTGCTGCCGCGATCCTGTCCGACAAGGACCGCCGCGCGCCGAAGCTCGCCGACGTCGGCCAGGTGTTCTGAACGGCGTTTCCGGCCGCCCTGCGGCCGGGCCGTATTTTCGTCACGCCGGGCGGTCTTTAGCTGCCGGCAGCTCATTTCCATCCGCGATCGATCCGAAGGGGACCCGCCATGCGCATTCTCGTGACCGGAGGCTGCGGCTTCATCGGCTCGGCGCTGGTGCTGCATCTCGTCAACGATCTCGGCCACGAGGTCTGCACCCTCGACGCGATGACCTACGCGGCCAACCCGATCTCCCTCGCGCCGCTGGCCGACAACCCGCGCCACCGGCTGGTCGAGGCGGATATCTGCGACCGCGCCGCCGTCCAGGCCGCCATCGCCGCGTTCAAGCCGCAGGCGGTGATGCACCTGGCCGCCGAGAGCCATGTCGACCGCTCGATCACCGATCCGGGCGCGTTCGTGCGCACCAACGTCATTGGCACCCAGACCATGCTGGACGGCGCGCGGGGCTATTACGAGGCCCTGCCGGAGGCGGAGAAGACGACCTTCCGGTTCCTGCACGTCTCCACCGACGAGGTCTACGGCTCGCTGCCCCCGGACGCGTTCTTCACCGAGGACAGCCGCTACGACCCGCGCTCGCCCTACTCGGCCTCGAAGGCCGCCTCCGACCATCTGGCGCGGGCCTGGCACGAGACCTACGGCCTGCCGGTGCTGGTGACCAACTGCTCGAACAATTACGGGCCGCGGCACTTCCCGGAGAAGCTGATCCCGCTGATGATCCTCAACGCCCTCGAGGGCAAGAAGCTGCCGGTCTACGGCGACGGGCTGAACGAGCGCGACTGGATCCATGTCGAGGACCACGCCAGGGGCCTGGTCGCCGTGCTGGAGCGCGGCCGCATCGGCAACACCTACCTGCTCGGCGGCCGGGCGGTGCGCAACAACCTCGCGGTGGTGAAGGCGCTGTGCGCGGCCTTCGACCGGCTGCGGCCCGAGAACGGCCCGCACGAGCGGCTGATCAGCTTCGTCACCGACCGGCCGGGCCACGACCGGCGCTACGCCATCGACTGCACCAAGGCGGAGACCGAGCTCGGCTGGCGGCCGCAGAAGACCTTCGAGCAGGCCCTGGAGGAGACCGTGGCCTGGTATCTCGACAACGAGAGCTGGTGGCGCCCGATCCGCGAGGGCCGCTACACGGGCGAGCGCCTGGGGCTGACCCGCTGATGGACATCCTGGTCCTCGGCGGCGCCGGTCAGGTCGGCACCGAGCTGCAGGCCCTGGCCTGGCCGGCCGGCGTTTCGGTGCACGCGCCGACCCGGGCGGAGCTCGACATCACCGACCCGGGCGCTGTCGCCCGGACCCTGGAGGCGCGCGCCTACCGGGCGGTGATCAACACCGCCGCCTACACCGCCGTGGACAAGGCCGAGTCCGACGTGGTCGAGGCCTGGCGCCTCAACGCCCTCGCCCCGGCGATCCTGGCAGCCGCGACCGCCGCCAAGGCGGTCCCGCTCGTGCACGTCTCGACCGATTACGTCTTCGCCGGCACCGAGCCGGACGGCGCCTACGCGCCGGACGCGCCGATCGATCCGCAGAGCGTCTACGGGGCCAGCAAGGCCGCGGGCGAGCTCGCCGTGCGCAGCGCCAACCCGCGCCACGCGATCGTGCGCACCGCCTGGGTGGTGAGCCCGCACCGGGGCAACTTCGTCAAGACGATGCTGCGGCTCTCCGGCGAGCGCGACGCCCTGACGGTGGTCAACGACCAGCACGGCTGCCCGACCTCCGCCTTCGACCTCGCCACCGCGCTGGCGACGATCGCCCGGCGCCTGGCCGAGGATCCGGACGCGCCCACCGGGACGTTCCATTACGTGAATGCCGGCGCCACCACCTGGCACGGCTTCGCCGAGGCGATCGTGGCGGGATCCGCCCGGCGCGGCGGCCGGTCGATCCCGGTCACCGGCATCCCGACCTCCGCCTACCCGACCCCGGCCCGGCGGCCGGCCAATTCGCGCCTGTCCACCGACAGCCTGACGGCGGCCTACGGCATGACGCCCCGGCCCTGGCAGGCGGCGCTCGACGACATCCTCGATCGGCTCGTGGGACCGGTCCGAGAGGGAGCTTCCAAGCCATGAAGGGCATCGTTCTGGCCGGCGGATCCGGCACGCGCCTGCATCCGGCGACGCTGTCGATCAACAAGCAGCTGCTGCCGGTCTACGACAAGCCGATGATCTACTACCCGATCTCGGTGCTGATGCTCGCCGGCATCCGCGAGATCCTGATCATCTCGTCGCCGGAGCACCTCGACAATTACAAGCGCCTGTTCGGCACCGGCGAGCAGTTCGGCCTGCAGTTCACCTACGCGGTGCAGCCGCGGCCGGAGGGCCTGGCCCAGGCCTTCGTGATCGGGCGCGACTTCGTCGGCACCGACGACGTGGCGCTGATTCTGGGCGACAACCTGTTCTTCGGCGCCGGCATGCGTGAGCTGCTGAACGAGGCGCGCGCCCGCAAGGCCGGCGCGACGGTGTTCGCCTACCACGTCGACAACCCGCAGGCCTACGGCGTGGTCAATCTCGACAAGACCGGGCGCCCGACCAAGATCGTCGAGAAGCCGCAGAACCCGGAATCGACCTGGGCGGTGACCGGGCTGTACTTCTACGACAACCAGGTGCTCGACATCGCCGCCGCGGTGAAGCCCTCGGCCCGGGGCGAGCTGGAGATCACCAGCGTCAACGAGGCCTATCTCGAGCGCGGCCAGCTCTACGTGGAGCGGATGTCGCGCGGCTATGCCTGGCTCGACACCGGGACCCACGACAGCCTGCTGGAGGCGAGCGAGTTCGTCCGCACCCTGCAGAACCGCCAGGGTCTCCAGGTGGCCTGCCTGGAGGAGATCGCCTTCCTGCAGAACTTCATCACCCGCGATCAGCTCATCGCCCGCGGCGAGATGTTCGCCAAGACCAATTACGGCCAGAACCTGCTCCGCCTCGCCCGCGAGAGCGAGGATGAGCTCGCGCTGCGGTGAGGGCGCGGGGCTGGCCCCAAGAATGAAATGTCGGGTGCGGCGGCGATCCTTGCATGCCCACCGCATTCGGAAGGCCGAAACAGGGCCGGGGTTGACGCATTCCCCCGTCGTCAAGACAACAGGAAGGCGTCGATCCCGCGCTCGGCGAGCAGCTTCACGCCCCTCCGGTCAAACGACGCGAAGGTCTCGGCGCCGAGCCGCCGACCGTCGAAGGCAATCACGCCGTCCGCGAAGTCGCCGCCGGCTTCCAGCAAGGCAAGCCCCGCTTCGACCGCGGGGCGATCGAAGACCACGTTTCGTGTCTCCATGAATTTCCGGATCGCCTGCGCGATCTGGGTTCGAGGTGCACCATAGCGGCGCTCCATCACTCACGCTAATTCACAGAAGACGTGTACACTGATCGCGACAAGATCGGCGGTCTCTAACGTCCCGATCGCGATGTCTTGCTGCTGCGCGTCATCGGGGGTGACGAGGCGCAGCAGCAGATTCGTATCGGCCGTGAGTTTCATTCCTCGCCAGCGCCGGCGGCAGCACCCGCTTCGGCGATGGCGTCGTTGATATCCTCGATCGAGAGCTTCGCGCCGCTTGTCGTCCCAGAGAAGAAGTGGCGCAGGTTCTCCCACGACCCCTGGGCCCGATCGGCTTTGAGTTCTGCCCGCCCGTCAGGCAGCAGGTCGAGCCTGATCTTATCGCCGGGTTCGATGCCGAGATGCTTCAGCACGTCCTTCCGCGAGGTGACTTGGCCGCGGGCCGTCACGGTCAGCGTCGCCATGATGAAGCCTCTGATTCATGATATAAGGGTAAGATACAGGGATCTGACCCTCAAGCGTAACGCAGCGCAGGCGTCTGGCCGCATCTGTCACTTCGGGCTGCAACCGATGCAGATGCCCTGAGAGATCTTGTCGTCTTGGATCTGCTGCTGGGTGCGGTCGCGCCGATCGTTCGGGGTGGCGGCGCCGGCGCCGGAGGCGGGCGGCATGGTGCGGCCCACGGTCGAGGTGTGCGGCGCCGTGACCGTCGAGGTCGGTCCGCCACCGGTTCCGGTCTGGGACTGCGCCGTGGCGGCCGTCGCGGCCAGGATCGGCAGCAGGGCCGAGAGGCCGAGGATCGTCAGGGTGCGGGTCATCTGTCCGGATCTCCTTGCCCGGACCTAACGCGAGCGTGACCACCCGGTTCGCGCCTCCGGTCGAACTCCCCGTTTGTTCGCCTTTGCAGACCGGGCCCGGCGCCGTATCAGGAGCGCGCATCCCCGATCCAGTGTCGAAACCCCGGAGCCGCCGCGACGATGCGGGACCCCAACGCGATCGACTTCTGGCGCGGCTTCGCCCTCGTGACGATTTTCGTCAATCACATCCCGGGCAACACCTTCGAGCGCTACACCTTCTCGCAATACGGCATCTCGGATGCCGCCGAGCTGTTCGTGTTCCTGGCGGGCTGGTCGATCGGCATCGCCACGCGCCGGCGCGACGGGACCCCGGAGCCGGCCGGCCAGAGCGTGGTCCGGCTGCTCGCCCGCACCGTCGAGGTCTACCGCGCGCAGCTCACCGTGATGCTGCTGGCGCTGGCGCTCATCGCCGGGTCGGCGCTGCTGCTCGACAACCCGCTGATCCTCGAATGGCACAATGCCGGTGGCTTCTTCGCGGACCCGATCCAGTCGGTCTGCGGCATGGCGCTGATGACCTACCAGCTCGGCTTCTTCAACATCCTGCCGCTCTACGTGGTGCTGATCGGCATCGCGCCGATCTTCGTGCTGGTCGGCCGCGTCAGCCTGATCGCGGCCCTGGCGCTGTCGGGGGCGATCTATCTCGCCAGCCTCGTCTTCGAGTGGAACGTCCCGTCCTGGCCCGGGGAGGGGGATTGGTTCTTCGATCCGTTCTGCTGGCAGGTTCTGCTGGTGCTGGGCTTCGTGCTCCAGGGTTGGAACCTGCGCTCCGATACCCTGCGCCGCTGGTCGCGACGCCTGATTCCGGCCGGCGTTATCATCGTCATCCTGGGCATCGCGCTCGCCGTGACGGGTCTCCGGCCGGATCCGCTGATGGTGCCCGAGCCGCGGTTGCTGTTCACGTTCGAGAAAACCTACCTGACACCGGCGCGGCTTCTTCATTTCCTGGGGGTATTGCTCGCCTTCGCGCCGCTCTACGCATTTCTGGCTCCCCGAATCGGGGTGGTCGGGCGCTATCTGAGTCAGCTGGGCCGGAACTCCCTGGCGGTCTTCTCCATGGGCTCGATCCTGAGCCTGATCGGGCAGCTCGTGCGTTTCCAGACCGGCGGCGGCGTGCTGGTCGATATGCTGGTCGCCGGAAGCGGCCTGGTCGGTCTGGGGTTCACCGCATGGTTCGTCGAATGGCGCAGCCGCACCAAGTCGTCCCCGGCCCGGTCGTGAGGTGTGCGCGCGTCCCCGTACCCCGCTGGGCGCTGGCCGCGCTGATCCTGGGCGCGCTGGTGCCGGGGGCGGCTGCGGAGCAGCCGGCCGACATGGGCGCCGGTGACCAGCCCGGCCTGTCGCAGGAATGCCGGGTCCCCGGCGCGCAGCTCTACACCATGGCCAAGCTGGGCGCGGTCCGGACCGCGCTCGGCGAGAACCGTCCGCTCAGGATCCTGGCGATCGGCGGCAGTGCCG
Organism: Methylobacterium sp. ARG-1; assembly: GCF_001262595.1. Classification (NCBI taxonomy): domain Bacteria; kingdom Pseudomonadati; phylum Pseudomonadota; class Alphaproteobacteria; order Hyphomicrobiales; family Methylobacteriaceae; genus Methylobacterium; species Methylobacterium sp. ARG-1. The sequence continues at coordinate 20,770 of NZ_LHCD01000005.1, forward strand.
CGCCGGGCGCCTCGGCCTCCTATCCGGCCAAGCTCGAAGCCGCCCTGGAACGGGCGCTGCCGAAGACCGACGTGTCAATCGACCATCGCGGCCTGCCGGGCGAGATCGCCTCCGGAGCGGCCGAGCGCCTGCGCACCATCGTGGCGGAGGCCGAGCCCGACCTCGTGGTCTGGCAGGTCGGCACCCACGACGCCATCGCGCGAGTCGATGCCGACGCGTTCGCGAGCGCGCTCAGCGAGGCCGTGGCCTGGATCCGCTCGCACGGGATCGACGTGGTGCTGGTCGACCCGATCTACACCGCCAGCATGGCCGCGGATGTCGATTACAACCGGATCGTCGAGGCGGTCCGGACGGTGGCGGCCCAGCAGCAGGTGCCGCTGGTGCGCCGCTACGAGGCCCTGCACTACCTGTCGAGCCGCAGCGACAAGGGCGAGGGCCACATGCTCGGCCGCCAGTTCCGGCTCAACGATCTCGGCCTGCGCTGCATGGCCGAGCACGTGGCGCTGACCATCGCCACCTCGCTGATGCGCACCGACCCGGCTCCGGACCCGAAGCTCGCTCCGGGCGCGCCGCCCTTAACCGAGCCGCAACGCGCCCCGGGCTAGACCCGGAAACCCGCGATCGTTCACCCACGATCACTGGGCTATCGCCCCGGATATTGGATCTCGGACGATGCTCCAGCGGGTTTGACGGGACATCGTCTGTTTCCGATCCGGCGGCCGCCTTTCGGGATGATGCTCCGAGCCCGGCGCGGAGTGCGTAGTGTCAGCCACGGCCGTCCCAGCCCCCACCAAGCTCGCCGCCGCTGGCCGGCGCCTCCACGCTTTGCGGAGCGGCCCGGTGCGGGCGGCGCTGACCGTCTTTGCCATCCGGGTCGGGGCGGCCGGCTTCGCCTACGCGGCCCAGGTGCTCGCCGCCCGGCTGATGGGCTGGGACGCCTACGGGGTGTTCGCTGCCGTCTGGGTCTGGACCGCCATGCTCGGCCACACGCTGACGCTCGGCCTGTCGCAGGGCGCCTGCCGCTTCGTGCCGACCGACCAGGCACGGGGCGATCTCGACTTGGCCCGCGGCTATATCCGGGCCGGTGCCCTCGTCACGGGTGGGGCGGCGCTCACCGTGGCCGGCCTCGGCGCCGCCCTGTTGTGGCTGGAGCCAGGCCTGTTCGCGCCGGCCTACCGGGCGCCGATCGCCGTCGCGCTCGGCGTGATGCCGCTCTTCGCGCTCCAGGATTATCTCGAGGGCGTGGCGCGCAGCCAGAACTGGGTCGGGCTCGCCATCGCGCCGCCCTACCTGCTGCGCCAGAGCCTGATGATGGCCTGCATGGTCGGGGCCGTGCTGCTCGGGGCGCCCCCCCGGGCCGAGGTGGCGATGGCCTGCATGTTGGTCGCCGCCGCCATCGCCACCGCGTTGCAGGCCGGCCTGCTCGTGGCGCGGCTGCGGGCGGATCTGCCCGCCGGGCCGCAGCGCTACCAGTGGCGGACCTGGCTCGGCACCAGCCTGCCGATCGCCGGGATCGACCTCGCCAATGCCGGCTTCACCTTCGTCGACGTGATCGTGCTCGGGGCCCTGGTGAGCCCGGCCGAGCTCGGCCTGTATTTCGCCGCGACCCGGATCCAGCAATTCGTGGTGTTCGTGCATTTTGCCGCCAGCGCGGCGACGCTCCAGCGCTACAGCGCCGCCCAGGCCCGGGCCGACCGTCCCCAGCTCGCCGACCTCATTCGCCGCCAGGGCCGGCTGACCGCGGGCGCCACCGCTCTGGTCGGCGGCGCGATCGTGGGCTTGAGCCCCCTGCTGCTGGCGATGTTCGGCCCCGGCCTCGGCTCCAGCGTGCCGATCCTGGCCGTGCTGGTCGCCGGCAGCGTCGTGGCGAGCCTGTTCGGACCGGGCGAGGACCTCCTGACCATGCTGGGCGGCGAGCGCCTCTGCGCCGGCATAACCGCCCTCATGCTGGTCGTGGCCTGCGCTCTATGCCTGATGCTGATCCCGCCCTTTGGCACCCTCGGCGCGGCCCTGGCGGTGGCGCTGGCCACAATCGCGCGCGCCGCGTTGCTCGCCCGAGCCGCCGGCCGCCTGCACGGGCTGCCGACCCCGATCTGGTCCGCGGGAGCGATCCGGTGAACGCCGTGGCGCAATCCAAGCGGATGACATCCGGCCTGTCGGTCTCGATCGGCCCCGCGCCCGAGCCGGCAGCGTGGGACGCGCTGTTCGCGTCGAGCGCCGCCCCGCAGCACCCGCACTACACGCACCACGCGGTCGCGGCCCATCGGGAAGCCGGGCTGCTGCCCGGGGCATTCGGCTTCGTCACGGTCCACCGCAGCGGCGATCCGGTCGCGCTCCTGCCCTTCACGCTGCGGCGCGATCTCGCCGGTCTCGGCGGCCGGGTAGCGCAGCCGTTCCTGTCGCCCCTGGTGACCGCCACAGCGCCCCTGGTGATCGACGGACCCGAGCGCGCGGCGGCGATCCAGGCCCTGGTCGCCGGGCTGGAACAGGCGTCCGGCGGACGGGCCTGGCGCTGGCCGCTCCTGCCGACGGAAGACGGGGCGGTCCCCGAGATGCTCGCGGCGATGCGGGCGCGCGGCTGGGCCATCGGCACTGTGACGGCGTTCGAGCGCCCTTTGATGGTGCGACGCGCCGATTACGACGCGTTCCTGGCCGGGCACCCGAACCGGTCCCGGTTCAAGGATCTGCGTCGGCGCACCCGCCGCCTCTCCGAGGCCGGCACCGTGGCCCATGTCGGCGCCGCGGGCGGCCCGGAGCTGGCGCGGCTTGTGGCCGATTTTCTGGCCCTCGAGCAGAAGGGCTGGAAGGGTCAGGCCGGCACCGCCATGGCCTGCCGGCCGGACACGGCGGCACTCGCCCGGGCTCTCTTCGCCGAAAGACCCGGACCCGTCGGCGTCCGGGTGGATGCCCTCACGCTCGACGGCCGGCCGATCGCGATCAGCCTTGCCCTGGTCGGTGGGGGCACCGCAACGCTCTTGAAGACCGCCTACGACGAGGATCTGCGCGGCCACGCCCCCGGCCTGCTTTTGGAGGCGGAGATCGTGCGCGCCTGCCACGAGACCGGCTTTGCGGACATACTCGATTCGGCGACGCTCGACGGCTCGGCTCTGGAGAGCCTCTACCGCGAGCGAACCCGTATCGCTGAGCTCATCGCCCTACCGCCGGGGGATCGCACCCTGTCTCTGGAGCGACGCCTGCGGCTGGCCCGGTTCGAGCACGCGGCGCGCGCCGCGGCCAAGCGGGCTCTGCGGCGGCGCTGAACCCTTCGCCTACCGGTTGCGGTACGGCCCCTCGCCCTGGACCTGGTCGTAGACGCCGTGTCCGGTCCGGGCCCGATAGGCGCGACCGGCGATCTGGCCGGGAGTGGGCGGCGTGCCGGGCTGGGCGAAGCTCGTCTCCGGACGATAGGCCGGCCCCCAGCCGATCTCCTCGTCGCCGGCCGGGTCCTTGCCGGGAAAGCCGGTGGCGTAGCCGACGCTCTGCGCCAGAGCCGGGGCCGCGGCCAGCCCGAGCAGGGCCGCGAGGGTGAAGCGGAGCGTAGTCCTGGAGCGCATCAATCGTCTCTTCCCATGGCGACCCGCCGGGCGGATCCTCTGAGGGGGAAACGCCGGTGCGCGACGCGCGTTCTCGGGGGCGCATCCGTGTCGCGGGGGGATCCTGCTCCGCCGGCTCGGACGATTCCTCGCCGCGGGGGCCCGAGTCGCCATGGAGGACTGGAAGGCCGGGTTGCGGGCCGAATTGCGGGCGATCGAGATCGCCACCGCCGATGCGGCGGCGTCGGTGCTGCCAGATTTGCTGCGACGCTTGCATTATCACCAGGCCGGGCGCGGCGGCCCCGCTCTCCTGAGGCTCTACCGGCGCTGGCGGATCCGGCGCCTCTCCCGGGCGGTGGCGGATGCGCGCTGGCAGGTGGAGCAGGGTCGGCTGGCGCGTCTGGGCGGCCTCGACCCGCGCCGGTGACTGCGCGGCCGGCTCAGGCCGCGGCCGACCGGCGTGCGCCCGGACGTACGGCCTCCCACTTCGTGCCGGCGGCACGGCCCGGCTGCTCCTTCTGCTCGGCCGCCGGGGCCGGGAGGCGCACGAGGACGATGGTGCCAACCGTTTCCTCGGAGCGGATGCGCAGCGAGCCGCCGTGCAGCTCGACCATGGAGCGGGTGATCGCCAGGCCGAGCCCCGAGCCCTTGTGGCTGCGGGTCATCTGAGCCTCAACCTGGGTGAACGGCCGACCGAGCCGGGCGAGGTCGGCGCGGGGGATGCCGATGCCGCTATCCTCGACGAACAGGTGGGTGCTGGCGCCCGCCCGGCGGACCCGGACCGCGACGCGTCCCCCGGCCGGCGTGAACTTCACGGCGTTCTGGACGAGGTTCGCCAGGATCTGCTGCATCGCGCTCGGATCGGCCAGCAGCTCGATCCCGGGCTGGACGTCGACGCCCAGCGCGATCCCCTTGTCCCGGGCGGCCGCCTCGACCAGCCCGAGCGCGGAGGCGACGGCGGCCTCGGCCGGGATCGGCCGCGGGTTCAGCCGCACCCGGCGTGCCTCGAGCCGGGCCATGTTGAGGATGTCATCGATCATCGAGAGCAGGTGCGAGCCGCTCTCGCGGATGTCGCGGCAATATTCGGTGTAGCGCGGGGTGCCGAGCGGCCCGAGGACCGCGTTCTCCATCACGTCGGCGAAGCCGATGATCGCGTTGAGCGGCGTGCGCAGCTCGTGGCTCATATTGGCCAGGAATTCGGACTTGGCCTGGCTGGCGGCCTCGGCGGCCGCCTTCTGGTCGAGGTAGCGCTCGGCCAGATCGGCGAGCTGCTGGGTCTGGAGTTCGAGGGTGCGGCGGGAGCGCTTGAGGTCCTTGACGGTCTCGATCAGCTCGCGCTCGGACGCCTGGAGCTGCTCCTGGTGGCGCTTCAGGCTGGTGATGTCGGTCCCGACCGAGACGTAGCCGCCATCCTTGGTGCGGCGCTCGCTGATCTGGAGCCAGCGGCCGTCCGTGAGTTCGGCCTCGAAGGTCCGGGCGGCCATGTCGGTGAGGGCGAGGCCGGCCTCGGGGGATTCCCGTCGGACCTGGGGCAGCACGCCCCTTCCCATCACGTCGGTGTAGCTCCGGCCGGATTGCGCATCCTCCGGGCTGAGAGCGTGGAGGTGGCGGAATTTCGAATTGCACAGCACCAGGCGGTTGCCGGTATCCCAGAGGACGAAGGCCTCGGAGATCGCCTCGACGGCATCGCGCAGGCGCATGTCGGAGGCCGCGTTGGTCTCCTCCAGGGCGCGCTGCTCGGTGATGTCGGTGGCGATGCCGACGAGGTGACGCCCGCCGTCGGTGACGTCCGGCATGACCTCGGCCCGGGCGCGCAGCCAGACATAGGCGCCGTCGGCGCCACGCATCCGGAAGGCATGGTCGACGCAGGTCTGAGCGGCGGCGAGACCCCGGGCGAGGCTGTAGAGGTCGCCGTCATCGGGATGGACCAGGGCATTCACCGCCCCGAAAGAGAGATATTCGTGCTGCCGCTGGTAGCCGAGCAGGGCGTACATCGAATCGGACCAGTAGATCCGGCCACGGGCGATGTCCCAATCCCACAATCCGCAGGCGCCGCGGCGCAGGGCGGTCTCGAGCCGGCCGCGGATCTGCTCGCGGGCGCGGTCGGCCCGAGCCGCCTGGCGGCTCTGCAGCCCGTAGGCCAGGCCGACGCCGACGATCACCAGGATGGCGGCCCCGACCAGGACAATCTGGTCCCGGGCCCGGGCGCTCCAGCCGCGCATCAGCGGCTCGATCGGCTGCAGCACCGCGACCTGTCCGGCCCCGTCGGGCAGGCTGTGGATGGCCGCGAGCACACTCTCGCCGCCGGGCAGGTCGAGGGCCATGGCGCCGGCGCGCTCGCCGAGCCCGGAGAGCGGCTCGCTGTCGCCGAGCACCTGCGCCAGGGTCGTGGCGTCGGAGGGAAGGGGCGGATGGGCGGCGGCGATACGGGTATCGGGCCGCACCAGCAGCAGGCGCCTGCCGGGATGCCGCTCGCTCTCCGGCATCAGCACGCGCAGGTCCGAGGCCTTACCGGCGCTCGGGACGATCGCCCGGGCAGCCAAGCGGGCGAAGCCCTCGACCTCGGCCTTGGCGCCGGCCAGGATCTCGGCACGCTGCCCCTGGATGTGGAGCGCCGCGAGCCCGACCAGGCAGGCCAGGAACACCGCCAGAATGCCCGGCACGGCGTAGCGCAGCCACCGCTCGATCAGACCGAGCCGCGGATCCCGGACACGCATCGGCCAGGAAACGGCGAGACTCGAATCCGCACGCGCGGAGAAGGAAGCGGAAGCCGCCTCCGGCATGGCCGAACCTCACCCAAGGGAACTGCGATCCGTCCGTGGCGTCTCGCGCCCCTCGAACCTGACGGGATAGAACCATCTTCGAGGGGCGTTTGTCCACGGATTTTTTACCATTCGGCCTTGACGGACCCTATGGGCAGCGACTCGGCAAGAGAATCGATTTCTACCGTAGGTTCAGGTACTTAGCCACCTCCCAGGGTGCGTGCGACGATGTCGGCTGTGTCCCGCGACAGGCCCGGGATCGCCTTGATCCGATTAAGCATTTCGCCGGCCCTAGCCGCCCGCGATTTTTCCAGCCGACGCCAGGATCCGAAGGCCGTCAGCAGGCGCGCGGCGACCTGTGGGTTGGTCGAATCCAGCACCGCGACCGTGTCGGCAACGAGCGAAAATCCGGCTCCGTCGGCCCGTGCGAACTGCGTCGGGTTGCCGAACGCCAAGGTTCCGATCAGCGCGCGCACCCGATTTGGGTTGGTCATGGTGAAGGCCGGGTGCGATTTCAGCCGGGTAATTCGCTCCAGGGTGCCGGGCTCGGGGATCTGCGCCTGGATCGCGAACCACTTGTCGAGGACCAGCGGCTCGTCGGCGAAGCGCTCCGCGAAGCCCGCCAGCGCCTCCTCCCGGGCCCGACCGGGGATCAGCGCCAGGGTGCCGAGCGCGGCCAGCCGGTCGGTCATGTTGGTAGCGTTCGCCAAGCGCTCGGCCGCGCGCTGCGTCCCGGCCTCAGGATCGCCCGCGGCGATCAGGTCGAGGGCGGCGTTACGCAGGGACCGGCGCCCGGCCGAGGCCGCATCCGGGCTGTAGGCCGCGCCGTCGGCCGGGGCGAGGGCGGTGTCGAGCCGCTCCAGGCGCGGCCGCAGGGTCCGGCCGAGGCGCGCCCGCAGGTCGAACCGCGCCCGGTGGATCGCGTCGGGATCGACGTCGGCGGACAGGGCGTCGGCGGCCTCGCCCTCGCTCGGCAGGGTGAGGACAAGGGCCGCGAAGGCCGGGTCGGCCAGGGCTTCGCCGTCGAGGAAGCGCCCGAGCGCCTCCGCGAAGGCGTCGGCCCGGGCGGGATCGGGGTCGAGGATCAGCCGCAGGGCGACGTCCTGCGCCGCCTGCCAGCGGTTGAACGGGTCGCTGTCCTGCGCCAGCAGCCGCATGCGCTGAGCGTCGGTGAGGTCGAAATCGAGCCGCACCGGGGCCGAGAAGTCGCGCAGGAGCGACGGCACCGGCTTCTCGGTGACCTGCTCGAACACGATCTCGGCCTCGGCACGGTCGAGGACATAGACCCCGTTCCGGACATCCGGGCAGGTGGCGTTCGTGAGCGGCCCCGAAGCGCCGACGAGGCCGAGCGCCACCGGGATCACCAGGGGCGGCGCGTCCTGGCCGGTCTCGCCGGGCAGGGTCTGGGCGAAGCGCAGGGTGCAGCGGGCAGCCTGCGGGTCGTAGACCATGGCGACGGACAGGCGCGGCGTGCCGGGCCGCTCGTACCAGCGGGCGAAGGCTGAGAGGTCGCGCCCGGTCACGGCGGCGAAAGCGGCCAGGAAGTCCTCCACCGTGGCGGCGCGGCCGTCATTGTCGGCGAAGTAGCGGTCCATGCCGGCCCGGAACGTCTCCGGGCCGATCAGCGTCCGCAGCATCCGGACGATCTCGGCACCCTTGTCGTAGACGGTCGCCGTGTAGAAGTTGTTGATCTCGGCATAGGCCCGCGGCCGCACTGGATGGCGCAAGGGGCCGGCATCCTCGGGGAACTGGCGCGCCCGCAGGGACCGGACTTCGGAGATCCGGTGGACCGGCCGGGAGCGCATGTCGGACGAGAATTCCTGGTCGCGGAAGACCGTCAGCCCCTCCTTGAGGCAGAGCTGGAACCAGTCCCGGCAGGTGACCCGGTTGCCCGACCAGTTGTGGAAATACTCGTGGGCGATGATCGCCTCGATCGCCGCGTAATCCCCGTCGGTCGCGGTCTCGGGGCTCGCGAGAACGTACTTGTCGTTGAAGATGTTGAGGCCCTTATTCTCCATGGCGCCCATGTTGAAGTCGGACACGGCGACGACGTTGAACATTTCGAGGTCGTAGGCGCGGCCGAAGGCGGTCTCGTCCCACCTCATGGAACGGATCACGGCATCGAGGGCATAGTCGGCGCGGGCCTCCTTGCCGGGCTCGACATAGACCGCACAGGTGACGGCGCGTCCCTCCTGGGTAGTGAAGCGGGTCTCGACCTTGCCGAGCCGGCCGCCCACCAGCGCGAACAGGTAGGCGGGCTTCGGATGCGGGTCGTGCCAGATCGCGAAGTGCCGATCGTCCCCGGCGGGGCCGGATTCGACCAGGTTGCCGTTACCGAGCAGCACGGGCGCCGCGGCGCGCTCCGCCTCAATGCGGGTGGTGTAGATTGCCATCACGTCGGGGCGGTCGAGGAAGTAGGTGATCCGGCGGAAGCCGTCGGCCTCGCACTGGGTGCAGTAGACCCCGTTCGAGCGGTAGAGGCCCATCAGCTTGGTGTTGGCGGTCGGGTCGACCTCGGTGACGAGGCGTAAAGTGAACGGCTGCTGCGGTGGGGCGTGCAGGGTCAGGCCCGACGGGGTCGCGGTGTAAGAATCCGCTTCGAGCGCCGCGCCGCCGAGATCCGCCAAGACCAAGCGAAGGTCGTCGCCGTCGAGATGCAGCGGCGCGCCGGCGCGGCCCGCCGGGTTCGGACGCAGGGCCAGGGTCGCGTCGATCCGGGTGGCGTGCGGGTCGAGGCGGATGTCGAGATCGACGCGGTCGATCAGGTAGTCGCTCGGCCGGTATTCCTCCAGGCGGATCAGCGGCGGCGTCTCGGTGCGCATTCGGCTCTCTCTCCGGATCGGGTTCGGGCCCGTTCTGGTCCCTCGCGCGGCCCGGCGCAACGCGGTCGCGCAGCTCGGATCGAGGATCGGAAAGGCTCGGCGCGGCGGGCCCGGGGTCAGGACGATGTGGCGGCGACGGCCTTGAGCCGCCACAACCCGCCGATCAGGACGAGGTTGATCGCGGCGAGCAGCGCCAGCAGGCCCCACAGGGCGTCGGGCCCGATCCGCACCAGCAGGTATGCGCCGAGCGGCGGCGCGAGCGCCTGGGCAACCAAGCCGGGCCGGGCCAGCCGGCCGACGAGCCCCGCGTAGCGCTCCGGTCCGAACAACACGAGGGGCACGGTGCCCCGCGCGATCGAGAAGACCCCGTTGCCGGCCCCGTAGACGGCCAGGGCGAGGCCGATCACCGGCCCGTGCGCGGCCAGGAGCAGCAGCCCGAGGGCGACCAGCACGAAGGCGGCGGTCAGGGTCCAGAGCGGGTGGTGCCGGCCGCGGTTGGCGATCTCGATCAGCCGCGCCGCGACCTGCGACGGCCCGATCAGCCCGCCATAGGCGACCGCGGCCGCCAGCGTCTCGCCACGGGCCTGGAGCAGGGTCAGCAGGTGCACCGAGACCAGCGCCATGATGGTGCCGCCGAGAACCAGCACGCCCGCCATGAGCAGGAAGGCCTGTGCCTGCCAGGGCGCCAGCGGCGCGACCGGCCGCGCCCGCCCGGTCGCCGCCATCGCCGGGGGCGGGGCCGGGGGGATCAAAACGAGGACGAGCGGCAGCGTCACCGCGAGGTGCAGGCCGGCATAGGCGAAGCACGTCCCCCGCCAGCCGAGATGGGCGACCAGGAAGGCCGAGAGCGGCCAGCACACGGTGCTGGCGAAGCCACCGATGAGGGTGAGGGCGGTGATCGCCGAGCGCGCCTCGGCGCCGTAGAGGCGGCCGAGGGTGGCGTAGGCGGGGTCGTACAGGCCACAGCCCATGCCGAGGCCGAGGATCAGCCAGCCGCCGAGGAAAACCGGGAGCGTGGGGGCGAGGCCGAGCACCGCGAGCCCCGCGGCGAGCAGCAGGGCCGCCGCCGCCAGGACAGGCCGTCCCCCGCGCCTCTGGATCACGGCGCCGACCCACGGCGACGCAAAAGCCGCGACCAGCAGGCCGAGGGACAAGCCGCCGACGATCCAGGCCAGCGGCCAGCCGGTGTCCCGGGCGATCGGCTCCGCCAGCACGGCGGGAATGTAGAAGGAGGAGCCCCAGGCGAGGATCTGGACCACGCCGAGGGCTGAGATCACCGGCCAGCGGCGAGTTCGATCGGCCATCGGATCAGCTGGGGCCGAGCAGCGGCAACCATAGAGCCAGCGCCAGCAGCGCGGCCAGCAGCACCGGCACGGTGATCACCAGGCCGACGCGCATGTACTGGCCCCAGCCGATCCGGTACCCCTTGCTGGCCAGGACGTGCAGCCAGAGCAGCGTCGCGAGGCTGCCGATGGGAGTGAATTTCGGCCCGAGGTCGCACCCGATGACGTTGGCGTAGACCAGGAGCTCGCGCATCAGCGGCGCGAGATCCGGGGCCTGCTGGATCGCCAGGGCGCCGATCAGCACGCTCGGCATGTTGTTCATGACCGAGGACAGGATCGCGGCTCCAAAACCGGCCCCGACGGTGGCCGCCACCGGCCCGTACCCGGTGAGCCAGACGAGACCGCGTGCCAGCCCATCGGTCAGGCCGGCATTCTTGAGGCCGTAGACGACGAGATACATGCCGAGGCTGAACAGCACGATCTGCCAGGGCGCCCCGGCCAGCACCGTCCGGATCGGGATGCGGCCGCCGCGCCGGGCCAGAACCAGCATCAGAGCCGCGCCCGCGCAGGTCACGACCGAGATCGGGACCCCGAACGGCGCCGTGACGAAATAGGCGACAAGCAGCAGCCCGAGCAGCGGGAACGCCGCCCGGAACAGGAGCGGGTCGCGGATCGCGTCGCGGGGCGGCTCCAGCATGCCGACCGGGTATGCGGCCGGCACGGCGCGCCGGAAATAGAGACCCAGCACCGTCAGGGTCACCGCGAGCGAGACCAGGTCGACCGGCACCATCACGGCGGCGTAGCGCCCGAAGCTCAGGTCGAAGACGTTGGCCGAGACGATGTTGACGAGGTTGGAGATCACCAGCGGCAGGCTGGTGGAATCCGCCACGAATCCGCAGGCGACGATGAAGGCCAGAGCCGCCTGAGGCTTGAAGTCGAGCTTGAGCAGGATCGCCAGCACGATCGGCGTCAGCAGCAGGGCCGCGCCGTCATTGGCGAACACCGCCGCGATGGCGGCGCCGAGCACGACGACCAGGGGGAACAGACGGCGGCCGCGTCCGCCACCCCAGCGCGCGACATGCAGCGCCGCCCAGTGGAAGAACCCGGCCTCGTCGAGCAGCAGCGAGATGATGATCAGGGCGACGAACGTGAAGGTCGCGTCCCACACGATGTGCCAGACCACCGGCACGTCGGCCGGCTGGATGACCCCCGTGGCCAGGGCAACGCCCGCGCCGATCAGGGCGCTCCAGCCGATCCCGAATCCCCCGGGCTGCCAGATGACGAACACCAGGGTGACGGCGAAGATGGCGAGCGCGAGCATGCTTGAGCGAGTCTCGTCCGCAGCGGCTCAGGCGAGTCCGACGCGGCGGCCCTGCGCGTCGACCACCGGCTCGCCATCCTCCTTGACGAATTCGCCCTGCTGCGCCGGCAGCAGCTCGAGCACCGCCTCGGAGGGCCGGCACAGGCGGACGCCCTTCGGACTGACCACGAGCGGCCGGTTGAGCAGGATCGGGTGCGCCGCGATGGCGTCGAGGAGCTGGTCGTCGCTGAGCGCGGGATCGCCCAGCCCGAGCTCGGCGTAGGGCGTGCCCTTCTCGCGCAGGGCGTCGCGCACCGAGAGGCCGGCGCGGGCCAGGAGCTGCTTGAGCAGCCCACGCGCCGGCGGGGTCTTCAGGTACTCGACGACGTGGGGCTCGATGCCGGCGTTGCGAATCATCGCCAGTGTGTTGCGCGAGGTGCCGCAATCCGGGTTGTGGTAGATCACCACGTCGATGGCGCGATCAGGCATGGTCCACGTCCTTTGTGTTGGGGCCGCAGGCCGACAGGGCGGCCAGCGCCGGCGCGCAGACCTCCGGGTGACCCTGGCAGCAATCCGTCATGAGAAATTCGACCAGCCCGGATAGGACCGGGTAGGCGACGCTGTAGATGATCGAGCGCCCCGCCCGCCGGGACCCGATCAGCCCCGCCTGCTGCAGCTCCTTCAGATGGAAGGAGATGGTGGAGGCGGAGACCCCGATGGCGTTGGCGAGCGCCCCCGAGGCCATGCCGTCCGGGCCGGCCTTCACCAGCGCCCGGAGCGCCCGCAACCGGTGCTCCTGGCCCAGGGCCATGAAGGCCGCGAGGGCTTGCGGCTCGTCCATTTTCGTTTCAACATTCAAACGATCGTGCGATCATAGGAGAAAGCGTGCCTGTGAACAAGCCTGCGCAGCCCTTCGCCGACGGGATCCCGAACCTGAGCCGGCCGCATTTCGCGGTGCCGACCTCCGGTCAGCTCGCGGTGGCGCAACCCTTCGCGCACGCGCCGCGCTTCCTGATCCTCTACGGCTCGCTGCGGGCGCGCTCGTTCAGCCGCTTCCTCGCCTACGAGGCGGCCCGCCTCCTCGAAGCGATGGGCGGCGAGGTCCGGATCTACGACGCGCACGGCCTGCCGCTGCCCGACGATTCCACCGCCGACCACCCGAAGGTGCAGGAGCTGCGCGCGCTCTCGCTCTGGTCAGAGGGGCAGGTCTGGGTCTCGCCGGAGCGGCACGGCAACCTCACCGGCGTGATGAAGAGCCAGATCGACTGGCTGCCGCTCAGCGAGGGATCGGTGCGTCCGACGCAGGGTCGGACGCTCGCGGTGATGCAGGTCTCGGGCGGCTCGCAGAGCTTCAACGCGGTCAACAGCCTGCGCCTGCTCGGCCGCTGGATGCGGATGATCACCATCCCCAATCAGTCCTCGGTGCCGATGGCCTACAAGGAATTCGACGAGGCCGGCCGGATGAAGCCGGGGCCGCTCTACGAGCGCGTGGTCGATGTCTGCGAGGAGCTGATGAAGTTCACGCTGCTGACCCGGGAGCGGGCCGGGTATCTCGTCGACCGCTACAGCGAGCGCAAGGAGCGGGCGCCGGACCGGCTGCAGGACGTGGCGGCCGATATCGGCATCGGGAAGCCGTGACATGGAAGGCGCGGCCTACTCGGTCGGGGAGGCGCGCTCTAGCTAGGACAGCGACCGGCCCCGCCGGTCATGTCCGTTTCCGCAGAGGGCGTCGCGACGGCCCTCGCTCCGACAGAGGGATAGCCGCCTGATGGAATACCTGCACACCATGGTCCGGGTGGCCGATCTCGATCGCGCGCTCGCCTTCTACGTCGACGCGTTCGGCCTGAAGGAGGTCCGCCGGGTCGAGAACGAGAAGGGCCGCTTCACCCTGGTCTTCCTGGCCGCCCCCGGGGATGTCGAGCGGGCGCAGGCGACCAAGTCGCCGCTGCTCGAACTGACCTACAACTGGGACCCGGAGACCTATACGGGCGGGCGCAATTTCGGCCACCTCGCCTACCAGGTCGACGACATCTACGCCTTCTGCGCCGCGCTCAAGGACAAGGGCGTGACCATCAACCGTCCGCCCCGCGACGGCTACATGGCCTTCGTGAAGTCGCCGGACGGGATCTCCATCGAGATCCTGCAGAAGGGCTCGGCCAAGGAGCCGCAGGAGCCGTGGGCGTCGATGGAGAATACCGGCAGCTGGTAAAGATCCCGGCGCCCTTGACCCGGACGGCGGTGCGGGCCCATCTGCCCGCGGATCAGCCGGCCGGGCGGCCGCTCCGGACGCATCAGCGTCCGGGGAGGAAAGTCCGGGCTCCATGGAGAGACGGTGCCGGATAACGTCCGGCGGGGGCGACCCCAGGGACAGTGCCACAGAAAGCAGACCGCCCCGGATGCGTCCGGGGTCAGGGTGAAAGGGTGCGGTAAGAGCGCACCGCGGACGCGGCAACGCGGACGGCACGGCAAACCCCACCGGGAGCAAGACCGAATAGGGGCGGCGCGCCCTTCGCGAGAAGGGCAGGCCCGCTCTCCAGGCCAGTCGCCCGGGTTGGTTGCTCGAGGCGGTCGGCAACGACCGTCCCAGAGGAATGGCCGCCACGTCGGCGCGCGCGAGCGCTCCGGCCTTACAGAACCCGGCTTATAGGCCGGCTGATCCCACCGTCCCCGGAGCCCCGCCGCGACGCGCGCGTGCCCGCGCTTTGCCGGAGCTGCGCAAGGCGCGGATTTCGCGCGCGGCAAAAACCTTCGGTTAACCGTACCGGGGTCAGATCGGTCGGCTCGCCAGCGCCAGGCTCGCGCGTTGACGATCCTCCGAGGCCCATGATACCCGGCATCCTCCCGTCAACGGCGTGTATCGGATCGCCGGGCGTAACCTGCACTGGTGCAGGTCCCGTCCGTGCGCGGCGTTTCGCGCGCTCTGCATCCGGTGCCGTTCCCGTCACGCGCGCCGCGCTCGCGCGGCCCGGCACAGGGCACCATGAGACGCACGAGCCGCATCCGCGCCGGAACTCCCGGATCGCGCCGAAACCCCGATTGTCCCGGCGCCGGCCCGGCGAGGCGCGCATGATTCGGCGCCGCCCCCCGGCCGAGATCGCGGCCGCCGCGCGCTGCGATGGCCCAGTCTCCACCCCGCCCCACGTGCCGGTGCTGCTCGACGAGGTCGTCGAGTCGCTCAAGCTCGACGGCGGCCTGGCCGTCGACGGCACCTTCGGGGCCGGCGGCTACACCCGCGCGCTGCTGGCCGCCGACCCGACGCTGCAGGTGATCGCCATCGACCGCGACCCGCAGGCGATCGCGAATGGTCAGCCCCTGGTCGGCGAGGCGGGCGGGCGCCTGCGCCTCGTGCCTGGCCGGTTCGGCGACCTCGACGCGCTACTCGGTGAGGCCGGCGAGGCCAAGGCCGACCGGGTCGTGCTCGATATCGGCGTCTCGTCGATGCAGCTGGACGCGCCGGAGCGCGGCTTCTCGTTCCGCAACGACGGCCCCCTCGACATGCGCATGGGCAATGACGGCCCGAGCGCCGCCGACATCGTCAACGAGGCCGACGAGACCGTGCTCGCCGACATCATCTACCATTACGGCGAGGAGCGGCGTTCGCGTGCCGTGGCCCGGACCATCCACGAGGCCCGCCGCCGCGGCCGGATCGAGACCACCGCCCAGCTCGCCGAACTCGTGGCCAGCGTGGTCTGGAGCGAGCCCGGCAGCCACATCCACCCGGCGACCCGGACTTTCCAGGGCCTGCGGATCGCCGTGAACGACGAGCTCGGCGAGCTGGTGCGCGCGCTCCACGCCGCCGAGCGGATCCTGGCGCCCGGCGGGCGGCTCGCCGTGGTGACGTTCCATTCGCTGGAAGACCGGATCGTCAAGCAGTTCTTCGCCGCCCGCAGCGGCCGCTCCGCCCAGGGCTCGCGCCACCTGCCGGGCGGCCAGACCGAGACGATCCGGAGCTTCCGGCTCGTCACCAAGGGGCCGGTCCTGCCGGGCGAGGCCGAGACCGCGCGCAATCCGCGCGCCCGCTCGGCCAAGCTCCGGGCCGCCGAGCGCACCGAATCCGAGACGCCCGAACCGCTCGCCGCGCTCCACGCGCTGGCGAGCCTGCCCGAAGCCGCCCGCGGGGGCCATCGCCGATGATCCGCCTGCTGAACCTCCTGGCGGTCGCCGGCCTCGTGGCCTCGGCGATCTACGCCTACTCGATCAAGTACGACACGCTCTACCAGGGCGGTCAGGTCTCCAAGCTGCAGACCGCCCTGCACAAGGAGCGGCAGGCGATCGCGGTGCTGCGCGCCGAGTGGCAGCTCCTAACCCGGCCGGACCGGCTGCAGGCGGCGGTGGACAAGCACCTCGCCCTGGAGCCGATCGGGACCAGCCACCTGGCCCGCCTGTCGGACCTGCCCGTCCGCCCGGAGCGCGGCGACGAGATCGGCCGGCTGCTCGCCGCGACCGCGACGCCCAAGGACAAGGGCAGCATCGAGCCGCGCACCACCGGCTCGATCACCCGCACCGTCACCACGACCCGCACCCCGAATACCGCTTCGAGGTAATCACCCGTGTCCGAAGACGCCGACCAGATCAGACACGCGGCCGCCGAGGTGCAGATCTCGCAGCACGACGCACCGGCTCACGACGCGGCGCATTACGCCGTGTCCGAGCATGAGGCGGCCGCGCTCGAAGCCGCCGCCCGGGCCCTGACGCCGGACCTGCGCGCCGCCCGCGCCAAGGCGTTCGTCCGGAGCATGTTCCGGCTCGCCATCGAGCGCTCGCATATGCGCGTCGCCCTGGTCGGGCTGGTCTTCGTCTTGGTGTTCGGGACAATCTCGGCCAAGCTCCTGATGATGGCTGTGTTCGGCGATCCGCCCAGCCAGGAGCACCGGGTCGCGGCCGCCTCCTCGACGGCGTTCCGGCCCGACATCGTCGACCGCAACGGCGAGATCCTGGCCACCGACATCCGCACCGTCTCGGTCTTCGCCGAGCCCGGCAACATCTACGACAAGGACGAGGCGGTGGAGCTGCTCACCGCGGTCCTGCCGGAGCTCAACGCCTCGGAGCTGCGCGCCAAGTTGTCCTCGCGCAAGGACAAGAAGGGTGCGGGCTTCGTCTGGGTGAAGCGCGAGCTGACGCCGAAGCAGCAGGCCGAGGTGCACCGGCTCGGCATCCCGGGCATCGGCTTCCTGCCCGACCACAAGCGGGTCTATCCGAACGGCACCGCCGCCGCCCACATCCTCGGCGCGACCAACCTCGACGGCGTCGGCATCGCCGGCATCGAGAAGTACATCGATTCGACCGGGCTCCAGGCGCTCAACAGCTTCGGGCTGGTCAGCAAGCAGGCCGACCTCAAGCCGGTGCAGCTCTCCATCGACCTGCGCGCCCAGTTCGCGGTGCGCGACGAGCTGGCTTGGGGCATCGACCACTTCAAGGCCAAGGCGGGCGCCTCGATGATCCTCGACGTCAAGACCGGTGAGGTGATCGCCCTGGTCTCGATGCCGGACTTCGACCCGAATGACCCGAAGGACGCGCTCTCGCCCGACCGGATCAACCGCATGAATGTCGGCGTCTACGAGATGGGCTCGACCTTCAAGGCGATGACGCTCGCCATGGCACTCGATTCCGGCAAGTACAACGTCAACTCGACCTTCGACACCCGCGGCGGCGTGCTGAACTGGGGCCGGCAGAAGATCCACGAGTATCACGGGACCAACCGGGTCATCACCATGCCGGAGGTGTTCACGCATTCCTCCAACATCGGCTCGGCCAAGATGGCCCTCGGCGTCGGCGTCGCCGGCCACAAGGCGTTCCTGAAGAAGATGGGCCTGCTCGACCGGCTGCGGACCGAGCTTCCCGAGAGCGCAGCCCCAATCGTCCCGTCCCGCTGGAGCGAGATCAACACCATCACCATCGCGTTCGGCCACGGCATCGCGGTGGCGCCGATCCAGGCAGCGGCCGCGGTGGCGGCGATCGCCAATGGCGGCGACCTGATCACCCCGACCTTCCTCAAGGCGAATCCCGACGACAAGGCGCGCGCCACGCACGTCCTGTCGGGCCTGACCTCCGAGGCGATGCGCTATATCATGCGCCTCAACGCCGCCGAGGGCTCGGCCAAGAAGGCGTCGGTCCCGTACTACTTCGTCGGCGGCAAGACCGGCACGGCCGAGAAGGTGATCGGCGGCCGCTACATCCACAACCGCCTGTTCACCACCTTCATGGCGGCCGCGCCGATGAACGATCCGAAATACCTGTTCGTCACGATCATGGACGAGCCGCAGGGCCTACCGGAATCGGGCGGCTACGCCACCGCGGCCTGGAACTCGGGCGTGGTGACCGGCAAGGTGATCGAGCGCGTGGCGCCGATCCTGGGCCTCCCGCCGCAATTCGAGCCGCCGGTTCGGCCGTTCCCCCAGATGGTCAAGCTCAACGCCTACCACGTCAACCAGCTGGGCGGCCCGTGATCGCCCGGCTCGCCGATCTCTTCCCGGAGGCTGCCGGCCCGGCCGCCGACCTCACCGTGTCGGCGCTGACCGCCGACAGCCGGAAGGTTGTGCCGGGCGCGGTGTTCGTCGCCGTGCCGGGCACCCAGGCCGACGGCCGGCTGTTCGCCGCCCAGGCCGCCGGACGCGGCGCCGTCGCGGTGGCCGGGGAGGGGGATCGTCCCGCCGACCTGCCCGAGGCGGTGGCGTGGATCGCGGTTCCGGATGCCCGCCGGGCGCTGGCGCTCGCCGCCGCCCGGCTCGCGGGCGCGCAGCCCGGTACCGTGGTGGCTGTCACCGGCACGGCGGGCAAGAGTTCGGTCGCCGACTTCGTCCGCCAGATCCTGGTCCGGCTCGGCCGCGACGCCGCGAGCCTCGGCACCGTCGGGATCGTCACCAATCGCGGCGCGGAATACGGCTCGCTGACCACCCCCGACCCGGTGACGCTGCACCAGACCCTGGCGCGACTCGCCCGGGAGGGCGTGACCGAGCTCGCCATGGAGGCGTCCTCGCACGGGATCGAGCAGCGCCGCCTCGACGGCGTGCGGCTCACCGCGGCGGGCTTCACCAATCTCGGCCGGGACCACCTCGATTACCACGCGAGCATCGAGGAATACCTGGCTGCCAAGCTGCGCCTGTTCACCGACCTGCTGCCGGACGGCTGCCCGGCGATCGTCAACGCCGACGGCGCCTATGCCGACCGGGTGATCGCCGCATCCGAGAGCGCCGGGCGGCCGGTGCGCACGGTCGGGCGCGAGGGCCGACATATCCGGCTGGTCTCCGCGACGACGGAGGGCTTCGCCCAGGCCGTGACGCTCTCGCACGACGGCGCGACTCGGACGGTGCGCCTGCCCCTGGTCGGCGAGTTCCAGGTCGAGAACGCCCTGGTGGCGGCGGGCCTGGTGCTCGCCACCCCGGCGGGGGCCACCGATCCGGACGGCGTGTTCGCGGCCCTCGAACACCTCACCGGCGTGCCGGGGCGGATGGAGCGGGTCGGCGAGGCGCGGGGCGGCCTGTGCCTGGTCGATTACGCGCACAAGCCGGAGGCCCTGGAGAGCGTGCTGAGCGCGTTGCGGCCGTTCGCGTCGGGGCGGCTCATGGTGGTGTTCGGCTGCGGCGGCGACCGCGACCGGGGCAAGCGGCCGATCATGGGGGCGATCGCCGCGCGGCTGGCCGACATCGTGATCGTCACCGACGACAACCCGCGCTCCGAAGATCCGTCGACGATCCGCCGGGCGATCCTCGAAGCCGTTCCGAAGGCCGAGGAAATCGGCGACCGCGCCGCGGCGATTCACGAAGCGGTGCGCCGCCTCGGACCCGGCGACGTGCTGGTCGTGGCCGGCAAAGGCCATGAAACCGGCCAGATCGTGGGAGATCGGACCTTGCCGTTCTCGGACCACGAGGTCCTGCGCGCCGCGATCGCCGAGGCCGCGCGCTGATGGCGCGGCCGAATGGGGGACGGGGGCTGACCATGACTGCACTCTGGACCCGAGACGACCTCGAAGCCGCCACCGGCGGCCGGCTGATCGGCGAGGACCGCCCGATCGGCGGCGCGTCGATCGACACCCGCACGCTGGAGCCCGGCGACCTGTTCTTCGCCATCCGGGGGGAGGCACGGGACGGGCACGACTTCGTCGCCGACGCGCTCAAGCGCGGAGCCGGCGCCGTGGTGGTGAGCGAGGCCCGCGCCGCCGACCTCTCGGCCCACGGCCCGGTGCTGGCGGTCCCGGATTCGGGCGCCGACCCGGTCCTGACCGCGATGACTCGCCTGGGCGAGGCCGCACGAGCGCGCACCGATGCCCAGGTGGTGGCGGTGACCGGCTCCGTCGGCAAGACCGGGACCAAGGAAGCCCTGCGCCACGTGCTGGCCGGGCAGGGCGAGACCCACGCCTCGGCGGCCTCCTACAACAACCATTGGGGCGTGCCCCTGACGCTCGCCCGGATGCCGCAGGACACCCGCTACGGTGTGTTCGAGATCGGCATGAACCACCCGGCCGAGATCGTGCCGCTGACCGCCCAGGTCCGGCCCGACATCGCGCTGATCACCACGGTGGAGCCGGTGCATATCGAGCATTTCGCCTCGGTCTCGGCGATCGCGGACGCCAAGGGCGAGATCTTTTCCGGGCTCGAGCCCGGGGGCGTGGCGATCATCAACCGCGACACCGCGACGTTCGAGCGGCTGCTCGCCCATGCATGGGCGTCGCGCGCCGGCCGGGTGGTGAGCTTCGGCGAGCATCCCGAGGCGGATGTGCGCGCCCAGACGATCGTGCTCCGCCCCGATCTATCGGTGGTCGACGCTGTCGTGATGGGGCAGCCGGTCACCTACAAGCTCGGCACGGCCGGACGGCACATGGCGCTGAACTCCCTCGGCGTGATGGCGGTCATCCACGCGCTCGGCGCCGACCTGGCCGAGGCGGCCCTGTCGCTCGCCGGGCTGGCCCCGCCGGTCGGGCGCGGCGAGCGCACCGCCCTCGAGATCGACGGCGGCACCGCCTACCTGGTCGACGAGAGCTATAACGCCAACCCGGCCTCGGTCCGGGCCGCGATCGCCACGCTCGCCGGCATCGAGACCGGACCGCGCGGCCGCCGCATCGCGGTGCTGGGCGACATGCTCGAACTCGGCGCGGCCTCGCCCGACCTGCATCGCGGCCTCGCCGAGGCGATCGAGGCCGCCCGGATCGATCTGGTCTTCGCCTCCGGTCCGCTGATGCGCAACCTGTTCGAAGCGTTGCCGGTGAGCCGCCGCGGCGGCGTCGCCGACACCGCCGCCGACCTGATCGAGCCGCTGACCCGCAACCTCCGCTCCGGCGACGCCGTGATGGTCAAGGGATCGAACGGCAGCCGCATGGGGCGGATTGTCGAGGTCCTGAAAGCCCGCTACGCGGTCGACCCGGCCCGGCGCGGTCTCGTTACCGCTCCGTGACCCACCCGATGATCGGCACGCCCGAGCGTTCGCGACGATCGGTGCCGCCCCCCGAAACCCGCGCCTGAACAAAAGGGGCCGAGCGCCCGGATGCTGTATCTTCTCTCGGAACTGAGCGGCACGTTCACGCCGTTCAACGTCTTCCGCTACATCACCTTCCGCACCGGCGGCGCGCTGTTCACGGCGGGCCTGTTCGTGTTCTGGTTCGGGCCGTGGATCATCTCCCTGCTGCGCCTGCGCCAGGGCAAGGGCCAGCCGATCCGCGAGGACGGGCCGCAGACCCATCTGCTGACCAAGCGCGGCACGCCGACCATGGGCGGCCTGATGATCCTGGCGGGCGCCGTCGTGGCGATCCTGCTCTGGGCCAATCCGCGCAATCACTACGTGTGGGTGACCCTGACCGTGACCCTCGGCTTCGGGGCGATCGGCTTCTACGACGACTATCTCAAGGTGACGAAGCAGTCGCACAAGGGCTTTTCCGGCAAGTTCCGGCTGTCGCTCGAGGCGCTGATCGCCATCGCGGCCTGCACGACCATCTCGATCTACTCGCCCGCCGCCCTCCAGAATCAGCTCGCCTTCCCGGTCTTCAAGGACGCGCTGCTGAACCTCGGCTGGTTCTACGCCCTGTTCGGGGCCTTCGTGATCGTCGGCGCCGGCAACGCCGTGAACATGACCGACGGCCTCGACGGGCTGGCGATCGTGCCGGTGATGATCGCCTGCGGCACGTTCGGGATCATCGCGTATCTCGTCGGCAACTCGTTCACCGCAAGCTACCTGCAGGTGAACTACGTCCGCGACACCGGCGAACTTGCCGTCGTCTGCGGTGCGGTGATCGGCGCCGGCCTCGGCTTCCTCTGGTTCAACGCGCCGCCGGCGCAAATCTTCATGGGCGATACCGGCTCGCTGGCGCTGGGCGGCCTGCTCGGCGCGGTGGCGGTGGCGACCAAGCACGAGATCGTCCTGGCGATCGTCGGCGGCCTGTTCGTCCTCGAGATGATGTCGGTGATCATCCAGGTCGCGTCGTTCAAGCTCACCGGCAAGCGCGTCTTCCGGATGGCGCCGATCCACCACCATTTCGAGCAGAAGGGCTGGAAGGAGCCGCAGGTCGTGATCCGGTTCTGGATCATCGCGGTGATCCTGGCGCTGGCCGGCCTGGCGACCCTGAAGCTGCGCTGAGAATATGTGTTAGACTTATCCTACGAAGGCCGATCCCAAACGGGCCCTCATCCTGAGGTGCGGCCGCGAAGCGGGCGCCGCGAAGGAGCCCTCCAGAAGGCCGCGCGATCCCTGGAGGCCTCCTTCGAGGCCCGCTGGCGCGGGCACCTCAGGATGAGGAGGTTGGGTGGGATCGGCGATGTCGCCACGTTGAATTGAGTTTCCCATGACACCCGTCACCGTCTTCGCGGGCCAGAAGGTCGCCCTGTTCGGGCTCGGCGGCTCGGGGCTGGCCACGGCCAACGCGCTGAAGGGCGGCGGTGCCGAGGTGATCGCCTGGGACGACAATGCCGACAGCGTCGCGCGGGCGCGGGAGGCGGGGATCGGCACGCAGGATCTGCGCGAGGCCGACTGGTCCGGCTTCGCGGCGCTGGTGCTCAGCCCCGGCGTGCCCCTGACCCATCCCGAGCCGCACTGGACCGTCCGGCTGGCGCGCGAGACCGGGATCGAGATCATCGGCGATATCGAGCTGTTCTGCCGGGAGCGCCGGGCGCGGGCGCCCGAGGCGCCGTTCGTGGCGATCACCGGCACCAACGGCAAGTCGACCACCACGGCGCTGATCGCCCACGTGCTGGCCCAGGCCGGGCGCGACGTGCAGATGGGCGGCAATATCGGCACCGCCATCCTGTCGCTGGAGCCGCCGGATGCCGGCCGCGTCCACGTGATCGAGATGTCGTCGTTCCAGATCGACCTGACCCCGGGCCTCGACCCCACGATCGGCGTGCTGATGAACATCACGCCGGACCATCTCGACCGCCACGGCACCATGGAGCAATACGCCGCCATCAAGGAACGCCTGATCGCCGGCGCCGGCCTGGCGGTGGTCGGCATCGATGACGGTCCCAGCCGGGCGATCGCCGAGCGGCGCGCGGGCGACCTCGTGCGGGTCCACGTGCCCACCGGCGACGCCCTCTGCACCGACGCCCTAACCGTGCGCGACGGCATCGTCCGCGATCGCGACGGCACGGCGCTCGCCGACGTCAACGGCATCGGCTCGCTGCGCGGGGCGCACAATTGGCAGAACGCCGCCGTGGCGGTGGCGGTGGCCCGGGCCCTCGGCCTCAGCGGCGAGGCGATTCAGGCCGGCCTGTCCTCGTTCCCGGGGCTGCCGCACCGGATGGAGGAGGTCGGACGGCGCGGCGCCGTGCTGTTCGTCAACGATTCGAAGGCGACCAACGCGGATTCCACCGAGAAGGCGCTGACCGCCTTCCGGGACATCCACTGGATCCTCGGCGGCAAGGCCAAGGAGGGCGGGATCTTCCCGCTGGTGCCGTATTTCCAGCGGGTCGCCCACGCCTACCTGATCGGCGCGGCCTCGGACGCCTTCGCGGCGACCCTCGAAGGCGTCGTGCCCTACACCCGCTGCGAGACTCTCGAGGTCGCTGTCCCCAAGGCCGCCGAGAACGCCGCGGCTTCGGGCGCTCCGGAGCCGGTGGTGCTGCTCTCGCCGGCCTGCGCCTCCTACGACCAGTTCCGCAATTTCGAGATCCGCGGCGACCGGTTCCGGGAGCTGGTGCGGGCGCTGCCCTGAGGGGCGCCAAGGGCCGTCATCGACGCCCGAACTCTGCCCGTCATTCCAGGACGCCGTAGACACGCCCCAAATCCGCAGCCGCCGACGGCGCAAAGTTCTGCTGGCCTATGTTTCCAGGTTCCGGGCTCCGCGCCGCCTCCCCGGCATGACGGCGTGCTGGGTCCCGGCTCCAATGCAAGGGCCAAGCACGCCCTCGCGCAACCGCGCGGCTTCGAAGACCATCTTCCATTCGAGCCTGCGATTGCCCTCAGAAGGCATCCCCGTCAGCGCGCCAGCACCTTGGCGGCGTCCCGGGTGGTGCCGACCGCCTCGGAGACGTCGGCCACCGCCTGCACGATCGCCCCGATATTGCCGGTGATCGCCGTGACCGCGCCGGCGGCGCTCTGCATGCTCTCGGCGAGGTCGCGGGTCACCGCGCTCTGCTCCTCGATCGCCGCCGCGGTGGTCACCACGGTCTCGCGCATGACCGAGACCGAGGTCCCGATCGAGCCGAGCGCCGAGACCACCTCCTGCGAGACCTGCTGCACGCTCGCGATCTCGCCGTTGATCTGCCCGGTGGCGCGAGCCGCCTGATCGGCGAGCGCCTTCACCTCGGAGGCGACCACCGCGAAGCCGCGGCCGGCCTCGCCGGCACGGGCCGCCTCGATGGTCGCGTTGAGCGCCAGCAGGTTGATCTGGCCGGCGATGCTCTGGATCAGGCCGACGATGCTCGACATCGCCGTCGCGCTGTCGGCGAGCCGCTTGGTGTGACCGTCAGCGTCCCGCACGCAGGCATAGGCGGTGTCGGTGGCGCTCTGGGAGCGCACGATGCTCTGGGACATCTCGGCGACGGAGGCGGCCAGTTCCTCGGCCGCGGCTGCGACGGTCTGAACGTTGCCCGAGGTCGAATCCGCCGCCGAGGAGGCCAGGCGGGCGGCATCGGTGGAGTGCAGGACCGCGTGCTCGATCGCGCCGAAATTGGTGTCGATCAGCTTCCGGAGATCGGCGAGCAGGCGGACCTGCTCGGTGATGTCGGTGGCGAATTTCACCACCTTGTAGGGGCGGCCGGCGGCGTCGAGGATCGGGTTGTAGGAGGCCTGGATCCAGACCTCGCGCCCGTCCTTGCCGAGGCGCCGGAATTGCGCGGCCTGATAGGTGCCGTTCCGGAGCGCCGCCCAGAACACCCGGTAGGCTTCGCTGTCGCGATAGGCGGGCTCGACGAACAGGCTGTGGTGCCGGCCGACCACCTCGTCCCGCCCGTAGCCCATCGCGGCCAGGAAGTTGTCGTTGGCTTCGATCACCATCCCGTCGAGGTCGAACGCGATCACCGCCTGGACCTTGTGGATCGCCGCGATCTGGCCGGCGCGGTCGGCCTCCTCGGTGCGCTGCCGGGTGATATCGGTGGCGAACTTCACCACCTTGTAGGGCCGCCCCCGAGCGTCGAGCATCGGATTGTAGGACGCCTCGATCCAGATCGGCCGGCCGCCGCGGCCGACCCGCCGGAACTGGCCGGACTCGAAGGCGCCGGCGCGCAGGCGATCCCAGAACGCCCGGTAATCCGCGGAATCCCGGTAATCCGGATCGACGAACAGGCTGTGGTGCTGGCCGACCACCTCCGGCAGGGTGTAGCCGACCGCATCGAGGAAATTGGTATTCGCCGAGAGGATGCGGCCGTCGAGATCGAACTCGATCATCCCCTGCACGCGGTCGAGGGCGGCCAGCTTCGCAGACGTTTCACGAGCCTTCAGGGCAGCGAACATGGCGGACCGACTTCTGCTGTGGGGAGATTGGGGCTGGCGCGGCGGCGCGCGACGGGCCGCTTCCAGAACCTGATGGCGATGCATCTCAAGGTTGCGTGGCGAGGATTAACATTCGATGACATCGACCACAGTACAGGGCGGCCAAATACGCTAGCTCCCCGCGGCCGCGCGAGCGCCGCCAACCGCTGGGCCGCCCGGTCATAAGGCTCCGTTTACCATTCCCCCACAGGATCGGCCCGACCCACGCGGACCGGCCTCCGTGTGGCCTGGAGTCGTTGCCCGGCATGATCTCACGCGCGGAACGCACACCCCTCACCGACTGGTGGTGGACGGTGGACCGCGGGCTGCTCGCAGCGCTGTTCGCGCTGATGGTGGCCGGCCTGGTCTTCCTGATGGGCGGCGGCCCACCGGTCGCCGAGCGCATCGGCCTGCCGACCTTCTACTTCCTCAATCGGCAGGCGCTCTACCTGGCGCCGACCATCCTGCTGATCTGCGCAGTGTCGTTCCTGTCCCTGCGCGGGGTCCGGCGGCTGGCGCTGGTCACCTGGATCTGCGGCGTCGCGCTCTGCCTACTCGCCGGCAAGTTCGGCCCTGAGATCAAGGGCGCGCATCGCTGGATCCAGTTCGGGCCGATCGGCCTGCAGCCGTCGGAATTCGTGAAGCCCGCCTTCGTGGTCGTGGCCGCCTGGGCGTTCTCGGAGGGCGCGCAGCGCCGCGACATGCCGGGCGGCTTCCTGGCGCTGCTGCTCCTGCCGGTCACCATCGTGCCGCTGCTGCTCCAGCCGGATTTCGGCCAGACCATGCTGATCACCATGGTGTGGTGCGCGCTGTTCTTCGTCGCCGGCCTGCACCTGATCTGGGTGGCGCTGCTCGGCGTGCTCGGGCTCGGCGGCGTGTTCGCGGCCTACCTGTTCTTCCATCACGTCCGCGAGCGCTTCAACAAGTTCCTCGATCGGGATTCCGGCGGTGGCTTCCAGGATTTCTGGTCGCGCGAGTCGTTCCGCTCGGGCGGCTGGTTCGGCACCGGCCCGGGGGAGGGGGTGGCCAAGCGGCACCTTCCGGACGCACATACCGACTTCATCTTCTCCGTCACCGGCGAGGAGTTCGGCGTGATCGTCTGCTTGTGCCTCGTGGCCCTGTTCGCCTTCATCGTCCTGCGCGGCCTCAAGCTGGCGCGGCGCACCGACGACACCTTCTCGCGCCTGGCGATCACCGGCCTGACCACCCTGTTCGGATTGCAGGCTTGCATCAACATGGCGGTGAACACGCAGCTGATGCCGGCTAAGGGCATGACCCTGCCGTTCGTCTCCTTCGGCGGCTCGTCGATGATCTCCCTGGCGCTCGGCACCGGCTTCCTCGTCGCCCTGACCCGCAAGCGCCCGCGCACCGTCCTGCTCAGCCAGAAGCCCCCCGGCACCGCGTCGGCCACCGTCGCCGGAGTGATGCGGTGACCGTCTTTACCCCCACGATCCTGCTCTGTGCCGGTGGCACCGGCGGGCACCTGTTCCCGGCCGAGAGCCTCGCCCACGCCCTGCGCGCCCGGGGCATCCGGGTGGCGCTCGCCACCGATGCCCGGGTCGACGCGATCTCGGGCGAGTTCCC
Organism: Methylobacterium sp. ARG-1; assembly: GCF_001262595.1. NCBI lineage: Bacteria > Pseudomonadati > Pseudomonadota > Alphaproteobacteria > Hyphomicrobiales > Methylobacteriaceae > Methylobacterium > Methylobacterium sp. ARG-1. The sequence continues at coordinate 47,944 of NZ_LHCD01000005.1, forward strand.
GGCCTCCGAGGTCGTCACGATCGCCTCGGCCACGCCGTCCGGCCGTTCGCCGCTGAAGCGGGCCGCCGCCGTGCTCACGCTGGGCCGCGGCTTCGGGGTCGCCGCCAAGGAGATCCGCCGGATCAACCCGGCCGCGATCGTCGGCTTCGGCGGCTACCCGACCGTGCCGCCGGTGCTCGCCGGCCAGATTCTGCGGGTGCCGACGGTGCTGCACGAGCAGAACGCCGTGATGGGCCGGGCCAACGCCTTCCTGGCGCGGGGCGCCCGGACCATCGCCACCGGCTTCAAGGACGTCCGCGGCGTGCCCGACAAGGCGCGCGCCCCGCGGATCCACACCGGCAACCCGCTTCGCCCCGCGGTGATCGAGGCGGCCGGGATCCCGTATCCGGCCTTCGGTGCCGGCGATGCCCTGCGGCTCCTGGTGTTCGGCGGCAGCCAGGGCGCCCGGGTCATGGGCGAGGTCGTGCCCGAGGCGATCGAGCGCCTGCCCGCCGACCTGAGAGCCCGCCTGCACCTCGTCCAGCAGGTCCGGCCCGAGGACCTGACGGCGGTGCAGAACCGCTACCTCGCCATGGGCCTCGCCGGGATCGAGGCGGCACCGTTCTTCAAGGACCTGCCGGCTCGCATGGCCGCCAGCCACCTGGTGATCTCGCGCTCGGGCGCCTCGACGGTCTCGGAACTCGCGGCGATCGGCCGGCCCTCGATCCTGGTGCCGCTGCCCGGCGCCCTCGATCAGGACCAGGCCGCCAACGCCGCGACCCTCGACGCGATCGGCGCGGCGCTGGCCCTGAAGCAGACCGCCTTCACCCCGGATCGCCTCGCCGCCGAGCTGGTCGCGTGCTTCGCGACGCCGGCAAAATTGACCGCGGCGGCCGATGCGGCCAGAAGCGCAGGCATTCACGACGCCGCTGAGCGGCTGGCCGAAGTCGTCATCGAGACGGCTCGCCGCTTGTAGCAAGGGGGTTTCCAAAGGGCTGAGCCCTTTGGCGGGGTGTCGGGGCGCAGCCCCTGAGACCGGCGGGCCCGCCCGCACCCGCGAAAGGTCGCAGGCCTTTCGAAACCATGACGTTACGGAAGGTACGACGACAGATGAAGCTGCCCGACAAGCTCGGACCCATCCACTTCATCGGCATCGGCGGCATCGGCATGTCCGGCATCGCCGAGGTGATGAACAACCTCGGCTACACGGTCCAGGGCTCCGACGCCTCGGACAACGCCAATGTCCGCCGGCTCGCCGAGAAGGGGATCCGCACCTTCGTCGGCCATCAGGCCGAGAACGTCGACGCGGCCGCCCTGGTGGTGGTCTCGACCGCAATCCGGCGGGACAACCCGGAACTCCAGGCCGCCCGCGAGCGCCGGCTCCCCGTGGTCCGGCGCGCCGAGATGCTGGCCGAGCTGATGCGCTTCAAGTCCTGCGTCGCCATCGCGGGCACCCATGGCAAGACCACCACGACCTCGCTGGTTGCCACGCTGCTCGATGCCGGCAACCTCGACCCGACCGTGATCAATGGCGGCATCATCAACGCCTACGGCACCAACGCCCGGATGGGCGACGGCGACTGGATGGTGGTGGAGGCCGACGAATCCGACGGCACCTTCCTCAAGCTGCCGGCTGACGTCGCGATTGTGACCAACATCGATCCCGAGCATCTCGACCATTTCGGCTCGTTCGATGCGGTGAAGGACGCGTTCCGGCGCTTCATCGACAACATCCCGTTTTACGGGTTCGCGGTGATGTGCACCGACCACCCGGTGGTGCAGGACATGGTCGGCCATATCGAGGACCGGCGGATCATCACCTACGGCGAGAATCCCCAGGCCGACGTGCGCCTGCTCGACGTGGACCTGAGGGGCGGCCAGAGCCGGTTCCGCGTCATGATCCGCGACCGGCGCCCGGGCTTCCGCATGGAGATGGAAGATCTGGTCCTGCCGATGCCCGGCAAGCACAACGCGCTGAATGCCACTGCGGCTCTGGCCGTCGCCAACGAGCTCGGCGTCTCGCACGACGCGATCCGCCGGGCCCTCGCGGGGTTCGGTGGCGTCAAGCGCCGCTTCACCCGCACCGGCGAATGGAACGGGGCGACGATCTTCGACGATTACGGACACCATCCGGTGGAGATCAAGGCGGTGCTCAAGGCCGCTCGCGCCTCGACCGACGGCAACGTCATCGCGGTGGTCCAGCCGCACCGCTATACCCGTCTCGCCTCCCTGTTCGACGATTTCTGCACCTGCTTCAACGACGCCGACACCGTGATCGTCGCCCCGGTCTACACGGCGGGCGAGGCCCCGATCGAAGGGGTCGACCGCGACGCCCTGGTCTCCGGCCTACGCTCCCGCGGCCACCGCGACGCCCGTCCCCTCGACCGGCCGGAGGAGCTGGCCGGGATCATCGCCGAGCTCGCAAAGCCCAGCGACTACGTCGTGTGCCTGGGCGCCGGCACGATCACCCAATGGGCCTACGCGCTGCCGGGCGAACTCGCCGCGCGGGGGAAGTGAGCGGGATGCGAGCGGCCGAGACGGAACGTACCTGGTTCCGTCGGCATCTGCGGCAGTCCCAAACAGAGGCGGAGCGCCGTCTCTGGAACCGGCTGCGCGACCGACGCCTCGGCGGCTTCAAGTTCGTGCGTCAGGAATCGATCGGACGCTACGTCGCGGATTTCTGCTGTCGCGAGGCACGTCTGATCGTCGAGATCGATGGCAGTCAGCATGCGGACAATGCGCGCGATCGCGTCCGGGACGCATGGCTGGTCGCGCGGGGCTACCGCGTCCTGCGCTTCTGGAACCCCGAGATTGCGGACGATATCGTAGCGGTTCTGGACACGATCCTGGCCGCGCTTCCCCCCTCTCCCCGCACGCGGGGAGAGGGCCGCGACGACCTCGCCGTCGGCGCGGCAAGCCCGAAGGGCGAAGGTGAGGGGGCGGCTCCGGACGAGCCTTTGCCGGAGCCGCCCCCTCACCCTCGGCTGCCGCCTCGATGCGACGACGACAGGGTCGTCGCATCCCTCTCCCCGCAAGCGGGGAGAGGGGAGATCACACCATGACCGCATCGCTTCACGACCGTATCCGCGCCGCCGCGCCGGACTTGCGCGGGCGCCTGCTCGCCGACCAGCCGCTCGCAGACCTCACCTGGTTCCGGGTCGGCGGCCCGGCCGAGGTTCTGTTCACCCCGGCCGACGAGGAGGATCTTGCGCGCCTGCTCGCCGCCCTGGAACCCGACGTGCCGGTCACGGTGATCGGCCTCGGCTCGAACCTGATCGTCCGCGACGGCGGGGTGCCGGGCGTGGTCATCCGCCTCGGCGGCAAGGCGTTCGGCAGCATCGCGGTCGAGGGCGACACGCTGCAGGTCGGCACCGCCGTGCCGGATATGCGCCTCGCGAAAGCGGCGGCCGAGGCCGGGCTCGACGGACTCGCCTTCTACCGCGGCATCCCTGGCTCGATCGGCGGCGCCCTGCGGATGAACGCCGGCGCCCATGGCGGTGAGACCACCGACGTGCTGGTCGAGGCCCACGGCGTCGACCGGACGGGCGCGTCGCGCCGCTTCAGCCATGCCGCGATGGGCTTTTCCTACCGGCATTCCGATGCGCCCGAGGACGTGATCTTCACCCGGGCCCTGTTCCGCGGAAAGCCCGGCGACCGCGCCGCCATCGAGGCCGAAATGGAGCGGGTGACCGCGGCCCGGGAGGCCGCGCAGCCGATCCGTGAGCGCACCGGCGGCTCGACCTTCGCGAACCCGGACGGCGGCAAGGCCTGGCAGCTGATCGACGCCGCCGGCTGCCGGGGCCTGACTCGGGGCGGCGCCCAGGTCTCGCCGATGCACTGCAACTTCCTGATCAACACCGGCGGCGCCACCGCCGCCGACATCGAGGGGCTGGGCGAGGAGGTCCGGCGCCGGGTGCGAGAGACCAGCGGGATCGCGCTGCGCTGGGAGATCCGGCGGATCGGCGTAGATTCGACGATGGTAAGCCGGTAAGATGTAAGTTGAGCCGGAGGCGTATCGGCCATGCCCGAAAAACGCGCCCGCACCGCCTATTCGAAGATCTCCGTCAAGAGCCAGACGGTACTGCCCGCGGAGGTGCGCGAGCGTCTCGCAATCGGCCCGGGCGATCGTCTGCGCTACCGGATCACGCCGGAGGGCATCCAGATCGACAAGGCTCCGCCGGAAGGGGAGGATCCGTTCGTGGCGTTCACGGAATGGGGCGGCCCCATCGACGACGAAGATTATGCCGACCTCTGATGCCTCGCATGTTCCGGCCGGCACCATCGTGGTCGTGCCGTTCCCCTATTCGGACCGGCTGGCCGAGAAGCGGCGCCCTGCACTCGTCGTGTCCGGAACCGCGGTCGCAGAGGCCGGCTATGTGTGGATCGCGATGATCACCAGCGCCCGCAACACCCGCTTGGCCGGCGACATTGCGATCGCGGATCTCGACGCGGCCGGCCTGGGCGTCGCCTCCGTGGTGCGCCCGCTGAAGATCGCCTGCATCGAACCCAACCGGATCCTCCGCCGCCTCGGCGCCCTGCATCCCGACGCGGCGGCAGCGGTCTACGCCGCGATCCGTGGCATGGTTGGCCAAGCGTGATCCGATCCCCGACCCAGCTTTCCCCGGAGCCCACCATGTCCAAGCACGTCGCCGTCCTCCTGGGCGGCACCTCCGCCGAACGCGAGGTCTCGCTCAGCTCCGGCGCGGCCTGCGCGGCGGCCCTCGAAGGGGAGGGGTTCCGGGTCACCCGGGTCGACGTCGGCCCCGACATCGCGTCGGTGCTCACCGCCTTGCGGCCGGACGTCGCCTTCAACGCGCTGCACGGCCCGGACGGAGAGGACGGCACGATCCAGGGGCTCCTGGAGATCCTGAAGATTCCCTACACCCATTCGGGCGTGCTCGCCTCGGCGCTCGCCATGAACAAGGAGCGGGCGAAGACTGTGATGCGCGCCGCCGGCGTCGACGTCCCGGAGGGTCGGATCGTTAACCGCTTCGAGGCCGCAAAAAACCACCCGCTGCCGCCGCCCTACGTGGTCAAGCCGATCGCCGAAGGCTCCTCGGTGGGCGTCATCATCGTGCGCGACGGCCGGACGCACCCGCCCCAGATCCTCGCCTCCGAGGAATGGACCTTCGGCGAGCAAGTCCTTGCAGAACCTTACATAGCCGGTCGCGAACTCACCTGCGGGGTGATGGGCGACAAGGCCCTCGGGGTGATCGAGGTGAAGGCCGCCACGGGGGATTGGTACGACTACGACGCGAAGTACGCCCCGGGCGGCTCGGTACACGTGCTGCCGGCCGAACTTAAACCAAATGTTTACCAGCGTGTCCAAGAGTTGTCGTTAACGGCGCATCAAGCACTGGGCTGCCGGGGCGTCAGCCGTGCCGACCTTCGCTACGACGACACACCGGGTGGAACCGGTCTGCTCGTGGTTCTGGAGGTCAACACGCAACCCGGCATGACCCAGACGAGCCTTGTGCCAGAGATGGCGGCCCATGCGGGCCTTGGTTTCGGTGAGCTCGTCCGATGGATGGTGGAGGACGCTTCTCTGAATCGCTGAGCGGCGGTGACGCTGCCGGTCGTGGCCTTCCCGCGCGCCTTGTCGGCGCAGCGCTGGATCGGCTGACCGGACGCGTCCCCTCCCGCTCCCTCTCGGTGCGCCGGTCCCGCAAGGGTCAGCAGCTGACCGAGCGCTTGCCGCGGGGCGTCGGCGCCGTCGGCGTCTCCCTCTCCTTCGCCGCTGTGGCGCTCGCCGGCTTCGTGGCGAGCGGGCGCTACGAGTCCTTCGTGGCCGAGCAGGGCCAGCCCCTCGATATCGCGGCGCGCGTCCTCGGCTTCGGCGTCGAGCGCGTGACCATCTCGGGTATCTCAAGGATGTACGAGCGTGAGGTGCTGGCCGCGGCCGGCATCGACTGGCGCTCCTCGGTCCCCTTCCTGGATGTCGTCGCGGTGCGCGAGAAGCTTCTGCGCGTGCCCCTGATCGCCCAGGCTTCGGTCCGGAAGATCTACCCCAACGAGATCGCGATCACCCAGGTCGAGCGCGAGCCCGCCGCCCTCTGGCAGAAGAACGGCGAGATCAACGTGATCGCCGCCGACGGCACCGTGATCGACGCCATGCGGGACGACCGCTACGCCAGCCTGCCCCTGGTCGTCGGCGACGACGCCAACAACAAGCTGCCGGAATATCTCGCCCTGATCGCCGCCGCCGGCCCGCTCTCCGAGCGGATTAAGGCCGGGACCTATGTCTCGGGCCGGCGCTGGACGCTCAAGCTCGACGGTGTCGACGTGCGGCTGCCCGAGATCGACCCGGCCGCGGCGCTCGCGCGTCTCGTCCGGTTCGAGCGCGAGGCCGGCCTGCTCGAGAAAGACATCATCGCGGTGGATCTGCGCATGCCCGACCGCCTCGTGGTGCGCCTGACCGAGGAGGCCGCCGCCGCCCGCGCGGAAGCCCAGAAGGCGAAGAAGAAGGGCGCGGCCAGCTGATGCCCTTCCTGTCGATCTCCGCCCGTCCCGCCTTCTGCGTCCGGTAGCGTCAATGCACAGCCAACACGGCCTCACGCCGCGACTGAAGCCGCTCTCCGCCCGGCGCTCGACCACCCTCTCGGTGCTCGATATCGGCACCAGCAAGGTCGTCTGCCTCATCGCCGAGCTGCAGCCGGCCGAAGCGCTCTCGACCCTGCGCGGCCGGACGCACCTCGCCCGCATCATCGGTATCGGCCATCAGCGCTCCCTGGGGCTGAAGGGCGGGGCGATCGTCGACCTCGCCGCCGCCGAGGGCGCGATCCGCCAGGCGGTGCACGCCGCCGAGCGGATGGCGAAGGTCGAAGTCCAGTCGGTCATCGTCAACATGTCCGGCGGCCGGCTCGCCTCGCAGCATTTCCAGGCCCGGGTGAACGTCCGGTCGGGCACCGTCACCGGCAGCGATGTCGAGCGGGTGCTGGAGACGGCGAGCGCCCACGGCGTCAGCCCTGGCCGGGCCGTGCTGCACGCGCTGCCCACCGGCTACGCGCTGGACGGGCAGGGCGCGGTCATCGACCCGTCGGGCATGATCGGCGAGGCGCTGGGGGTCGACCTGCACGTCGTCACCAGCGAGCTCGCCGCCGCCCGCAACGTCATGCTGGCGGTCGAGCATTGCCATCTCGGGGTCGAGGCGGTGATCGCCACGCCCTACGCCGCCGGGCTCTCGGCCCTGGTGGACGACGAGGCCGAGATGGGCGTGTGCGTCGTCGACATGGGCGGCGGCACGACCAGCGTCGGGGTGTTCTCGGGCGGCCACCTTGTCCACGTGGACGCGGTGGCGGTCGGCGGCCACCACGTCACCATGGACATTGCTCGGGGCCTCTCCACCCGCATGGCCGCGGCCGAGCGGCTGAAGACCCTCTACGGCTCGGCCCTCTCCACCCCCTCCGACGATCGCGACATGATCGCCGTGCACGGGGTCGGCGAGGACGAAGGCGAGGCCCCGGCCCACATCCCGCGCTCGCAGCTGGTACGGATCATCAAGCCGCGGGTCGAGGAGGTGGTAGAGCTGGTGCGCGACCGCCTGCGCGACGCCGGCTTCGCCGCCCAGGCCGGGCGGCGGGTGGTGCTCACAGGCGGCGCCAGCCAGCTCGTCGGCCTGCCGGAAGTCGCCCGGCGGGTCCTCCAGGGCCAGGTCCGGATCGGCCGGCCGCTCGGGATCCGCGGCCTGCCCGAGGCGGCCAAGGGTCCGGCCTTCTCGGCCGCCGTCGGCCTGCTGGTCTACCCGCAGGTCGCGCATGCCGAGCACTTCGAGCCGCGGGGCCACGGCGCCTTCGCGGCCACCGGATCGGACCGGTACATCAGCCGGGTCGGGCGCTGGATCCGGGACAGCTTCTAGGTTTCACCCCCGTCCTGTTCGGCGGGGGATCGAAAAAATATCGGCGCCGCAGCGCCGCACGGAAAGCAGAGTAAGCGAGAGGCTCGACACCATGGCCATTACCCTCCAGGCGCCGGACATCCGGGAACTCAAGCCCCGCATCACCGTCTTCGGTGTCGGCGGCGCAGGCGGCAACGCAGTCAACAACATGATCGAGTCGGGCCTGCTCGGCTGCGAGTTCGTGGTCGCCAACACCGATGCGCAGGCGCTCACCTCCTCGAAGGCGGAGCGGGTGATCCAGATGGGCCTGGGCGTCACCCAGGGCCTGGGCGCCGGCTCCCACCCGGAGGTCGGCTCCGCCGCCGCCGATGAGGTGATCGACGAGATCCGGGACCAGCTCTCGGGCGCCCACATGTGCTTCATCACCGCCGGCATGGGCGGCGGCACCGGCACCGGCGCCGCACCGGTCATCGCCCGCACCGCCCGCGACATGGGCATCCTCACGGTCGGCGTCGTGACCAAGCCGTTCCAGTTCGAGGGCGTGCGCCGCATGCGCACGGCCGAGTCCGGCATCCAGGAGCTGCAGGCCGCGGTCGACACCCTGATCGTGATCCCGAACCAGAACCTGTTCCGGGTCGCCAACGAGAAGACCACCTTCGCCGACGCCTTCGCGATGGCCGACCAGGTGCTCTATTCCGGCGTCGCCTGCATCACCGACCTGATGGTCAAGGAAGGCCTGATCAACCTCGACTTCGCCGACGTCCGGGCGATCATGCGCGGCATGGGCAAGGCCATGATGGGCACCGGCGAGGCGTCCGGCGAGAAGCGCGCCAACCGCGCCGCCGAGGCGGCCATCGCCAACCCGCTCCTCGACGACGTCTCCATGAAGGGCGCCCGCGGCCTGCTGATCTCGATCACTGGCGGCTCCGACCTGACCCTGTATGAGCTCGACGAGGCCGCCACCCGCATCCGCGAGGAGGTCGATCAGGACGCCAACATCATCCTGGGCGCCACCTTCGACGAGAGCCTCGACGGCATCATCCGCGTGTCGGTCGTCGCCACCGGCATCGAGCCGCTGCTGATCTCCGCCAACTCGACCAACAACCCGGCCATCGCCGAGACCGAGCAGCGCATCGCCGAGGTGGCCGAGCGCCTGCGGGCCGAGGCCCGGGCCCGCGCGTCCTCGCCGGTTCCGAGCATCCGCACGGACTCGATCGCCCAGGCCCCCGCGCAGAACCCGGCGCCGGCCGCCCCGCAGCCGGCCCCCGAGGCGCGGACCGAGACCCGGTTCGACGCCCCCGCCCCGGTCGCCCGTGACGAGGTCGTCCTCGCCCCGGCCCAGCCGCGCGCCGCCGCGCCGTTCGTCCCGGCCCCCGCCCCGCAGCAGGCGGAGCCGGCGCCGCAGTTCCAGGCCGGCCCATTCGTACCGCCGCGTCCGGCCGCTCCCGCGGCCGCGCCGCTCGCCCGCGCCCCGCGCATGCCGCAGATCCACGAGCTGCCGCCGATCGCCCAGAATCAGATCCTGGCGAACCGGGCCGCCGAGGAAGCTGCGCCTGAGTCCAAGCGGACCTCGCTGCTGCGTCGCCTCGCCACCGTCGGCTTCGGCGGCCGGCGCGACGAGATGGAGGGTGTGCCCGCCCCGCGGGCCGCGGCCCCGGTCGCGCCGCAACCGCACGCCGCCCAGCCGAACGTGGCTCAGCCGCACCTGGCTCAGCCCCACGTGCCGCCCGCCCCGCGCGCTCCACTTCCGGCGGCGCCGCAATACCGGCCGGCCCAGGGGAGCCTCGATGCCCAGGGTCGCGTCGCGCCGCAGTCGCGGATGATGGACGACGATCAGCTCGAGATCCCGGCCTTCCTGCGCCGCCAGGCGAACTGAACGGCGAAAGACCCAAGACCAGAAGCGGGAGCCGGCGGGAAACCGCCGGCTCTTTGCGCTGCAACGAAGCAACTCTTAGTTGCGGAACGACAGGATTGCGGTCACAGCGGGGTTAAGGTTTGTGACGCTATCCCCAGGCGCGTGATGCATCGGGGCCACAGAATGGCCGTCGGTTAGCCACGCATTAACCAAGCTTTAAGCCTTTGTGCCGTCAGCTTTTTAGCGGCTCCAAACGGCAAGCGTGTCTGTAACAGAGCGTAAGAATCCGTGATTTGGCTGCCCTGTGCGGTGCAGCTATAGACACTCGCAGACCAATGAGACGCGTTGCAGGACACAACCTGATAGCGCGGTTAGGGGCTTCAAGCAGCGGACGGATCGGACAGTTTCCTCACCATCCCGGGTCGGGATGGCGGGACCTGATCGCGGCCGGGGGCTAATGAATGCGAACGCATAAACAGACGACCCTGAAGGGTCCGGCGACGCTCTCAGGCGTAGGGGTCCATTCCGGGAACCCGGCCGAGATCACGATCCGCCCCGCTCCGGCCAATCACGGCATCGCGTTTCTCCGCACCAGCACCACTCACGGCAACGACCGCCTGATCAAGGCCCACCACGCCCTCGTCTCCGCCACCGAACTTTGCACCGTCATCGGTGACGTCGAGACCGGTGCCGTGGCCACCATCGAGCATCTGATGTCGGCCCTCTACGGACTGGGCATCGACAACGCCCTGGTCGAGATCGACGGGCCAGAGATGCCGATCCTCGACGGGTCAGCCCTCCAATTCGTTCAGGCCATCGACACGGTCGGGATCGCAACCTGCAACACGCCGCGCCGCTGGCTCAAGGTCCTGCGCCACGTCCGCATCGAGACCGGCCGCGCCTTCGCGGAGCTGCGCCCGATCGACCGGGGCTTCCGCCTCGACGTGGAGATCGATTTCGACAGCCCGGTGATCGGCCGCTCGCGCAAGGCGATGGACCTCTCGCCTGCCACCTACCGCCGGGAGATCGCCGGCGCCCGCACCTTCGGGATGATGAAGGACGTGGAGCGCTACTGGAAGGCCGGCTTCGCGCTGGGCGCCTCGCTGGAGAACACTGTCGCGGTCGGCGAGACCGCCGTGGTCAACCCCGAGGGCCTGCGCTTCCCGGACGAGTTCGTCCGCCACAAGATCCTCGACGCGGTCGGCGACCTCGCGCTGGCCGGCCTGCCGATCCAGGGCGCCTACCGCTCCTATTGCGGCGGCCACCGGATGAATGTCGGCGTGCTCTCCGCCCTGTTCGCCGACCGGTCGAACTACGCCGTCGTCGAGGCGCAGGGCTCGCGCCGCGAGACCGTGTTGTCCGAGCTCGGCGTCGGTCTGGGCATCGCCGCCTTCGCGGGCGAGCTCTGACCGCAGACCTGTGACCCGCGGGACACAGCCGGCAACCAATCCGGGCGGCCGCAGCCTTGCCGCTTTCATGCCCGAATCAAACGTCAGGGTTTAACGGTCCGTGAACGACGGGCCCGGCTCGGTCGGGCCGGATCCAATCACGCGATGGCACGACGGCGCGGGACGTGCGCCGGTCCCGGGAAAGAGCGCCAGATGCCTGTCACCATTCGTCATCGCCGGGCGGCAGCCTTCGCGGCGCCCTTCGTGGCCGTCCTCGGCCTGGGCCTCGGCGGCTGCGACTTCGACCCGACCAACCTCTTCGCCGAGAAGTACAAGCCCGAGGTCGTTCCGGATGTCCCGGCGGACAAACTCTACAGCGAGGGCTTGGCCAAGCTGGAGGACAGCGACTACGAGGGGGCGATCAAGAAGTTCGACAACCTCGACAAGCAGTACCAGTATTCCGATTGGTCCCGGAAGGCACTGCTGATGACTGCCTACGCGAATTACGAGGGCCAGAAGTACGACGACGCGATCAGCGCCGCGAAGCGGTACCTGCAGCGCCACCCAGCCAGCAAGGACGCCGCCTACGCGCAGTACCTGATGGCGATGTCGAACTATAAGCAGATTCCGGACGTGACCCGCGATCAGGACCGGTCCGAGAAGGCGCTCGTCGCCCTGCAGGAGCTGGTCCAGAAGTATCCGACCTCCGAATACGCCACCGACGCGCGGTCCAAGATCCAGATCACCCGGGATCAGCTCGCCGGCAAGGAGATGGAGGTGGGCCGCTTCTACCTCGAACGGCGCAACTTCCCGGCCGCGATCAACCGCTTCCGCGACGTGGTCGCCAAGTACCAGACCACCCGCCACGCGGAAGAGGCGCTCGAGCGCCTGACCGAGGCGTACTGGGCGCTCGGCATCACTCAGGAGGCGCAGAACTCCGCGGCCGTGCTGGGCCACAACTTCCCCGACAGCCCCTGGTACAAGGACGCCCACGCGCTCCTGGCCAAGGGTGGCGTCGAGCCCCGCGAGGAGAAAAGCTCGTTCCTCTCCAAGATCTACCGGAGCGTAACCGGCAAGACCGCCTCGGCCGAGTGACGATCCCGGCGGGCCGCGTCCTGCCGCAGGCGGCCTTCGGCTCGCCGTGAAACGCCCCAGGGCCCGGAGCCGCCGCTCCGGGCCTTTCTTGTCCGCGCAGCCCCGCGGCACTGCAGATGCGCCGCGGTGCATTTTTGGGGTGAATCCGCGCCGCAGCAGCCTTATGTCTGCGGTCCCATTCTCAGGAATCCCGTCGCCGCATGCTGGCGCAGCTCGCGATCCGCGACATCGTTCTGATCGACAGGCTCGAACTGAATTTCCGGACGGGGCTGAGTGTCCTGACCGGGGAGACCGGTGCGGGCAAATCGATCCTGCTCGACGCCTTTGCCCTGGCCCTGGGCGGCCGCGGCGATGGCCGCCTCGTGCGTCACGGCGAGCCGCAGGGCGGCGTCACCGCGGTGTTCGACCTGCCCTTGGACCACCCGGCGCGCCGGATCGCGGCCGAGGCGGAGATCGACACCGAGGGTGACCTGATCCTGCGCCGGACCCAGATGGCGGACGGGCGCACCCGCGCCTTCGTCAACGACCAACCGGTGGGCGTGCAGGTCCTGCGGGCGATCGGCGCGGCGCTGGTGGAGATCCACGGCCAGCACGACGACCGGGCCCTGTCCGATCCGGCCTCGCACCGGGCGATCCTCGACGCCTTCGGGGGCCTGCAGGGCCAGCTCGCGAAGGTCGCGGCGGCAGCCAAGGCCGTGCGCACGGCGCGCGCCGAACTCGCCGAGCATCGCGCCCGCATCGAGGCGGCGCGCAAGGAGGCCGACTTCCTGCGCCACGCGGTCGAGGAACTCGCGGCGCTAGCGCCCCAGCCCGGGGAGGAGGCACAGCTCGCCGAGCGCCGCAGCATCATGCAGCAATCCGAGAAGGTCGCCCGCGAGCTGAACGAGGCGCTGGACGCGGTCGGTGGGCCGCATTCCGGCGTGGCGCACATCTCAGCCGCCCTGCGCAAGTTGGAGCGCCGCGCTGGCCAGCTCCCGGCGCTGATCGATCCCTGCGTCAATGCCCTCGACGCCGCCATGGTCGCCCTCGACGAGGCGCGGGCGGTGCTGGACGCGGCCGTGGCCGAGACCGAGTTCGACCCCCGCGACCTGGAGCGGGCGGAGGAGCGGCTGTTCGCGCTGCGCGCCGCCTCGCGCAAATACGACGTCCCGGCCGACGACCTCGCCGCCCTGGCGGAGCGCTACGCCGGAGAGGTCGCGACTCTCGATGCCGGCGAGGCGGCATTGGAGGGGCTGGAACAGGCCCGCGCCAAGGCCGAGGCCCAGTATGCCGAGGCGGCGGAAAAGCTCAGCGCCGGTCGCCGCCGGGCGGCCAAGCAGCTCGACGCGGCCGTAAAGGCCGAGTTGCCGCCGCTGAAGCTGGAGCGTGCCCGGTTCATCACCGAGATCGTCACCGATCCGGAGGCGCGCGATCCCGCGGGCATCGACCGCGTCGAGTTCTGGGCGCAGACCAATCCCGGGACGAAGCCCGGACCCATGATGAAGGTCGCCTCCGGCGGCGAGTTGTCGCGCTTCATGCTGGCACTGAAGGTGGTGCTGGCCGACAAGGGCTCGGCCCCGACCCTGATCTTCGACGAGATCGACACCGGCGTCGGCGGCGCGGTGGCGGACGCGATCGGCCTACGCCTAGCGCGCCTCGCCAGCACCGTGCAGGTCGTGGCGGTGACCCATGCGCCCCAGGTGGCCGCTCGGGCGAGCACGCATTTCCTGATCGCCAAGACCCCGGTCAAGGGCGCCGGACGCGTCGCGACCCGTGTGGCGAGCCTGCCGGTAGCGGAGCGCCGCGAGGAGATCGCCCGGATGCTGGCCGGCGCGACGGTAACCGATGAGGCACGGGCCGCGGCGGCTCGGCTGCTTCAAGGCGCGGATGCGTGAACGCCGATCAACCTTAACCGTTGGTTGCGCGTAACCTTTCATTAACCATTCTTCGCGAGACTGCTTCCATCCCGGTGCCGTGCTCTGGCGTACGCGGTTGAAGGGCGGGAGGAAAACATGAAGCCGTCTATCGTCACGTCCGAGGGAAGCCCGCATATGGGCCGGTCCCTCAAGCAGGCGATCGACACGCAACAGCTCGGGCTGACGCTCCGCACCGTCTACGAGGGCAGCGTCGACACGCAGCCGATCACGGACACCCACGTGGAACTGCTCCTCCGCCTTCGTCAGAAGGAGCGGGAACTGCGCCGGGTCGGTTAGGGCCACCCGTGCACCGAATCGTCACGCGTTCCGGGGTGGAGTTCCTCCCGGCGGAAGGCTGCTGAGCCTTACCAGCGCCGCGAGCCGGGCCGCCGGCGATACTCCGCCGCCCGGATCTGCGTGAGAATCCTGTCGAGGTCCACGAGAAGTTCCGCCTCCTCGCGCCGCGCCTGCGCGACGGCCGCCGCGTCGCTGCCGAAACGCTGGCGTGCCTGAGCCAGGGTCAGGGCGCGTTCCACGGCCTCGCGGGCGGCATGCAGGGCGAGCCAAGCCGCATCCGGGCCGGCCGCGTCGGGACCTGCCCCTGCCTCGGTCCCCTGGTCATCCACGATCCGAACACCTTCTGATCACAGCGCGGCATCGCTCGCCGATCCCCGGCCGATCGTCCGGTGCCGCCACCCGGTATGAACGCACGAGCGCCGCAAACCGTGCCGTCGCCCGCGCCGCGCGCTGTCATGGCGATGTCATCTCCCTGTCGTAACGCCCGGCTCATCGGGCGGCCGGCGCCGGGTCTCTTGGAAGACCGGCCGCACAGCTCTGCCGCGGGCATGGGCTTGCCGGCAGAGAGGCGCAGGCTCTCGCCCGACGGCAACGGAGATACCCTTGAGACCCTTCGCTTACGCGCTCGCCGTCGGCCTCGCGACGGTTCAGCTGGCGTCCGCGGCACTCGCTGCCGATATCACGGGTGCCGGCGCAACGTTCCCGTTCCCGGTCTACTCCAAGTGGGCCGAAGCCTACCGGAAGGAGACCGGCTCGGGACTGAACTACCAGTCCATCGGCTCCGGCGGTGGCATCAAGCAGATCCAGGCCAAGACCGTGGATTTCGGCGCGACCGACGCCCCCCTGAAGGGCGAGCAGCTGGCCAAGGACGGTCTCGTCCAGTTCCCCACCGTGATGGGCGGCGTCGTGCCGGTCGTGAACATCACCGGCCTCGAGCCCGGCAAGCTGAAGCTGACCGGCGACGTGCTGGCCGACATCTACGCCGGCAAGATCGCGAAGTGGTCGGACCCGCGGATCGCCAAGCTCAACGAGGGCGTGAAGCTCCCCGACGCGACCATCACCCCGGTCTACCGGTCCGACGCCTCGGGCACGACCAACATCTTCACCACCTACCTGTCGCAGGTCTCCGAGACCTGGAAGAAGGATTACGGTGCGGCCACCACGATCTCCTGGCCGGTCGGGCAGGGCGGCAAGGGCAACGAGGGCGTGACCGCCACCGTGAAGCAGGTGCCGAACGCGATTGGCTACGTCGAATCCGCCTACGCCAAGCAGAACAAGCTCGCCTATGCCCTGCTTCAGAACAAGGCCGGCAAGTATCCGCAGCCGGACGACAAGGCCTTCCAGGCCGCTGCCGCCAGCGCCGACTGGAAGTCGGCCCCGGGCTTCGGTATCTCGCTGACCAACCAGCAGGGCGAGGAGGCCTGGCCGATCACGGCGGCGACCTTCATCCTGGTCCACAAGGATCCGGCCGACCCGGCCAAGGCCGCGGATACGCTCAAGTTCTTCGATTGGGCTTACAAGAACGGCGATAAGCTTGCCTCCGACCTCGACTACGTGCCGCTGCCGGACAACGTCGTCGCCCTGATCCACGAAGAGTGGAAAAACGTGAAGGGCAAGGACGGTAAGCCTGTCTTCAACATGTGAGTGACTTGGAGGGGGGAGGCTTGCAGCCTCCCCCCTCGCTTCGCGGACTGCACCGCGCTACCACGCCCCCTTCGCAGAGAATCGCGGATGCCCGCTTTGACCGAGACGATTGCCCTCGCACGACCCCGCGCCGTCGCCGCGCGTAAAGGGCCGAGCCGGAGCCTCGACAACCTGTTCCGGGCCTGCTCCTACGGCGCGGCACTGTTCGTGCTCGTCGTGCTCGCCGGAATCCTGGGGTCGATCCTCTACGGCGGCTGGCCCGCCTTCCGCGAATTCGGATTCGCCTTCCTCACATCCAGCGCCTGGAACGTCGGGACCGAGCAGTACGGCGCCCTGGTGGCCGTGATCGGCACCGTGGCCTCCGCAACCCTCGCGCTGCTGATCGGCGTTCCGGTCTCCCTGGGGATCGCCGTCTACCTCACGCAGCTCTGCCCGGGCTGGGCCCGCAAGCCGGTGGCGATGACCATCGAGCTGCTCGCCGCGGTGCCGAGCATCATCTACGGCATGTGGGGCCTGTTCGTATTCGCACCGCTCTTCGCGCGCTTCGTCCAGATCCCGGTCTCGAACCTGGTCGAGGGCATGCCGATCGTCGGCACGCTGTTCTACGCCCGGGTGCCCTCGGGCGTCGGCGTCTTCACCGCCGGCATCATCCTGGCGATCATGATCGTGCCGTTCATCGCCTCGATTGCCCGCGACATGCTCGACCAGATCCCCACCGTGCTGCGCGAGAGCGCCTACGGCATCGGCTGCACGACCTGGGAGGTGGTGCGCCACGTTCTGGTGCCGCAGGCCTCTGTCTCGATCATTGGGGCGATCATGCTCGGCCTCGGCCGCGCCCTCGGCGAGACGATGGCGGTGACCTTCGTGATCGGCAACGCCAACCGCCTCTCGGCCTCGATCTTCGACCCGAGCTCGACGATCGCATCGCGCATCGCCAACGAGTTCAACGAGGCGGACGGCCTCCAGCTCAACGCGCTGATGGCCCTGGGCTGCATCCTCTTCGTCATCACCTTCGTGGTGCTCATCATCGCCCGGTTGCTGACGCGCCGCGTCAAGCCTGCCTGAGGAGGGCTCACGATGGACGCGTCAAACCCCATGACCACCGCCAACGCCACGCCGCGCCGCACCGGGCGGGTCCGCTCCAGCCGGCGGGTCGCCGACCGGGTGCTGCGCACCGCCTGCCTGATCGCCACGATCGTCGGCGCCGTGGTGCTCGGCTCGATCCTGCTGATGCTGATCGTCCAGGGTGTGCGCGGCTTCACGCCCGGCATGTTCGCGCACCCGACCCCCGGTCCCGGATCCGAGGGCGGCGGCATCGCCAACGCGATCTTGGGCAGCCTCGTGCTCACCGGGATCGGCATCACGATCGCGACGCCGATCGGTGTCATGGCCGGGACCTACCTCGCCGAGTACGGCCGCTTCTCCAAGATCGCCGGGGTGATCCGCTTCCTCAACGACATCCTGCTCTCGGCGCCGTCGATCCTGATCGGCCTGTTCGTCTACACGCTGATGGTGCGGCCGATGGGGACCTATTCGGGCTGGGCCGGCGGCGTGGCGCTGGCCATCATCGCCGTGCCGGTGATCGTGCGCACCACCGAGGACATGATGCGCCTGGTGCCCGGCACCCTGCGCGAGGCCGGCGCGGCGCTCGGCGCACCGCCCTCGACGGTGATCATCAGCGTCACCTGGCGGGCGGCCTCGGCCGGTATCGTCACCGGGATCATCCTGGCGCTGGCCCGCATCGCGGGCGAGACCGCGCCGCTCCTGTTCACGGCGCTCAACAACAATTCCTGGTTCTCGCCGGACCTGATGGGCGGTGTCGCGAACCTCCCGGTCATGATCTACCAGTTCGCCCTCTCGCCTTACCCGAACTGGCAGAGCCTCGCCTGGGCCGGGGCGCTTCTGATCACCGCGACGATCCTGGTGCTGTCGATCATCGCCCGTCTCGTCATCAAGCCGCAGATGTCGCGCTAAGACCCTTCTCGAGGACACGACGATGAACGCCGCCTCCGCGATCCCCACGGTCGATCTCACCCGCAACCACGCCAACGAGGGTGGGGCGGTTCGCATCGCCGTGAAGGGCCTGAACTTCTACTACGGCAGCTTCCACGGGCTGAAGAATGTCGACATCAACTTCCATGACCGTCAGGTCACGGCGCTGATCGGCCCGTCCGGCTGCGGCAAGTCCACCCTGCTGCGCTGCTTCAACAGGATCTACAGCCTCTACCCGGAGCAGCGGGCGGAGGGGCAGATCCTGCTCGAGGGCCAGAACGTGCTCGATCCCTCGATCGATCTGAACGAGCTGCGCTCGCGCATCGGCATGGTGTTCCAGAAGCCGACGCCCTTCCCGATGTCGATCTACGACAACGTCGCCTTCGGCCTGCGCCTCTACGAGAAGCTGCCGAAATCCGAACTCGACGGGCGGGTGGAGCAGGCTTTGCGCAAGGCCGCCCTCTGGGACGAGGTGAAGGACAAGCTGCGCCAGGCCGGCACCGGCCTGTCGGGCGGGCAGCAGCAGCGCCTGTGCATCGCCCGCACCGTGGCCCAGAGCCCGGAGGTGATCCTGTTCGACGAGCCCACCTCGGCCCTCGACCCGATCTCCACCGGCCGGATCGAGGAGCTGATCGAGCAGTTGCGCGACGAGTTCACCATCGTGATCGTCACCCACAACATGCAGCAGGCGGCGCGCATCTCGCAGTTCACCGCTTTCATGTATCTCGGCGAGCTGATCGAATTTGGACCCACGAACCGCATGTTCATGAACCCGGTCGAGCAGCGCACGCAGGATTACATCACCGGCCGGTTCGGCTGAACCAAAACCCCGGAGGGCGGACGGTCACCTCCGGGATGCGACGACGCCAAACGGGATATTCACCGCTTTCCGTAAAGTCGAATACGGCTTCGGCGAAAAAAGAGCACCGCTCTAAAGACTAGGGGCCGCGCCCAAGCGCAACAAGCGCCGGCGCGACTCCGGAACAGGCTGTTCGGTCGGGGAGCATCGGCACGGTCCGGTTGCTCTGGTCCCGAGCTCGGCTCGGGATGCCGGTCCTCACCGCTCCGCAGCCTGTTCTAGACAATGCAAGGGACTGGGCACCGGGGCACGCGCCCCGGCGCCCGTGACCGCAGCGGCGGGTTTCCGCCAGACCTCGCGGATCAAGGTTTGCGGGACGCCATCGAAGGATCCACCATGCCCGGCCATATCGTCAGCTCCTACGACACCGACCTCGATGACCTGCGTCGCTCCATCTCCGAGATGGGCGGCGTGGCCGAGAAGATGGCCGCCGAGGCGACCGACGCCCTGGTCCGCCGGGACGATACGCTCGCCCAGGCGGTGATCGTCGCCGACAAGCGTCTCGACGCGCTCCAGCGCGACATCGAGGAGCGGGCCGTGCTGCTCATTGCCCGGCGGCAGCCCCTGGCGATCGACCTGCGCGAGACCATCTCGGCGATCCGCGTCTCGGGCGACCTGGAGCGGATCGGCGACCTTG
This sequence comes from Methylobacterium sp. ARG-1, assembly GCF_001262595.1. Lineage (NCBI taxonomy): Bacteria > Pseudomonadati > Pseudomonadota > Alphaproteobacteria > Hyphomicrobiales > Methylobacteriaceae > Methylobacterium > Methylobacterium sp. ARG-1. Next base: position 67,419 of record NZ_LHCD01000005.1, read on the forward strand.
CCAAGAACGTCGCCAAGCGCGTCGTGGCGATTTCCGATCAGGCGCCGGCGCAGAAGATCGTGCTCGGCGTGCGGCACATGAGCGACCTCGCCGAGGCGCAGCTCAAGGACATCCTCGACGCCTACGCGAGCCGCGACGTGAAGGCCGCCTACGACGTCTGGGAGCGCGACGGCGAGATCGATGCGCTGTACAATTCGCTGTTTCGCGAACTCCTGACCTACATGATGGAAGATCCGCGCAACATCTCGTTCTGCACGCACCTGCTGTTCTGCGCCAAGAATGTCGAGCGCATCGGCGACCACACCACCAACATCGCCGAGACGATCCACTACCTCGCCACCGGTGAGACCCTGGCGGGCGAGCGGCCGAAGAACGACGCGTCGAACTACGCAACGGTCGGCCCCGCCGCCACGGCCCCGTAACAGGCGGGTCGCGGTGCGGCCGGCCCGATCCGCACGCTGCCCTGTGGGGCAACGCCCGATTGTGGCGGCCTGCGGCTTGAGGGATGGCGGCCTCTGCCGCACCATCGGCGCGTCCGGGTCCCCCGGCGCGGGCGCGCCGGCCGGTACCGAGTACGGAACAGGTTAACGAACGTGAGCATGCAAGTCCTGATCGTCGAGGACGAGGAGGCCCTGACCACCCTGCTGCGCTACAACCTGGAAGCCGAGGGCTTCCTGGTCGATTCGGCGACGCGTGGCGACGACGCAGAACTGCTCCTGGCCGAGCGCACCCCGGATCTGGTGCTGCTCGACTGGATGCTGCCGGGCCTCTCGGGGATCGAGCTGTGCCGCCGCATCCGGGCCCGGCGCGAGACCGAGCGGCTGCCGGTGATCATGCTCACCGCCCGCGGCGAGGAGGGCGACCGGGTTCGCGGCCTCGGCACGGGCGCAGACGACTACATCGTCAAGCCGTTCTCGGTTCCGGAACTGCTGGCCCGAGTGCGGGCCCTGTTGCGCCGGGCCAAGCCCGCCCATGTCGCCGACCGGCTGGCGGCTGGCGATATCGAGCTCGACCGCACCGGTCATCGGGTCCGCCGCGCCGGCGAGGAGCTCCATCTCGGCCCTACCGAGTTCCGCCTGCTCGAATTCCTGATGCTGGCCCCCGGCCGGGTCTTCTCCCGCGAGCAGCTCCTCGACGGGGTCTGGGGCCACGACGTCTATATCGACGAGCGCACCGTCGACGTGCATGTCGGGCGCCTGCGCAAGGCGCTCAACGCGCCCCGGCAGGCCGATCCGATCCGCACGGTGCGGGGGTCGGGCTACGCCTTCGACGAGACGTTCTCGCTGGAAGCCTAGACCGCCTGTCCGGTCAGCGGGCCAGCGCCGCGCTCTTGTTCGCTGAGGCCGGCACCGTTTCCAGCGCCGCCAGCACCGTCCCCTCGGTGAGGATCTGCGGCAGCACCTGGGGTTCCCCCGTCCCGGTGTAGAGCAGATACAGCGGCACGCCGCTGCGCCCGTGCTTCTCCAGCAGGCGCGTGATCTCCGGGTTCTGGTTGGTCCAGTCGCCCTTCAGGTAGGTGACGCCCCGATCCGCCATCGCTGCCCGCACCGCCTGGGTCGAGAGCGAGGTCGTCTCGTTGACAGCGCAGGTGATGCACCAGGCGGCGGTCATGTTCACGAAGACCGGGCGGCGCTCGTTCACCAGGGAATCCAGACGAGCCTGGGTGAACGGCTGGACACCGTCGGCGGCAGCCTGGGCGGCGGGGGCCGCCCGCTCGCGGTCGAGGCTGAGCGTCAGGCCTGCGACCGCCAGGATCGTGAGCACCGCGAGCCCCTGGGCGATCCGCCCGAATCGCGGCGTCGCCGCGCGCCCGTGCTCCCAGGCCCAGGCGGCGAAGCCCACCAGCACGAGGCCGATCAGCCCGGCGAGCAGCCCCTGCGGCCCGACCTGCTGCGCCAGGACCCAGACCAGCCACGCCACCGTGGCGTAGACCGGGAAGGCCAGAACCTGCTTCAGTGTCTCCATCCAGGCGCCCGGACGCGGCAACCCCCGCAGGGCCGGCGGCCACAGGGTGAGCAGCAGGAACGGCAGGGCGAGGCCGAGCCCGAGGCTCGCGAACACCGCGAGGGCGACGCCCGCGCTCTGGGTCAGCGCGAAGCCCACCGCCGAGCCCATGAACGGCGCCGTGCAGGGGGTCGCCACCAGGGTCGCCAGCACGCCGGTGAAGAACGAGCCGCTGAGCCCCGAGCGCCGGGCGAGGCCGTCGCCGAGTCCGGCGAGCCGCCCGCCGAGATGGACCACCCCCGACAGGCTTAGGCCCATCGCAAGCAGCAGATAGGCGAGGCCGGCGACCACCGCCGGCGATTGCAGCTGGAAACCCCAGCCGATCGCCGCCCCGCCGCCCTTGAGGGCGAGCAACAGGCCGGCCAAGCCGAGGAAGCTCACGAGCACACCCGCCGTGTAGGCAAGGCCGTGCAGCCGGACGCGGGCGGCGCTCTCGCCGGCGTGCCGCACGAGGCCCAGCACCTTGATGGACAGGACCGGGAAGACGCAGGGCATCAGGTTGAGGATCAGGCCGCCGAGGAAAGCGAGCCCGACCGCGCTCACCAGCGTCGGCACGTCGAAGGCGGGGGCTGCGGGCGGCGCGGCCGGGGTCTCTGGCGCCGCCGTCGGGGCCGGCAGCACCGGCTCGTCGCCATACGCGAAGGCAAGCCGGTGCGTGCCGGCACCGGTCGCCTCCTCGACGGTCAGCACGCCGGGCAGGGCGGCGGGCGCCGGCTCGGCGGGGCTGCTCCGGGCCAGGGTGAGATGCAGGCCGGCCTCGTCGACGGTCATCACCTGCGCGGCGGCATTGTCGATCGCGGTCTCGGAATAGGGGAAGAAGGACGCGCTCTTGATGGTCTCCGGCTTGAGACCCGCCGCGGCGAAATCGAGCTGCAGGGTGTCGCCCTGGCTGGACAAGCGCAGCGGCCAGAGCGCCGGAGCGGGCAGGGCGGTCCGGGCCCGCGCGAACAGGGCGGCCTGATCGGCATCGGGCCGAGGCTCGCCCACCGGCAGGGTCAGGGCGAGGTCGGCGGAGCCCGGAACGCATTCGGTCTCGCAGACCAGGTAGGTCAGCTTGGCCTGGATCCGCACCGGATCCGCCGGGTCGAGGCTCGGCGGCGGCGTGACCGGCACGAGTAAGGTGACCTCGCCCTCGTAGCCGTAATTCATCAGCGTCGCGATCGCGATGCGCTCCGGCGCCGGCCACCGGATCGCACCGGCGTTGAAGCCCGCCGGCAAGGTCCAGGTCACCTCGGGCGGCAGACCAGAATCGCCCGGATTGCGCCAGTAGACGTGCCAGCCCGGCTTCACCTGCATCCGCACCGCCAGGGTGAACGGCTGCGCGCCCGCCACCGCGACGGGCTCGGCGACCAGGCTCGCCCGCACGAGATCGGGCGGCGTGCGGAAACCCTGGGCCGACGGGGCCGACAGGCTCGCGGCGAGCATCAGGACCAGGAAGGCGAGGCGGCGGATCATATTGTCCCTTCGCGCGCGGGGCGGTCGTGGTTTCACACGGGGGTCCGCGGGACCGGCGCCGGCCCTTATAACGCGGGTGTCACGATCCTGTCCCCAGCCCGGCGCCGTGACGCCGACACCATGACACCGCTGGGGTCGCTCAGCGGGGCTCGAACAGGAGGAGGTAGAGGAAGGCTCGTCGCTGATCCGCTTCCAGGTGAGCCAGTCGGTTGACCTCCGACCGGGCCGTCTGAAGCGCCGCCTGCGCATCGGTCATCGGTTGGCAGGAAGGAGAGGGACGGATCTTAGTCGGCGGCGTGCCGCCGGTCCTGCAATTCTGAAACGGCACCGGCAATCGTGACGATATGACCACCAGATCCGCCGGGCGGCTCATAGCGCCTGATCTTCGGCTTGCGTGTCGCCGCCTGAAGATCGTTGCACACAGTCTTCAATCGTTGGTGAGATATGGAACGATAGGTCAGCGTCCAGAATGGATCGTTCCGCTGCGTCCTTCCAACGGCCTCATCGGCCGCGGCCGTCAGGATCGCGTGAAACAGGCTATGATAAGCGTTGGAGAAGGTGCGGCGTAGGTCAGCCTGCCGCAATGAGCCGCGGCCGGTTTGGAGAAGAAGCGCATCCGCCCGGCTGAACAGATGCTCCGGATTAATGAGCGCCACGTTCGTCGAGCTCACGCTGCTCGGCATACTCGTCGACCACGCGCAGCGTCTCGCCGGCCTTCTGCAGGACTTTGCGGATAGCCAATCCGGCATCGAGCAGTTTGTCACCGTCGAGCTGCTGAATAGCGTCGTCTGAGACGATCAGCTGCACGCGCCGGACATCATCGCCATCGGCCCCTTCCATGTCGCCGAGGCGGACCGCTTGCACCAGGGGGCTGCCGAAGGACGCGTTGGCGGCCATCTTGGCGATTTCGGCGAGATCGGAAGACCTTCGGGGCATATCGGCCACCTTCTGCAATCCTGGCCGATCAGCCATTGGAGTGAACGAACAAAGGCCGACTCGGAACTCCTTTCACTCTGTCCGCCTCCCTTCGCCGACCTGAGGGCGCCCGGAGCGACTCCCCACTCCTCAAGCCGCCAGCGGAGCGGTGGCGCGGTCCAGCCAGCCGCGGGTTTCGGCGTCGAGGAGCGGCGCGAGGGTGTCGCGCACCCGGGCGTGATAGGCGTCGATCCAGGCCCGCTCCTCCGGTGCGAGAAGGTCCGGGCGGATCAGCCGCCGGTCGTAGGGGGCGAGCGTCAGGGTCTCGAAGCCGAGCATCGGGCGCTCGCCGCCCGGGATGGCGCGCGGCTCGACCAGGACGAGGTTCTCGATCCGGATTCCGTAGGCGCCGGGCGCGTAGTAGCCGGGCTCGTTCGACAGGATCATGCCGGGTTCCAGGGCGACGGTCCCGGTCTTGGCGATGCGCTGCGGGCCCTCGTGCACCGACAGGAACGAGCCGACGCCGTGGCCGGTGCCATGGTCGAAATCGAGCCCCGCCTGCCAGAGCGGTGCGCGGGCGAAGGCGTCGATCTGGGCGCCGGTGGTGCCTTTCGGGAAGACCGCCCGGGCGATGGCGATGTGGCCCTTCAGCACCCGGGTGAACCGATCGCGCATCGCCTCGGTGGGCTCGCCGACCGCGACCGTGCGGGTGATGTCGGTGGTGCCGTCCGGGTATTGCGCCCCGGAATCGATCAGGAACAGCTCGCCCAGCCGCACGATCCGGTCGCTGGCGCGGGTCACCCGATAATGGACGATTGCCCCGTTCGGGCCGGAACCCGAGATCGTCGGGAACGACACGTCGCGCAGGTCGCCGCCGGCCGCGCGGAAATCCTCCAGGGCCTCCACCGCGGCGATCTCGCTCACTCCCCCGGCTTCGGCGGCGCCGTCGAGCCAGGCCAGGAAGCGCACGACGCTCGTGCCGTCGCGGGTATGGGCGGCCCGGGTGCCGGCGATCTCGGCGGCGTTCTTGACCGCCTTCATGCCGGTGATCGGGTCCTTGCCGATATCGGCGGTCCCACCCGCGGCCTCGATCTTCTCCTTCAGGGCGACGGCGCCCGTGGCGGAATCGACCCGGACGCGCACGCCGCTGAACGAGCCGAGCCCGTCATCGAGATCGGCGCGCGACAGGATCTCGGCCACCGGCGCCAGGGCCGTCCGCAGCGCCGGATCGACCTTGGGTGAGGACAGGAACAGCCGCGCTCGTCCCTCACGCGGCAGGATCGCGTAGCCGAGCGCCAGCGGCGTGTGGCCGACATCGGAGCCGCGCAAGTTGAACGCCCATGCGAGATTGTGCGGGTCCGAGATCACCAGGGCGTCGCAGCCGCCCTCGGCCAGAGCCGCGCGCACCCGCGTGAGTTTCCCGGCGACGCTCTCGCCCGCGAAGGCCTCGGGATGGGTGACCACCGGCCCGGCGGGCGGCTTCGGGCGCCCGGCCCAGACGGCATCGACCAGGTTCGGCACCGCCCGCACCGAACCGCCGGCCTTCACCGCCGCCCGTTCCAGGCGTGCAACCCCATCCGAGGTGTGCAGCCAGGGGTCGTAGCCGAGCACCTGATCGCGCTTCAGGTTGTCGGCGATCCAGGCTTCCGCGGTTGATTCGGCCAGCGGCACCACGGTGATCACGCCGGTATCGACCTGCTCGGGCGCCTGCAGGGTGTAGCGGCCGTCGACGATCAGCGCCGTCGACTCCATCAGCACCACCGCGGTTCCGGCCGAGCCCGTGAAGCCGGTGAGCCAAGCGAGCCGCTCTGCGTCGGCCGGCACGTATTCGGATTGGTGCTCATCGGCCCGGGGTACGACGAAGCCGTCCAGCGCGCTCTCGCGCAGGGCCGCGCGCAGCGCCTCGATCCGCTCCGCCCCCTTGCGGTGGCTCGGATCGTCGAAGGTCTGGAAACGGGGTCGGGGCGGACATGGCTCTGTCATCGGGGGAGCCTATCGCCGGGTGGTCCCTGGTCGCAACCGCGGGGGATCCGGGAGCGCGCTGTTCAGTTCGGCACCAGGGCCCCCGGACACCGACAATTCCTTCGCTGAACCTCTTCGCTGAACGCAGCCCGACGCTGTAACCTATGGTTTAGTGTCGTGCGCAATCTTATCACGCCAGTTCTTTGCCCTATCTCCCGCTCATGCCACGCCGCGTCTTCTACCGGATCAGCGACAGACCCGACGGCCTCTTCGACGCCATCACCACGATCGAGCCCGATACGGTGATCCGGCGCGACGGTTTCGGCTCGCTGGCCGAGGCCGAGGAATGGGTGGAGGGCCTGCGCGTGCTGATGGCCGCGTTGGGCGCTCCGGTCGCGCAAGCGGACGCGGCGGCGAGCCCGGACGTCGAGACGGCACAGGAGGATGCGACCCGAGCGGGGACGCTCCGAACCGCACGATAGAGCGGCCGCCGGTCAGGCGTTCGCCGACGGCAGGTCCCGGGCACGGCCGCTCGGGACGCCGTCATAGCCTTCGAGCCAAGCGATGCGGGCGGGCGAGTTCGCCGGATAGGGACAGGCATCCTTGGGCCGGCCCCGGGCGCGTGCATACGCGCCCTCGGTGATGGGATCGGCAGGGGGATCGTGGTGCAGCGTCTGGCTCATGCCCGGGCAATGCGCGGGCCGGTCGCCGGTTCAGCGGCGCGGCCGCTTCGCCGCACCGCCCCGCGCCAGCACCAGGGCGACCCAGCCCTCGATCAAGCCGTGGCGCACGAGGTGGAAACCCTGGTGGCGATAGGCCGAGAGCACGCCGGGCACGTCGCGTTCGATCAGCCCGGAGAGCACCAGCACGCCCGCAGGGGCGACCACGCGGGACAGAGTCGGGGCCAGCCGCCGCAGGGGACGAGCCAGAATGTTGGCGAAGACGAGGTCGAAGTGCCGCGGCCGGTCCGCGAGCCGGTGGCGCACCCCGGGCCCCTCGTAGAGCTTGAGGTAGGGCCCCAGTCCGTTGAGACGGGCGTTCTCCCGGGCGGTGCGCACCGCCTCGCCGTCGAGGTCGCCGGCCACCACCGGCTGCCGCAACGCCTTGGCGGCCGCGAAGGCCAGGATCCCGGTCCCGGTGCCCACGTCCAGGACATGCGTCGGGCGCCGCCGCTTCAACTCCGAGACCAGCGCCCGCAGGCAACCGAGGGTCGTGCCGTGATGGCCGGTGCCGAAGGCCAGGGCAGCCTCGATCTCGATCGGCAGGTCATTGCCGCGCACGGCGTCGCGGTCATGCGAGCCGTGCACGAGGAAGCGGCCGGCACGGACCGGCTTCAGCCCCTCCAAAGAGGTGCGGACCCAATCCTGCTGATCGATGGTGCGGAACTCGGCTATATCGGCCTCGTCCCCGATCACCGGGCGGATCAGGTCGCGGACGTAGTCCTCGTCCGGCGCGTCGGCGAAATAGGCCTCCAGCCGCCAGGTGCGGCCATCCTCGTCCTCGAACGCCGCGACGGCGGTCTCGGTAGGATCGAACATCTCGCCCAGCAGATCCGTCATCGCCCGGGCCGATCGCTCGTCGGTCGTGAGGCGCAGGATGTGAGTCGGGCGGTGGGGCGGCAGACCTTCGAGCATGATGCCCGGCTGTAGCGCCCGGGCGCGCCGCATCACAGGGGCAGGGGCGAAAAAAACGCAGTCCGGCCCGTCCGAGGGAGCCGACCCGGCACGTCCGGGCGGATCGAAGCCGGCCTGTCGATCGGCATCGGTGTTTTGTTGCTGCTCAGACACATCTGACAATACACGCGTTAGAAACCAACTAAATCAGTTTCCGCCCACGACATCGCAGATTACAACAGTCTCGGCTTCCCCAAGGCCAGACCCTCAACTCTGGCGCGCCGCTCTTCGGGGTCCGGCGCGCCCGTTTTGATCTGATGACAGCGCAGCCATGAACTCGCCTCTTCTCGTCAGCCTTGCCGTCACGCTCACGACCACGCTGGCGGCCACGCTCTGGGCCGCGCTGGTCGCGACCGGCATGTCGCCGGCGCCGGACAGCGACGCGAAGGACCAGCGCGACATTCGGACCTGGTGACCGGGCGACGGTTTCCGCGATTCGCAGCGGATGGCGCCCAGGAATGCGGCAGCGTGTCTGCGCGTTAACCACAGAATCCACCGATTGCCCACGGAACCGGCTGCGCGAGGCGGCGTTTTTGCCGGCTTTCTCGAGAGGCATCATCGAGCAGGGTGCGTACAGCGTGATCAAGTCCAAGCGTTCCGGACCGCGCGGGCCCGTCGTCGTGAATGACGGTGCCGTTCTTCCGTCCCCCCGCGAGCGGCTCTTCGGCGGGCCTGCACCGGACGGTCCGCTGCCGGGCCATCTCCTGGTCTTGCTGAGCCGGCTCCACCGTGCGGAAGCCACGCCGAAGGAGCGCCGGGAGCCGCCGCACGCCTGACCATGTCAGAATCCGCGCCAGCTCCTGCGCCGCGCTTGGCCCGCGAAGGCGGCGGTCTTATGGTCCCCGGGCACCCGGCCGGATGATGGGTCGCGATGAGGGGATTCCCGAGCCGATGTGCGTCTCCCGACGGATCTGGATCCTGCTCGCCGCGCTGGCGCTCGTCCCGGCTGGCCCGAGTCACGCGGCCGAGCCCGTCGTCGTCTTCGCGGCTGCCAGCCTGAAGAACGCGCTGGACGACGCGACGGCCAACTGGACCAAAGACACCGGCAAGACGGTCCGGATCTCGTATGCGGGCTCGAACGCGCTCGCCAAGCAGATCGACGCCGGGGCGCCGGCTGACCTGTTCATCTCGGCCGATCAGGCCTGGATGGACTATGCCGAGAAGGCCGGCGCCGTGACGCCGAGCTCCCGCATCGACCTCCTGCGCAACGCGCTGGTGCTGATCGCGACGGGCCCGAAGACTGTCGGCTCGGATCCGCAGGTCGCGCTCGCACCGGATCTCGGCTCGACGCTCACCCGGATGCTTGGGGGCGGCAAGCTGGCGATGGCCACGATCGATGCCGTCCCGGCCGGGAAATATGGCAAGGCCGCTCTGGAGAAGCTCGGCGCGTGGGATTCGGTAAAGGGCCAGGTCGCCCAGGCCGAGAACGTGCGGGCCGCCCTGCTGCTGGTGGCCCGAGGCGAGGCACCGCTCGGCATCGTCTACGCCACGGATGCGGCGGCCGAGCCGAACGTCCATGTGGTCGCGACCTTTCCGTCCGACAGCCACCCGCCGATCATCTACCCGGCGGCCCTCATCAAGGAGTCGCGCAATCCCGACACCGCCGCCCTGCTGACCTATTTGCGCAGCCCGGCGGCTCGGGGCGCCTTCGAGCGCCAGGGCTTTACAGTGGTCGGGACGCCCGGCGCCGGCCACTAGACCCGCGACGTTGTTCGGCCTGCCCCCCGACGCCTGGAACGCCGTCGCCTTGAGCCTGCGGGTGGCGAGCGTCGCCACGCTGGCGAGCCTGCTTCCGGGCCTCGCCGTGGCGTGGCTGCTGGCGCGACGCCGTTTCCCGGGCCGCGCGCTGCTCGACGGACTGGTCCACCTGCCGCTGATCCTGCCCCCGGTGGTGACCGGCTACCTGCTGCTGCTCGCGCTCGGGCGGCGCGGCGTTCTGGGCGGGGCGCTCGCGGAGATCGGCATCGTCTTCGCCTTCCGGTGGACCGGGGCGGCCCTGGCCTGCGCGGTGATGGGATTCCCGCTCATGGTCCGGGCGATGCGGCTGTCGATCGAGGCGGTCGACCCCAGGCTCGAACAGGCGGCCGGCACCCTCGGGGCGAGCCCGCTCGCGGTCTTCCTGACCGTGACGCTGCCGCTCAGCCTGCCCGGCTGCATCGCGGGCGCCGTGCTCGCCTTCGCCAAGGCGATGGGCGAGTTCGGCGCCACGATCACCTTCGTGTCCAACATCCCCGGGGAGACCCAGACCCTGCCCTCGGCGATCTACACGCTGACTCAGGTCCCCGGCGGGGAGGGGCCGGCTCTGCGCCTGACCCTGATCTCGGTCGCCCTGTCGGTGGCGGCCCTGCTGATCTCGGAATTCCTAGCCGCGCGCGCCGCGCGACGTCTGCGAGCCGGCTGAATGGCGGGACGAGCCAGAATGCCGGCCGGCCGGCCGCGATCAGGCATAGGCGTAAGGTCCGCCCCGCTCCAGCGCCTGCCGGTAGGCCGGGCGGGCGTGAATGCGCGCGAGCCAAGCGGTGACGCGCGGTCCGGCGCCGGTGCCGCGCGCCGCGAAGGCTTCGAGCGGGAAGCTCATCATGATGTCAGCCGCGGTGAAGTCGGCCCCGCAAAAATACGGCCGGTCGGCGAGCTCGCCTTCCCAGAAGGCCGCGTGCCGGCGCAGGTCCGGATCGACGAAGCTCTGCAGCACCGTGTCGGCGATCCGGCGAACCAGGGGCCGCAGGGCCCAGGGGCTGCCCGGGGCGAGACGCGAGAAGACCAGCTTGAGCAGCAGCGGCGGCATGGCCGAGCCTTCGGCGTAGTGCAGCCAATAGGAGTAGCGCGCCCGCTCGGGCGTTCCCGGGGCGGGCACCAGGGCACCCCCGGCCCGGTCGGTCAGGGAGGTAACGATGGCGCCGGTCTCGGCCACCACGATCCCGTCCTCGGTGATGACCGGGGACTTGCCGAGCGGGTGGATCGCCGTCAGGTCCGGGGGCGCCCGCATGGTCTGCGGATCCCGCGCGTAGCGCTTCACAATGTAGGGCAGGCCGAGTTCCTCGAGCAGCCAGAGCACGCGCTGCGAGCGGCTATTCTCGAGATGGTGGACTGTGATCATCGTGGGCGCTCCGTGGCGGTGTCCAACGCGCCGCGCCGCCGCCCGTGCCGCCAGGGACGCAGGGCGTGAGCATCCAGGTCGATGTCCATCTCCGGCGCGGCGCCTTCGCCCTGGAGGCGGCGTTCGCGGCGGGGCCGGGTCTGACCGCCCTGTTCGGCCGCTCGGGCTCCGGCAAGACGACGCTGATCGACCTCATCGCCGGGCTGGCCCGGCCGGATCATGGCCGGATCGTCGTCGAGGGCGCGACGCTGGTCGACAATGCAGCGGGGATCTTCCTTCCGCCGCATCGCCGTCGGGTCGGGGTGGTGTTCCAGGACGCGCGGCTGTTCCCGCATCTCAGCGTGCGGACCAATCTCGGCTACGGCCGCGTCTTCGGACGCCAGCAAGCCGACCCGGCCGGCTTCACCGCGGTGACCGAGATGCTGGGGATCGGCCACCTCCTCGACCGGAGGCCCGCGGGCCTCTCGGGGGGCGAGCGCCAGCGGGTGGCGATCGGGCGGGCGCTGCTCGCCAAGCCGCGCCTGCTGCTGATGGACGAGCCGCTGGCGGCCCTGGACGAGGCCCGGAAGGCCGAGATCCTCCCCTATATTGAGCGCCTGCGCGACGAGGCGGGCGTGCCCATCGTCTATGTCAGCCACGCGGTCGCCGAAGTGGCGCGGCTCGCGACGACGGTGATCGTGCTGGAAGCCGGGCGCGTGGCCGCGTCGGGCCCCGCCGAGGCGATCCTGCGCCGGGCCGATCTCGTGCCGATCCACGAGGCGGAAGCCGGGGCGCTTCTCGACATGGTCGTCGCCGGAGCCGATCCCGAGACCGGGCTCACCCGGCTGACCGGCCGAGCCGGGCCGCTGCTGGTGCCGGGCCTGGCGGCCCGCGCGATCGGGACGCGGCTGCGCGTGCGAATCGCCGCCCGCGACGTGCTGGTGGCGACCGAGCGTCCCCGGGGCTTGAGCGCGCGCAACATCCTGCCCGGCCGGGTCGCGACGCTGACCCCGAGCGGCGCCGAGGTCTCGGTGGAGATCGATTGCAACGGCGCGTTGATCGCCGCGCGCGTCACCGCGGCTGCGATCCGCGAACTCGGCTTGGCGCCGGGACGGCCGGTCCATGTCGTGATCAAGAGCGCCGCTTTCGATCCGGCAGGAATCGGGACGCTGCGACCCGCCGTGGAAATCTGAGCCTCCCGTATTCGCGCCGAAGCACTGGAATTCGGGCAATGACCACAACCTTTGATTAGAAGATCGATGCCACCATGGGTTGTGCAGCTGTCGCGGCTGCACGAGCTTCGAAGGGCGTTTCGATGAGCTGGCTCCGCGTGCTTGGGCGAAACGGACGCGCCGGATTGGCCTGCCGCCGCGGCGGTTCCGCGGTCGAGTTCGCCCTCGTCGCGCCGATCCTGCTGATGCTGTTTGCGGGCATCACCGCCTTCGGCATCTGCCTGGGTGCCGCCCACAACCTTCGTCAGATCGCGGCCGAAGCCGCCCGCGCTTCCATCGCGGGCGTCACCGACAAGGAGCGGGAGACCCTGGCCCAGACCATGGTGCTGCGCAGCCTCAGCAGCGGCGCGATGTTCCGTCCGGAGAGCGTCAAGGTCCTGGTCGGTCCCGATCCGAAAGACGCCACGATGTACACGGTCACCGTGACCCTGGACGCCAACACGCTGGGCATCAACGCCTTTTCCAAGCTGATCCCGATGCTGCCGACAGTCCTGCGCAGCACCATCAGCGTTAGGAAGGGCGGCTTGTGACCGGAGGGCGGGCAGCCGTTCGGGCGCGGAGCTTCGGCCGGGCCCGCGGCGGCAACGTGGTGATCCTGGTGGCGCTCGGCAGTTCCCTGCTGATGGGTGCCGGCGCGGTCGGGATCGATCTCGGCCAGGTGTTCCAGGCCCGGCGCAAGGCGCAGGGCGCGGCCGACATCGCCGCCATGCTGGCGGCCGTCGACCTGACCAAGGCCGACGCGGTGGCGCGCCGCTCCCTCGGCGACAACGGCTACGACGCTACGCAGGCGACGGTGGCGACCGGCGGCTACGATGCCAGCGCTCCCAACGCCGTCCCCGGGAGTCGTTTCAACCCTGGGATGAGCCCGGCCAACGCCGTGCGGGTCGGCCTGGCGACCACCGTGCCGGTGACCTTCGGCCGGGCGATCGGGCTGCCCGGCACCGTGCCGATCCGGGTCACCGGAACCGCCGCCAGCGCGCAATTCGCGGCGTTCACGATCGGCTCGGGCACAGCCGGCCTGAAGGACGGCATCCCCAATGCCGTGCTCGGCGCCCTGCTCGGGGCCAAGCTGTCGCTGGGCGTGAGCGACTACGCCGCACTGGCCAGCGCCAAGATCGACGGCCTGCGCGTGCTCGATGCGCTCGCGGCGAGCCTCAACCTGCAGGCGGCCAACTACACCGAGATCGTCCAGGCCCATGCCAGCGTCGGGCAGATGCTGATGGCGATGCGGGTCGCCGCGCAGGGCAATTCCGCCGCCGTCTCGGCCCTCTCCGGCATCCTCAACGCCCTGCCGAATGCCGGCAACCTCGTGCCGGTCGGACAGGTTGACGCCTTGGGCGATGTGGCGGCGCTCGCCCCCGGGCGCGGCCTGGCCGGCCCTTCGCTGAACCTGATGGACCTGGTGGCCGCCACGGCGTCGCTGGCCAACGGGCAGAACCAGGTGGCGATCGATCTCGGCGCCACCGTGCCGGGCCTGCTCTCGACCCGGCTGACCCTGGCGATCGGCGAACGCCGCCGCAGCTCCGGCTGGGTCCGCCCCGGCAGCCCCAACGCCACGGTGAAGACCGCGCAGACCCGGCTGCTGATCGAGGCCACGGTCTCGGCCCCGCTCGGGCTCGGGACCGTGTACCTGCCGATCTACGCCGAGGTCGCCCCGGCCCAGGCGACCCTGCGCACGCTCAGCTGCTCCGGTGCGAGCGGTGGGCGCCAGGCCACCATCGAGGCGCAGACCGGGCTCGCGACCCTGGCGATCGCAGCTGTGTCGCGGGCTTCGATCCAGGGTGGCAGCACGGGCCCGGACCTGTCGCAGCCCGCCGTCCTGATCGGGCTTCCGCTGGTGAACGTCTCCGGCCGGACGGTGACGAATATCGGCGCGGGCAGGCAGACGTTGACCTTCACGGATGCGGACATCGCCAACCACACCGCGCGGACGGTATCGTCGGGGAACGTCCTGCAATCCCTGACCGGCAGCCTGCTCGGTAACCTCAGCCTCAACCTGAACGGCCTAGGGCTGAACCCGCTGCTGCAATCCACCCTCGCCACGACGCTCGGCCTCGCCGCCGGGCCCCTCGACTTCGTGCTCGACCAGGTATTGCGCAGCCTCGGCCTGCGGATCGGCTACGCGGATATCGAGATGGACGGCACCCTCTGCAGCCAGGCCGTGCTGGTGCAGTGAGGCCGTCGCCCGGCCCCTCAATGGCCGCGCCGGCCCCCGTTGCCGGCTGGCGCCTTGGCGATGCTCTGGCCGAGGCGCAGCAGAAGCATATCGATCAGCAATTGTAGCTCCGAATCCGCCACGCCTTCCAGCGCATCCCTGCACTCGATAGCCCGGTCGATCGCCACCGAGAGCGCGTCCAGCGGCTCGATGCGCGAGGCGACATCCTGATCGGTGTCGCGCCGGCTATCGGTCACGTCGATGATCAGGCCGTGCCCGGCACGTCGGCTCGAGGCGTTCGCGGGCACGCGGCCGCGGTCGAGGATCCACCGGACCTGACCGGACGGCGACAGGGTGCGGTACTCGGCCACGAACGGGCCGCCGCGCTCACACACGGCCTGGAAATGGCGCACCAGGGCCGGGCGGTCCTCGGGATGGATGCAGGATCGGGCGATCTCCAGGGGGATCGGTCGGCCGGCCAGGCCGGGATCGCCCGCCAGCACCTCGGCGGCGCCGGCATCCAGGATGCAGCGCTCGGAACGGGGCGACCACGACCACGCACCGATGACGCCGGAAGCGTCCAGGGCTGCCGACAGATCGACCGGCAAGCCGCGCGTGCGCTTGATCGCGTCAACAACCATGGGCGACCTCCGAAACCGGCGTGCCCCTCGCACGCATCCCTTGTAGTCATACAACCCTTGATGGAATTAAGAGGTGGTTAACTCAACAGCGCAACCTCGATTCCCTACCGGTCATTCTACTGACGCAGCGAGACAATTTGGCGCGAGCGACCCGCGGCTTGCGGCGTTCTAACGGCAGCGCGAACGCGCGGGGGTTGTACGTTTCGGCACGAGCTTCAACCGATCTGCGTGATCAACGTGAACGCGCCGAACAGCAGAACCGCGCCGACCACCGCTGCGAGCAAGATCAAAGCCGCCCGCGATTCCCGAATATCCGGCGTCATAGGCCTCCCCGATCGTCCCACCCGCTCCCGCTCCGCGCGGTCTTTGCAAGCGAGAATCGCACCGATCGACTTGGCTGTCGACGGCGGGAAGGAGACCAAAATCGCAATTGTGCTGGCCCTTCTTGCGGCGCGGGCGAACGTGAATCGCCCATCAATTCGGGTTCGCTTGCTCAGCATGGCCTGGTCTGAAGGGAGAAACCGAACAATTGACATGACGGGGCAGACGGCACACATCTTTGTACCAATCGGTACAAACCCACGAGGACATGCGCGATGTCGGACCGCCCGCCCTTTCCGCCCTTCACCGAAGAGACCGCCGCCCAGAAGGCCCGCATGGCCGAGGATGCCTGGAACGGGCGCGACCCGGAGCGGGTGTCGCTGGCCTACACGCCGGACAGCGTCTGGCGAAACCGCAGTGAGTTTCTGACGGGACGCGAGGCGATCGTCGCCTTCCTTCAGCGGAAATGGGCGCACGAGCTCGATTACCGGCTGATCAAGGAGCTCTGGACCTTCGGCGGCAACCGGATCGCCGTGCGCTTCACCTACGAGTGGCGCGATGCGGCGGGACAGTGGTTCCGCTCGTACGGCAACGAGAACTGGGAATTCGATGCGAACGGGCTGATGCGGCGTCGGATCGCCAGCATCAACGACCTGCCGATCGCGGAATCCGACCGGAAATTCCACTGGCCGCTGGGCCGGCGCCCGGACGATCACCCGGGCCTGAGCGACCTCGACCTTTAGAAGCGGTGACGGCGCGGTCCGAGATCCTGCCGGCGCTCGCGGAGGTGTTCCGCGAGCACGGCTATGCGGGCGCCAGCCTCGCGCTGATCAGCCAAGCGACGGGCCTGGGGAAGGGCAGCCTGTATCACCTGTTCCCAGGCGGCAAGGCCGAGATGGCAGCCTGTGTCCTCGAGGAGATCGACGCCTGGTTCGAGACCAACCTGTACCGTCCGCTGCGCGAACAGGATCCGCCGGAGCGGGCGATCTCGGACATGTTCGATTCCGTCGCGAGCTATTTCCGGTCCGGGCAACGGGTCTGCCTGGTCGGCGTGCTGGCCTTGGGCACGAGCCGCGACCTGTTCGCCGAGGCGGTGCGCAGCTACTTCGCCCGTTGGGTCGCCGCCCTCGCCGACGCCCTGCGGAGGTCGGGGCAGGACGAGGCGGCGAGCACGGCGAGCGCGGAAGAGGTCGTCGCGCAGATCCAGGGAGCGATCGTGCTGGCTCGGGCGCTCGATCAGCCCGCGCTCTTCGCGCGCGCCCTGGCGACGCTGCGGTCACGGATTGCGACCGCAGCGGGTTGAGCGGCCGCCTCAGGCGGCGGTGCGGCTCTCGACCATCCGGGCCAGGAAAGCGCTGCCGATCGGGATGATCGAATCGTCGAAATTGTAGCTGGCGTTGTGCAGGCCCGGACCCGGGTTGGAGCCGAGCCAGACATAGGCGGCCGGCACCACCTGGGCCATGTCGGCGAAATCCTCGCTGCCCATTTTCGGGACGGCGTTCGGCTCGACATTCGCAGCCCCGAGCAGCTCGGTCGCGACCGCGGTGGCGGCGGCGGCCTGCTCGGGGGCGTTCTCCAGGACCGAGAACATGTCGTGGATGTCGACCTTGACCTCGGCCCCATAGGCGGCCGCGAAGCCGGCGGCGATCGCGCGCATGCGGGTGCCTGCCAGCGCCCGGATCTCCTTGTCGAAGGTGCGGATCGTGCCGGCCAGGTGCGCCGTCTCCGGGATGACGTTGTAGGCGGTGCCCGCCTCGATCCGGGTGATCGACAGCACGATCGACTTCAGCGGGTCGGCGTTGCGCGACACGATCGACTGCAGCGCCTGGGCGAGGCCGGTGGCGATGATGATCGGGTCGTTGCCGCCATGGGGCTGGGCCGCGTGGGCACCGGTGCCGCGGATGTGGATGTCGAAGAAGTCGGCCGCCGCCATGACCGGGCCGGGGCGCAGCTTGATCCGCCCGTGGCCACCCGGCTGGTTGTGCAAACCGTAGATCTCGTCGCAGGGGAATTTCTCGAACAGCCCGTCCTTCAGCATCGCCCGGGCGCCGCCGCGGCCCTCCTCGGCCGGCTGGAACACGAAGACCGCGGTGCCGTCGAAGTTGCGGGTCTCGGCGAGGTAACGGGCGGCGCCGACCAGCATGGTCGTGTGGCCGTCATGGCCGCAGGCGTGCATCTTGCCGGGATAGGTCGAGCGATAGGGGAGGTTGGTCTCCTCATCCATCGGCAGGGCATCCATGTCGGCGCGCAGGCCGATCCGCCGTCCGTTGTCGGAGCGGCCCTTGAGCAGCCCGACCACCCCGGTGCCGCCGATCCCGCGATGCACCTCGCAGCCGAACTTCTCCAGAAGGTCGGCGACGATGCCGGAGGTGCGGACCTCCTCGAAGCCGAGTTCCGGATGGGCGTGCAGGTCACGGCGCAGGGCCGTCAGCTCGTCGGCAAAGGTCTTGATGTGGTCGATCGGGCTCATGTGTTCGGGCTCTCGGGGGCGTGTCGTGCGGGTTCTGCCGCGGCGTCGCAGGCTCCGGGCGTGCGGACCTCGTCCGTCCGCCGGAACGGCGTGAGCGTGTCGAGGACGTCCACCGCCTCGGCGACGTGGGCGCGCTCCCGCTGCAAATAATCGGCCACCGCCCGCCGGAAGGCCGGATCGGCGATGTCGTGGGCGGAGTGCATCAGCACCGGCTTGTAGCCGCGGGCGAGCTTGTGCTCCCCCTGCGCCCCGGCCTCGACCCGCTTGAGGCCGCGGCCGATCGCGAAATCGATCGCCTGATAGTAGCAGATCTCGAAATGCAGGAACGGGTGGTCCTCGATGCAGCCCCAGTTGCGCCCGTAGAGCGCCGTGTCGCCGATCAGGTTGATCGCACCGGCGATGTACGCGCCGTCCCGCTTGGCCATGATCAGCAGGACCCGGTCAGCCATGCGCTCCGACAGGATCGAGAAGAACCGGCGGTTGAGGTAGGGGCGCCCCCATTTGCGCGCGCCCGTGTCCATGTAGAAGGCGTAGAACGCGTCCCAATGGGCCTCGGTGATGGCGGCGCCGGTCAGGTGCTCGACGGTGATCCCGGGCGCCAGCGCGTCGCGCCGCTCCTTGCGGATGGTCTTTCGCTTTCGCGAGGCGAGGGCGTTGAGAAAATCGTCGAAGCTCGCGTAGCCGTCATTCTGCCAGTGGAACTGCTGGTCGGTCCGTTGGAGGAAACCCGCCGCCCCGGCCCGATCCCACTCGGCCTCGCGCATGAAGGTGACGTGAACCGAGGACGCCTTGGTCTCGCTCCGCAGCGCCCGCAGGCCCGCGACGAGGCCGGCGGTGGCCTCATCGGGATCCACGCCCGGGGCGATCAGGAAGCGCGGACCGGTCACGGGCGTGAACGGCACGCTCACCTGCAGCTTCGGGTAATAGGAGCCGCCGACCCGCTCGTAGGCGTCGGCCCAGCCGTGATCGAACACGTATTCGCCCTGACTGTGGGACTTCAGATAGCAGGGTGCCAGGCCGAGCAGCGTGCCGTCGCGCTCCACCGACACGTGAAGCGGCAGCCAGCCTGTCTTGCGCGAGACGCAGCCGGATTCCTCCAGCGCCGACAGGAAGGCGTGCGAGACGAACGGGTTGTGGGTCTCGTCGCCCGCCGCCAGGGTCTCGCGGGAGAACGCGCAGGCATCCCAGGCCGCCGCGCCGATCTCCTTCAAGCCGGGGATCGCCCGCACGGTGAGTGTGGGAGTCTCCGGCGCCGGCCCGGGTTCTTGCTTCATGGGCTCAATCTAATCGGGGTCAACAGCCGGGCAAGCGGGCGGATGCGCGCGGCTGCCCGGCGGCCTTGTCAGATCGCCGACGGCGTCACGCCCTCGGGCTCGCAGCGGGGCGACGGGCGGCGGGCGGAACCCGGCGCGACGATGCGATCGTCCGGGCGCGCCTGGACCGGGTCTGCGGAGGCGCCCGCGCACCGAGCCCCTCGCGTTCGACCCCGGGCCACTCCTGGAATGCGCCGACACAGCTCACGTCATCCGGCTTGCAGGCGAGATATGTCTTCAGGACCTTGGTACGCGCATCCGTCAGCCCCTTGAGGCAGCCGCTCACTTTCATTGGGTAGGCGGAGCCGCCTTCCCGACCCATGGTTTCGAGGGCACAGGTCGCATCCCGATACGAGAACCAGGCCTTCTGTGCAGCCCGCAGCGCGTCCTCGGTCTTCGGACCGACCTACTTCATCGGTTGGACATAGACCGCGTTCAGCGCGGCGTCGGCCGCCGGGGCGGGGGCGCCGCGAGCGGGATTGCGGCGAGGCCGGCCGCCGCCCCGCGCCCGACGATCCGACGGCGCACCGCGATTTCGATGTTATGGAACGAAACCCTCGAACACCATCTGATCGGCGTGTGCGTCCGCGCAGGCGCGCTGATCCTCGCTCCGCACAGTCCAGGCCATCACCGGGATGCGGCTGAGGAGCCGGCACAGGTAGGTCGGCGCGCAGGGCAGATCATCGACCCGCCAGGACAGGAAATCCGGCCGGCTGTCGGCGAAATGGAGCAGGTTCGATAAGGCCCGGCGCGTCGCCCAGGGCATGGCGGCATAGGCCGGGTCGTCCTGGGTTGTCTCGGCGACGATCCCGCGGGGAATCGTGGGCGGGCACAGGTCGCGCAGAGCCGCGACCACCTGCGGATCGAAGGATTTCAGCGCCACGGGACCGCCATAGGCGGCGGCCAGCTCGGCCGCACGGCTCGCCAGCCGGAGATCGCCGTCGTAGCGGGATTTGACCTCGATCACGACCGGCACCGCCCCGGCGACCGCCGCCAGGAAGTCCGCTAGGGCCGGGATCGTCTCGGAGGTCCCGGCGACGGACAACGTGCCCAGCTCGGCTGCGGA
Source organism: Methylobacterium sp. ARG-1 (assembly GCF_001262595.1). Classification (NCBI taxonomy): domain Bacteria; kingdom Pseudomonadati; phylum Pseudomonadota; class Alphaproteobacteria; order Hyphomicrobiales; family Methylobacteriaceae; genus Methylobacterium; species Methylobacterium sp. ARG-1. The sequence continues at coordinate 87,702 of NZ_LHCD01000005.1, forward strand.
TTTGGCCCCGATCGCCGCGCTCGCCTCGGTGAGCCGGCCGAGCGCGGCGTCGTGGAACACCATCGCTTCGCCGTCGGCGCTCAGCTGGACGTCGCACTCGATGGCGAAACCGCCCGCCACAGCGGCGCGGGCGGCGGCCAGGGTGTTCTCCGGCCGGCCCGCCGCGCGGTCGTGCAGCCCGCGATGAGCGATCGGCCGCGCGGTGAGCCAGTCGGGAGCGGGCACGTCTAGCGGACCTCGAACATCGCCTCGACCTCGACGGCCGCGTCGAGGGGCAGTTCGGCGACGCCGACCGTCGAGCGGGCATGGCGGCCGCAATCGCCCAGCAGCTCGACCATGAGGTCGGAGGCGCCGTTCATCACGCCCGCCACCGCGGAGAAGCCGGGCGCGGCATTGATGAAGCCGCCGAGTCGGACGCATTGCTCCAGGGCGCGGTCGAGGTCGCCCACCGCGGCCTCGAGCTGGGCCAACACGTTGAGGGCGCAGAGCCGGGCCGCCGCCTTGCCGGCCTCGGCCGAGACGTTGCCGCCGACCTTGCCCTTGTGCTCGGGGGCGATGGTCCCGTCCGGCCCGAAGCAGACCTGGCCGGAAATGACCACGAGATTGCCGGTGCGGACGAACGGCACGTAATTCGCCACCGGTGCCGCCGCCTTCGGCAGGGTGAGGCCCAGCTTCTCGAGACGGTCCTTGATCGTGCTCATGCGATTCTCCCGCGCTGACTCGAATTCTGCGGGATCAGGAGCATGCCCGCCCCCCGCCGCGCAAGGGGATAGGCCAAGCGGACTAGCCCGTTAAGGCGTCACTGAAATCCGGTCCGCGCAAGCCTCGCGCAGAGCGGTCGGGCGAACGGCATGGTCCCTGCAACGTTGACAGGAGGCGGTTGATTCATAGTAATCGCGCGCGTGCCGCCCATGACGAGGCGGCACTTTCATTTGGAGCCGGCTAACGCTTGCTCCGGGCCTTTACAAAGACGGAGACGGGATCCGTGACGTCAGCCCTTCTGCCGACCTACGTCCGCGCGCCGCTCGCTTTCGAGCGCGGCGAGGGCGCCTGGCTCGTGACGGAAGCCGGGGAGCGATACCTCGATTTCGGCGCCGGCATCGCGGTCAACGGGCTCGGCCACGCGCATCCGCACTTGGTCGGCGCGCTCACCGAGCAGGCCAGCCGGATCTGGCACACATCCAACCTGTTCGAGATCCCGGGCGGCGAGCGGTTCGGCCGCCGCCTGGTGGACGCGACCTTCGCGGACGTGGTGTTCTTCTGCAACTCGGGGGCCGAGGCCAACGAGGCGGCGATCAAGATCGCCCGGAAGTACCACGCCGCCGGCGGCAATCCGGAGCGCTACCGGATCGTCACCTTCGCGGGCGCCTTTCACGGGCGGACGCTGGCGACGCTGGCAGCCGGCGGGCAGCAGAAATACATCGAGGGCTTCGGCCCCAAGGTCGACGGATTCGACCAGGTGCCGGCCGGCGACTACGCCGCGCTGGAGGCTGCGATCGGGCCGGAAACGGCTGCCCTGATGATCGAGCCGATCCAGGGCGAGGGCGGCGTGCGGGTGATCCCGCATGCGGATCTGCACCGCCTTCGCGAGATCTGTGACGCGAACGGCCTCCTGCTGATCATGGACGAGGTCCAGACCGGCGTCGGGCGCACCGGCAAGCTGTTCGCCCATGAATGGTCCGGCATCACCCCGGACATCATGAGCGTGGCCAAGGGCGTCGGCGGCGGCTTCCCGATGGGCGCCTGCCTCGCCACCCGCGAGGCGGCCCGCGGCATGACCGCCGGCAGCCACGGCACCACCTTCGGCGGCAACCCGCTCGCCATGGCGGTGGGCAACGCCGTGCTCGACGTGGTGCTGGAGGACGGCTTCCTCGACCGCGTCGCCCATGCCGGGCTCCTTCTTAAGCAGAAGCTCGCGTCCTTGCGCGACCGCCACCCGCATGTCTTCCAGGAGATCCGCGGCGAGGGCTTGATGCTCGGCCTCAAGCTCGGCGTGCCGAACACCGATTTTGCCGCCGCCGCCCGGGCTGCCCATCTCCTCGTCATCCCGGCCGGCGACAACATCGTCCGTCTGCTGCCGCCGCTGATCGTCAGCGACAGCGAGATCGACGAGGCGGTCCGGCGGCTCGACGAGGCCGCCTCATCCTTCGAAGCCCTGCGCGGGGCCGCCGAATAGCAAGTCGATCCCGCAGTTTCAGAATCACCGCCCTGCGCCGCGTTCCGGCGCAGGGCGGTGCGAAGCATTTTCGGGCGCGGTCGATCCCCGCCGCGCGTGACGAGAATGCCCCTCACCAGGAGATAGAGTGTCGTTCATGATCAGGTGATCGTGGAGCAGGCTCTAGCGAACGTGACGCGATGAAAGCCCAGATTGACGGCCGGGCGCGTGCCCCAGTCCCGCACCTGAACGGTGCCGCCCCCCGCCACTTCCTCGACCTCAAGGACTTCTCCGGGGCGGAGCTGCGCGGGGTGCTCGATGCGAGCGCCGCCATGAAGGCGCGCCGCCGCAAGGGCGAGCGCGCCGCCGAGCGCCCGCTCATGGGCAAGACCCTCGCCATGGTGTTCGACCGACCTTCGACCCGCACCCGCGTCTCGTTCGACGTGGCGATGCGCGAACTCGGCGGTGAGACCCTGATGCTCACCGGATCCGAGATGCAGCTCGGCCGGGGCGAGACCATCGGCGACACCGCCCAGGTGCTGTCGCGCTTCGTCGACGCGATCATGATCCGCATCCTCGACCACGGTCAGATGCTGGAACTGGCCGAGTACGCCACCGTGCCGGTCATCAACGCCCTGACCAAGGTCTCGCATCCCTGCCAGATCATGGCCGACGTGATGACCTTCGAGGAGCATCGCGGGCCGATCAAGGGCCGCAAGGTGGCCTGGTCCGGCGATTCCAACAATGTCCTGGCGAGTTGGGTCCACGCCGCCGCGCGGCTCGATTTCAGCCTCGACATCGCCAGCCCGCCCGAACTCGCGCCCCCGCCGGCGCTGGTCGCCTGGGCCAAGCGCGAGGGCGCGAAGATCAACGTCACCACCGACGCCTTCGCGGCCGTCCAGGGCGCCGATGCCGTGGTGACGGATTGCTGGGTCTCGATGGGCGACGACGACGAGGGTCACCGCCACAACCTGCTGAGCCCCTACCAGGTGAACGCCAAGCTGATGGCAGCCGCCAACCCGGACGCGATCTTCATGCACTGCCTGCCGGCCCATCGCGGTGAGGAGGTCACGGCAGACGTCATGGACGGGCCGCGCTCCGTGGTGTTCGATGAGGCCGAGAACCGCCTGCACGCGCAGAAGGGGATCCTGGCTTGGTGCCTGGGCGCGGGCACGCCCTGATCCCGGGCTCGTGCTTTTCGAGACCGCGCCCCATATGGGGGTGAGCGGGCGGCTCTCGCGGCCCGCCTCCCCATCACGGCTGCCGGATGGCAGCATCCCGGCGACGGATGTGGCGCGACGCGCCCCCTCTCCCGTGCGGGCGCGGGCGGGGTGAGGGATCAGATCGTTCCGAACGGGCCCTGTTCCTCACGCCATCCTGCTCCTCGCTGGAGCGGGATCTGCGCCCCGGCACGTCGGAGCGGCCGCCGCCGGAGCCGGGCGTATCGATCGGAGCGGGCATGACCTCAGGACCAGAGTCGCAATCTCAGATGCAGGCCGGGCAACCTGTCGGCAACGGCCATGGCGGTACGGATGACGCCGTGCTGCCTTTCGCGGTCGAGGCGCTCGACGTACGCGGGCGCCTGGTCCGGCTGGGGCCCTCGGTGGACACGATCCTGCGCCGCCACGGTTACCCGGATTCCGTCGCCCGGCTCCTGGGCGAGGCCGCCGCTCTGACGGTGCTGCTCGGCTCGTCGCTCAAGTTCGAGGGCCGGTTCCAGCTCCAGACCAAGACCGACGGCCCGGTGGCGATGATCGTGGTCGATTTCGAGGCGCCCGACCGCCTGCGCGCCACCGCGCGGTTCGACGCGGAAAAGGTTGCCGCCCTGGGCGCGCGTCCGCTGAAGGATGCCGACCTGATCGGTGCCGGCCATCTGGCCATGACCATCGACCAGGGCTCCGCCGCCAGCCGCTACCAGGGCGTCGTCGCCCTGGAGGGTCAGGGCCTGGAGGAGGCTGCGCACCAGTATTTCCGCCAGTCGGAGCAGATCCCCACGCAGGTGCGCCTCGCGGTCGCCGAGGCCGTGGAGGAGGGCGCCGGGCATTGGCGCGCCGGCGGCTTGATCGTGCAGTTCCTGCCCCAGTCGATCGACCGGGCTCGCCTCGCCGACCTGCCGCCGGGCGACATCCCGGAGGGCCACACGCACCTGTCCGGGCAGGCGGTCGAGGACGATGCCTGGGTCGAGGCGCGCTCGCTCGTCGGCACCGTTGAGGATCACGAACTGGTCGATCCGAGCGTGTCGAGCGAGCGCCTGCTCTACCGGCTGTTCCACGAACGCGGCGTGCGGGTGTTCGACCGCCAATCGGTGCAGGAGGCCTGCCGCTGCTCGCGGGAGCGCGTCATGGGCATGATCCGCTCGTTCTCGCCTGAGGAGCGGCGCGACATCGTGGCGGATGACGGGCGCATCGTCATCACCTGCGAATTCTGCTCCCGCCGCTACGATCTGGATCCGCAGGAGGTCGAGGCCGAAATCGGCGCGCAGCCGAACCAGTAGAGGCCCGGGCCGCGCACGCGATCGGCCTGGTTCCTCAGCTAACAACGGCCAAGCTTCTGCACGCGAAACGCGGATGCATCAGTATTCGTTGCGTGAATTTTTGAGGATTGCGAACCGAACCGTTTCCGGACCTTCGACGTTGCGTGGCTGCTTCAATATCGGAGGAGACGCCATGCGAACGTTGTCGATCGGGTTGGCCGCGCTGCTGATCAGCACCTCGGCCTATGCGCAGCAATCGGCGGGAGCCGATCGCGGTGGCGGGATGGCCGGCCGGGCCGGGGCGGGCGGCCCTGAATCGAGCATGCGGAGCGGGGCCGACCGGAGCGGATCGCAGAATGGCGACCAGGCTGCCTCGGGTCGCTCCGGCACCGAAGCCGGACGTGCCGCGCAGGGCCGGGATGGCGGGCGGGACTCCGGCGACCGGATGGCCCAGGATCGCGGCCGTGCCGGCCCGGAAGCCGGCGAGCGCGGCGGCGACCGCGCCGAGCGGGATGCGCGCGGCGACCGGGATGGCACGCGCGCCGAACGGAGCGACCGCGCCGATATCCGTGGTCGGACGGAGAGCCGTACGGAGCGCCGGACCGATGTCCGGTCGGATCGGGTCGAAGGCGGCCTCCGCCGCGAGGGCCGGTTCGTGTTCATCGGCGGTCGCCGGGTCGTGTACGGCTCGCCCGAGTACCGGCGCCTCGTCGTCACCGAGAATCGCGGCCCCCGGGTCCGCTACGTCGTGATCCGCGGCCAGCGCGTCCTCTATGGCTCGCCCGAGTACCGCCGCCTTGTCAGCACCCGTGAGAGCCGACCGCGCGAGCGCTTCGTGACCATTCGGGGCCAGCGCGTCGTCTACGGCTCGCCCGAATACCGCCGCCTGGTATCGGTGCGCGAGGAGCGGTTCGTAACGATCCGCGGCCAGCGGGTGCGCTACGGTTCCGACGAGTATCGCCGGCTCAGCGGCGGCGGCACGGTCAATGCCAGCTTCCGGACCGAGACCCGCGCCGGCGTCCGCAGCGACCGCCGCGACGCGCGCGACGGCACCCGCAACGCGGTGCGCAATGAGGGGCGCGATACGGACCGGGCCGCCAATCGCGAGGGTCGGAACGACGGTACCCGCAACAGCGACATGCGGGGCGGCCAGCAGGACGGCATCCGCAACGCTTCGGAGCGCGGTGACCCGCAGGGCGGCGCGCGGCCGGCCGGCACCGACAGCGGCCGGATGGGCGGCGCCGAGCGCGGCGGCATGAATGCCGCCCCTGGTCAGGGCGGCGCCGCACAGGGCGCCGGCAAGGCCGGCCGCGAGTCCGGCACCGGCCGCAACTGAGCACGATTGGGGAGGGGCCTCGGTGGCCCCTCCCGCATCAGCGGGTCAGACCTTCAGCACCGGCTCGGCGATATCGCCGCCGCCGCGGGCCTTGAGATAATCCGGCTGGAACAGGCACATCCGCACGGCGTCGCGATAGCGGCCGTTCACGAAGAACTCGTCCTTCAGGACGCCCTCTGGCCGGAAGCCGCAGCGCTCGTAGATGCGCACCGCCCGGGCATTGTCCCGGTCGACGTGCAGGTACAGCTTGTGGATGTTGAGTACGCTGAACGCGTAATCCATGGCGATCCGAGTCGCCTGCCAGGCGTAGCCCCGACCCTGGAAGCTCGGGTGGATCGCGATCTGGAACTCGCAGCGCCGGTGCAGGTGATTGATCTCGACCAACTCGATCAGCCCCGCGGGCTCGCCGGTCGGATCGGCCACGATGAAGCGGCGCTCGGTCTGGTTGTGAATGTTGCGTTCGTAGAGCTGCTGCAGTTCTGCGAAGGACTCGTAGGCCTCCTCGAACCAGTAGCGCATGATGCTGTCGTTGTTGTTGAGCTGGTGGACGAAGCGCAGATCCTCACGTTCCAGCGGTCGCAGCTTGATGGTGATGCCGGTAAGCGCGTTCATGACGCGGAAGCCTCGATCAGGGCCCTCAGGAACCGCTCGCCTTTGCCGAGCGCGTCGAGGGTGATGAATTCGTCGGGTTGATGGGCCTGGGCGATGTCGCCGGGTCCGCACACGACCGTCGGGATCCCGGCCCGCTGGAACCGCCCGGCCTCGGTGGCGTAGGGCACCGCGATGGTGCGGTTGCGCCCCGCGAGCCGCAGGCACAGCCGCTCGGCCTCGGAGCCGGGTTCGGGTGCGAGCCCGGGAATGTCGACCTCCTCGATCGTCTCGATTCGCCCGTAATCACCGTACCGGTTCAGGCGCTCCCGCGTCACCCGTTCGACCGCCTCGGCGAACAGGCGCGGGATCTCACCCGGGTCGAGATCGGGCAGGCCGCGATACTCCCAGTGGAAGCGGCACTCCTTGGCGAGGATGTTGCGCGCCGTGCCGCCCTGGATCGTGCCGACATGAATTGTGGTGGCGGCCGGATCGAACCGCCCCGAAGCGTCGCCGCGCTCGATCATCCGGTCGGCGATCCGGCTGAGGCCGGCGACCAGCTCGCAGGCCGCCGCCACCGCGTTCGCCCCGAGCGCTGGCCGGGCCGAATGGGCTTCGTGGCCGTGCACGATGGTCAGGCAGGTGACGATGCTCTTGTGCGCGTCGGCAACCTCCATTCCCGTCGGCTCGCCGACGATCACCGCGTTAGGCCGCGGCAGGTCGGCGCCGAACCGCGTGATCGCATCCATCGAGCCGAGGCAGGTGGTCTCCTCGTCGTAGGAGAGCAGGATGTGGATCGGCCGCTTGAGATCGCCGGCCAGCATGTCGGGTACCAGGGCCAGCGCCAGGGCGTCGAACGCCTTCATGTCGACGGCGCCGCGCCCATAGGCCCGGCCGTCGGCGACGCGCAGGGTGAAGGGGTCGCTGGTCCAGGCCTGGCCCGCCACCGGCACCACGTCGGTATGGCCGGAGAGGACGACGCCGCCCTCGACCATCGGGCCGATCGTGGCGAATAGGGCCGCCTTGTCGCCGGCGGCGTTCGGCAGGCGGAGATACGGGACACCCCAGCCGTCGAGATAGGCGCAGACAGAATCGATCAGGGCGAGGTTCGACTTGTCGCTCTCGGTATCGAACGACACGAGGCGGGCGAGCATGTCGAGCGGGCTGAGCCGCTCGCCGATCCCAGACATAAATCCCTCCGGAGCGAAGCCCCGGGCTCGGGACCTCAGTGCAGGCTGCGGCGGACGTGCGGACTGTCGAGGGAGAAGGCGGGAATCTCGGCCTCGAAGCTTTCGCCGGCCACCGTCGCCATGGTGTAGCTGCCGGCCATCAGGCCATCGGGCGTGTTGAGCGGGCAACCGCTGGTGTAGCAGAAGGACTCGCCTGGCTCCAGCACGGGCTGCTTGCCGACCACGCCGGTCCCGCGCACTTCCTGGCAGGCTCCGTGCCCGTCGATGATGCGCCAATGGCGGGAGCGCAGCTGGACCTGCTCGCTGCCGGTGTTCACGATCTCGACCGTGTAGGCAAAGAAATACCGGCTCTCATTCGGCGAGGATTCCTCCTCGACGAAGCGAGGCTGAACGGTCACTCGAATTCCTCGCGTCTCGGCCTTGTACATCGCCCTATAAGGCCCTTCTTCGAACGGTGCGATCCGCTGAACACGGATTGAACACGCTTCACTGGCGGTGGTAGTGGGCGGTGAAATCGCCGTCAATTGCGGCGGACTACCTCGCGCGGATGATGCCGCAGGCGCGCCGGACGGGCATCGCGGTCGCCGACCCGGGTCTGCGCCGATAGGATTAAGCCGGCATTAGCCAGTCCCGTCGGAGAACGTACGGGGACGCGGATCCACCCGGAGGCGCGCGAAGGAGTCGAGGCGCGATGAACGCGGGCGCAGGCATGGATGCCGCCGATTCGCAGGCCGCCGATTCGGGCGTAGAGACCCGCTCCGGCATCCTGCCGGCCGAGGCGATCGCGGCCCTGGCCCGGACGGGCGGCATCCGCGTGGCCGAGCCCTTCGCGGGCGACCAGATCCAGCCGGCCAGTCTCGACCTGCGCCTCGGCGCCACGGCCTACCGGGTCCGGACCAGCTTCCTTCCCGGCGCCGCCCGCACGGTCCAGGCCTGCGTCGAGCGCCTGTCGCTGCACCGGATCGACCTGCGGCCGGGCGCGGTGCTGGAGACGGGCTGCGTCTACATCGCCGAGTTGCAGGAAGGCCTGGCGCTGCCGGGCGACCTGGCCGCGGCCGCGAACCCGAAGAGCTCCACCGGACGCATCGACGTGTTCACCCGGGTGATCACCGACCGCGGCGAGGCGTTCGATCAGGTCGAGCCCGGCTATACCGGGCCGCTCTACGCCGAGATCTCGCCGCGCACCTTCCCGGTCCTGGTCCGGACCGGCTCGCGCCTGTCGCAGATTCGGTTCCGCCAGGGTTCGCCGCGGCTCACGGAGGCGGAACTCGGCCAGCTGCATCTGCGCTCGCCGCTGGTCGATGCCGACGCCCCGTCCTTCCAGGGCGGCGTCGCGGTCTCGGTGGACCTGTCCGGGTTCGACGGCCTGATCGGCTACCGGGCCAAGCGCCATACCGGGCTGGTCGATGTCGACGCCCCGGGTCGCCACCGGGCCGTGGATTTCTGGGAGCCGCTGCCGGCCGACGGCTCGGGCGCCCTGATCCTCGATCCCGGCCAGTTCTACATCCTGGCCTCGAAGGAATCGGTGCAGGTCCCCCCGGACCACGCTGCCGAGATGGTGCCGTTCGATCCCCTGGTCGGCGAGTTCCGGGTCCATTACGCCGGCTTCTTCGATCCCGGCTTCGGCCATGCCGGGGCTGGCGGCGCGGGCGCCCGCGCGGTGCTCGAGGTCCGATCGCGCGACGTGCCGTTCCTGCTGGAAGACGGCCAGATCGTCGGCCGGCTCGTCTACGAGCGCATGCTGGCCATCCCCGGCACGCTCTACGGCGCCGGGGCCGGCTCGAACTACCAGGCCCAGGGGCTGAAGCTCTCGAAGCACTTCTTCCTGTAGCCCCGGCAGCTTGAACCCCGCGCGGGAGCAGCTTTCGCATGGACGCGGTGGACCGAAAAATTCTCGACGTCCTTCAGCAGGACGCGACGCTGCCGGTCGCCGAGCTGGCCGAGCGGGTCGGGGTGAGCGCCGCCCCGTGCTGGCGCCGGGTCAAGAAGCTGGAGGCGTCGGGGGTGATCCGGAGCCGGGTCGCGCTGGTGGATCGCCGGAAGGTCAACGTCCCGACGACAGTGTTCGTGGCGGTGAAGGCACCGCGCCACGCGGCCGACTGGTCCGACGCGTTCCGCCGGGTCGTCGCGGGCTTCCCGGAAATCGTCGAGGCCTGGCGCCTGACCGGCGAGATCGACTACCTGCTGCGCATCGTCGTGCCCGATATCGAGGCCTACGACGCCGTCTACCAGCGGCTCATCGCCAAGCTCGAATTCTCGAACCTGTCCTCGTCCATCGCCATGGAGGAGATGAAGTACACGACCGCCGTGCCGACGATCTACATGGATTGACGGTTTCGACCTGGAGCATCGGCGCCATCGCAAGCGCGACGAGGCACCCCGGCGATCTGAAACCGCGCGCTGCGCCGGCCATGACGGCGCAGGTCTCACATCACCCCGGCGCGACCTCATAGGTCCGGTGGATCGACGAGGCCTGCTCCCGGTGGTCGTAGCCGTAGACGTGGATCGAGATCGCCGTGTCCGGACCCGCGTTGGCGATCCGGTGCAGGTTCGGGCCGGTGGGCATCATGCAGGCCACGTAGCCGGGGACCCGGACCACATCCAGGGTCGCGACCGCGTGGGTGTCGCTGATCGGGCGATACCACGTTTCCCGCAGGCTGCCGCTGAGCAGGCCGAAGCAGCAGGAGCAATGGTGGTCGTGGACCGGCGTGACCGCTCCCGGGCTCCACACCATGGCCCAGACGCTGATCGCCCGCGTGCCGAACAACAGGTTGCGGCCGAGCCCTTCCGGCGGCGCGACCAGTCGCGTCCGGTCCAGCAGATCGGGCCGCGCCAGGATCTTCAGCAGGGTCGCCCGGGCCGAGGCCAGATAGGCGTCCGCGGAGCTTTCAGCCGAGAGAGCGAGATCCGCCATCATGGCTTCGACGTCAGCCGGCTGGGTCAGCGGGGTCATGCGCGGCCTCCTCAAATGCCTTCCGTCAGGCTGGGCGAAGCCTAACGCGGCGGGGCCGGAGACGGATTGCGAAGTTCAGGCTCGGATCGGTCGGGCGAGCAATGACATTTCGTCAAATCTCTGGAGGGCCGAAGGCCGTTTCCCGATGGTCGAAAAACCCGCCGTTCGCCGGCGCGAGGGGGCTTACCGGCGCAACAACGCCGCCCACGATTCGGTGGTTTGACCGGCCGATCCGTTTGCGGCCCGTCGCAGCGTCGCCGCGCGCGCAGCGCGATCGATCCGTCGCCGCGCCCCGGGGCAGCGTCGCCGGATCAGACCGGAATGTGCGGTCGGGAGCTCAATCGGCGGCGGCCTCGTCAAGCAGCCAGGCCACGTCGCCCTGGCTGGTGACCCGGCCGGCGGGCAATTCCTCGCCCGCGGCAAGCCGGGCTAAGGCGCGGCGCTTGCCTGCGCCGGTCACCAGGATCAGCACGTGCCGGGAGGAGGCCAGGGCCGGGAAGGTCAGGGTGATGCGCGGCACGAATGGCTCCAGGCCGGCCTCGGGCACCGGAGCGACCAGGCGTTCCGTCTCGCCGAGCGCCGGCTTGCCCGGGAACAGCGACGCGGTGTGCCCGTCCTCGCCGATGCCGAGCAGAACGAGATCGAACAGCGGTCGGGCGGGATCGAGCCTGTCGGCCCCGTAGAAGTCGAGCAGGATCCGCTCGTAGGCCCGCGCCCCGGCTTCGGCGCCCGCGTCGGAGGGGATGAAATGCAGGTGGGTGGCGGGGATCCGGGATCCGTGGCCGAACGCCTCGCGGACCATCCGGACATTGCTGCGCTCGTCGTCCCAGGGGACCACCCGGTCGTCGCCGAAGAACCAGTGGATCCGCTCCCACGGCACCCGGGCGGCGTAGTCCGGCCCGGCGAGCAGGCCGTAGAGCACCTTCGGGGTCGAACCGCCGGCCAGGCAGATCGCGATCCGCTCGGATTCGGTCTCGCTGCAGGCCACGATCAGCCGCTCGGCCGCCTCGCGGGCGACCGCCTGCGGATCGGGCAGGACATGGGTTCCGGTGGGAAGGCTCATCGGCGAATCTCTGCGTTTCCCGGCCTCACGACTTCTTCGGTTCCTGGTGGCCGCCGAAGCCCTTGCGCATGGCTGAAAGCAACTTGTCGGCGTAGCTCTCCTGCTCGCGGGAGCGGAAGCGCCGGTACAGGGCGGCGGACAGCACCGTCGCCGGGACGCTCTCCTCGATGGCGGCGTTGATGGTCCAGCGGCCCTCGCCGGAATCCTCCACGTAGCCGGAGAAATCGTGGAGGCTCTCGTCGCCGGCCAGGGACTGGGCGGTCAGGTCGAGGAGCCAGGAGGAGACGACGCTGCCGCGCCGCCAGACCTCCGCGATGTCACCCATGTTCAGGTCGAACCGGCGCTCGGCCGGGAGCGCCTCCGAATTGGCGTGCTTCAGGATGTCGAAGCCCTCGGCATAGGCCTGCATCAGGCCGTACTCGATGCCGTTATGGACCATCTTGACGAAGTGGCCGGCCCCGGTCGGCCCGGCATGGATGTAGCCCTGCTCGGCCCGTGGGTCGCGGCCCTCGCGGCCCGGCGTCTTCGGGATGTCGCCGATGCCCGGCGCCAGGGTCTTGAAGATCGGGTCGAGGCGGTCGACGGTCTCGGTGTCGCCGCCGATCATCATGCAATAGCCGCGCTCCAGCCCCCAGACGCCGCCCGAGGTGCCGACATCGACGTAGTGCAGGCCCTTGGCCTTCAGCGCGATCCCCCGGCGCACGTCGTCGCCGTAGAAGGAATTGCCGCCGTCGATGATGCAATCGCCCGACTGCATCAGGCCGCCCAGGGTGGTGACCGCCTCCTCGGTGATCGCGCCCGCCGGCAGCATCACCCAGGCGGTGCGGGGGGCTTCGAGCTTGGAGACGAGATCCTCCAGGCTCGACGCGCCGACCGCCCCTGCCTCGACCAGTGCGGCCACGGCCGCTGGGTTCTGATCGAACACCACGGCCGTGTGCCCGTCGCGCAGGAGGCGCCGGACGATATTGCCGCCCATCCGGCCGAGGCCGATCATGCCGAGTTGCATCTTTGATCTCCTCAGGATTGCCCCTCGCCGTCGCGGCGAGGGGCGCTTGCCGCCGCCTAGGCGACTGCGGCCGTGAGCGCCGCCGCGATGCGCTTCAGCCCGGTGTCGAGATCACCCTTGATATGGACCCGCAGCGCCCGGCGGCCGCGCTCGGCCAGCACCGCGAAGTCGCCCCGCGCCTGCGCGGCCACCACGGTGCTGAAGCCCAGAGCCCGGCCGGGGATCGGCAGGTCCTCGGACGGCGCCGAGGTGATCTGAAGGAACACGCCGGTGTTCGGGCCGCCCTTGTAGGCCTGCCCGGTCGAGTGGAGGAACCGCGGACCGAATTCCAGGCAGGTCGCGACCTTGCGAGCATCGCGCACCGCAAGCCGGGCCTCCTGGAGAATGCCGGCCGCCTTCGGGTCGCGGGGGACGTAGGCGAGGAGCCCGAGATAGTCGCCGTCCTTCAGGCGGGCGACCTGCGCCTTCAGCGCCGCTTCCAAGCCGTCAGAAGCCTGAGGCATCGCCTCGGCGTTCTTCGGGTCGGCGAACAGCGCGATGGCGTCGTCCTCGAACAGCGGCGTCTCGGCGGGGAGGGCGCCGTTGCGTTCGGCCTCCGAGAACAGCTTCTTCGTCTCGATCTTGCTGGCCTCGACATCGGGCTGGTCGAACGGGTTGATGCCGAGCACCGCCCCGGCCACCGCGGTGGCCATTTCCAGGCGGTAGAATTCCTGCGGCAGCTGCTCGATCGAGTCGAGGGTGATGCGGGCGATCGGATGGCCGTCGCGCTCCAGGGCGCGCAGGGCCTCGTCCTGTGCCTCCTGCGCCTGGCCGTCGAGGCGCAGATAGATGAAGAACCGGTCGCGGCCGTAGACCGCCGGGACGCTCGCCGGCTCGCCATCCACGGGCACGAGGCCCTTGCCCTGCTTGCCGGTCGACTCGGCGATGAGCTGCTCCGCCCAGGCGCCGAAGCTGTCGATGCCCGGCGAGGCGATGACCGTCACCTTGTCACGGCCGGCGAGACCGGCCGCGCCCATCGCGGTGCCGAGCAGCACGCCCGGGTTCTGGGCCGGCGGCACCACCGGCCCGCAGGAGCGGACCATGATGCGCGCCGTCTCCAAGAACGCCTTCACGTCGAGGCCGAGCGCCGCGGCCGGGACCAGGCCGAAAGCCGACAGCACCGAGTAGCGGCCGCCGATCTGCTTGACGCCGTAAAAGATCTTTTTGAACTTATCGCTCTGCGCGGCGCGCTCCATGTCGGAGCCCGGGTCGGTCACGGCGACGAAGTGATCGCCCGCCCGATCGCCCAGTTTGTCCTTCACGCGCCCCAGGAAGTAGTCGCGGAACACGTTGGGCTCCAGCGTCGAGCCGGACTTGGACGAGACGATGAACAAGGTCCGGCCGAGATCGATGCTCGCCTCCAGGGCGCGCACCTGATCCGGATGGGTCGAGTCCAGGATCTGGAGCTTCGGGAAGCCCTCGCGCTGGCCGTAGGTCAGGCTCAGCACTTCGGGGCCGAGGCTGGAGCCGCCCATGCCCAGCACGACGGCATCGGTGAAGCCTTCCTGCTTCACCCAGTCGGAGAAGGCGGCGTAGTCCGCGGCCTTCTTGAGTTCGTCTTCGACGATGTGCAGCCAGCCGAGCCAGTTCGCCTCGTCGTGGCCGGACCAGACCGTGGCATCGCCGGCCCAGAGCCGGCGGATCGCGCCGCTCGACCGCCAGGCTTCGACGGTCTTCTTCGCCTCGGCCGCGAGTGTGTCGTCCATGACCAGGCTCTGGCCGTCGAGGCGCTGGCCGAGGAGCGCGGCGCGCTTGCCGGCAACCGCACCGAGCAGGTTGTCGGCGGCGTCGATGAAGAGCTGCACGCCCTCCTTCACCAGCTGCTCGGCCACTGCCTCAATGTCGATGCCGGCGCGGGCCAGCCGGGCCATGACGGCTTCTGCCCCCGGCACGTCCTCCTCGATCGTCGCCCGCACGGTGCCGTGGTCGCGGAACGCGTCCATGGTGGCGGGCGGCATGGTGTTGACGGTGTTCGGCCCGATCAGCTCCTCGACATAGAGCACGTCGGAATAGGCCTTGTTCTTCACGCCCGTCGAGGCCCAGAGCAGCCGCTGCGCCTTGGCGCCCTTCTCCGATAGCGACGTCCACTTCGCCTCGGAAAAAATCTTCCGGTAGCGCTGGTAGGCGAGCTTGGCGTTGGCGATCGCCACCTTGCCCTTGAGCTGGCCGAGCGCCGCCTTCTCATCGGGGTCGTTGGCCTGGGCGATCTTCTCGTCGAGAAGCTTGTCGACCAGCACGTCGATCCGGCTGATGAAGAAGCTCGCGACGCTCGCCACCGTCGATACGTCGTGGCCGGCCTTCGCCCGTTCGTCGAGCCCGTCGATGAAGGCGCGGGCGACCGCCTCGTAGGCCTCCTGCGAGAACAGGAGCGTCACGTTGATCGAGATGCCCTCGCTGGTCAGCTGGCGGATCGCCGGGATGCCCTCGGGGGTGGCGGGCACCTTCACCATCAGGTTGTCGCGGGCGACCGCCTTGTGCAGGCGCCGCGCCTCAACGAGGGTCGCCTCGGTGTCGAGCGCCAGGTAGGGCGACACTTCGAGGCTGACATAGCCGTCCGCCCCGTCGCTCGCCTCGTAGACCGGGCGGAGCACGTCGGCGGCGGCCTGGATGTCGGCGATCGCCAGGCCTTCGTAGAGGTCGATGACACGGCTGTCGCCGGTCTCCTGCACGGCCTTCAGGCTGGCATCGTACTCGTCCGAGTGGCCGATCGCCTTCTCGAAGATCGACGGGTTGGACGTCACCCCGCGGAGGCCGTCCTCCTCGACGAGGCGCTTCAGCTCACCCTTCTGGATGAAGCCCCGGGCCACGAAGTCCAGCCAAACCGCCTGATCCTGTTCGTCGTGCAGGGCCTTGAGCGCGTCCATGTCGGTTCCTCGTTGTCCCGTACCGCGTTCTCTCGTCCGGAACGCTCTGCTTCGCCGATAGGCAGGCCTTGGTTCCTACCGATCAGGGCCACGGCCGGCAGTACCGGCCGCGACATGCTCCCTCCCGTGTGGGAGAGGGTTGGGTGAGGGTCGAGACCTTTCCGCAGAAGTCCCATCCTCACCCTGTCCCCCTCCGTCCGGGAGAGGGGACCCGCGCCTGGTGCGACGATCACCGTCCAAGCCCCGATCGGGGCAAGCAGATGGCGCCGCGCACGGCCCGTTATGCCTTATGCTTGGCCAGCTGTGCCCGGGCGGCTTCCAGAACCTTGTCGGGGGTAAAGCCGAACTTGGTCTGGAGGTCCTTGATCGGCGCGGAGGCCCCGAACGTGTTCATGCCGATGACCGTCCCCTCGGTGCCGGCGTAGCGGTCCCAGCCGATCATGCTGCCCTGCTCGACGGTGACCCGCGCCTTGACGGCGGGGGGCAGGACGGAATGCCGGTAGGCCTCGTCCTGACGCTCGAACAGGTCCCAGGACGGCATCGAGACGACGCGCGCCTTGACGCCCTCGGCCTTCAGAGCCTCGTAGGCGCTGACGCAGAGCTGCACCTCCGAGCCGGTGCCGATCAGGATCACCTCCGGGGTGCCGTCGCAATCGCCCAGGATGTACCCGCCCTTGGCGGTGCCGGCGGCGGCGCCGTACTTGGTGCGGTCCAGCGTCGGCAGCGGCTGGCGGGACAGCGCCAGCACCGCCGGCTGGTTCTTCAGCGAGAAGATCACCCGGTAGGCCTCGGCGACCTCGTTGGCGTCGGCCGGGCGCAGGGTGACCAGGCCCGGGATGCAACGCAGCGACAGGAGCTGCTCCACCGGCTGGTGGGTCGGCCCATCCTCACCCACGCCGATCGAGTCGTGGGTGAAGATGTGGAAGATCGGCAGCTCCATCAGCGAGGCCAGCCGGATCGGCGGTCGCATGTAGTCGGCAAACACCAGGAAGGTGGCGCCGTAGGCCCGCAGGCCGGAGAGGCCGAGCCCGTTCACGATCGAGCCCATCGCGTGCTCGCGCACGCCGAAATGCAGGTTGCGCCCGCCCGGCGAGAACGGCCCGAACGAGCCGGCGCCCTCGAAGGTGAGGTTCGACTTGTTGGACGGCGCCAGATCGGCCGAGCCGCCGAGCATGAACGGCACGTGCTGCGCGATGGCGTTAAGCACCTTGCCGGAGGATTCCCGGGTGGCCATGCCCTTGGCGTCGGGCTCGAAGAACGGGATGTCCTTGTCCCAGCCGTCGGGCAGGCGGCCTTCCAGCAGGGCGGCGAGATCCTCGGCGTGGTCGGCATCGGCCGCCCGCGCCTTGGCGAGCAGATCCTGCCAGGCATCGTAGAGGGCGGCACCGCGCTTGCCGATCCCGTCGCGGAAGTTCTCGTGCACGCCGTCCGGCACCAGGAACTGCGCGTCCTCGGGCCAGCCATAGGCGCGCTTGGCGCCCTTGACCTCGTCCTCGCCCAGCGCGTCCGAATGCGCCTTCGGGGTCCCCTGCTTCTTCGGGGCGCCGTAGCCGATCACCGACTTGACGACGATCAGGGTCGGCCGGTCGTTGGTGGCCAGGAACGTCTCGAGGGCGCCCGAGATCGCGTGCAGGTCGTTGGCGTCGGCCACCCGCAGCACCTGCCAGCCATAGGCCAGGAACCGGGTCGCGACCTCCTCACCGAAGGCCAACTCGGTATGCCCCTCGATCGTGATGGTGTTGTCGTCGTAGATCCAGCAGAGGTTGGCGAGCCGCAGGTGGCCGGCGAGCGAGGCGGCCTCGGAGGCCACGCCTTCCATCAGGTCGCCGTCCGAGCAGATCGCGTAGACGTTGTAGTCGAACAGCGGCAGCTCGGGCCGGTTGAGGCGCGAGCCGAGGAAGCGGCCGCCGATCGCCATGCCGACCGAGTTCGCCACGCCCTGGCCCAGCGGGCCCGTGGTGGTCTCGACGCCGGTGGTGAAATGATATTCCGGATGGCCCGGGGTCCGGCTGTCGAGCTGCCGGAACTTCTTGATCTCCTCCAGGGTCACCGCGGGCGCGTTGCCGCCGTCGCTCTCGGCTACATTCGCGAGGTGCAGGAGCGCGTAGAGCAGCATCGAGGCGTGGCCGCAGGACAGCACGAAGCGGTCGCGGTTCGGCCAGTGCGGATGGGCCGGATCGTAGCGGAGGTAGTGGTTCCACAACGTGTAGGCGACCGGGGCGAGGCCCATCGGCGCGCCGGCATGGCCGGAATTGGCCTTCTGCACCGCGTCGATCGCGAGCGTCCGGATGGTGTTGATGCTGAGCGTGTCGATCTCAGCGAAATCCGCCTTGGTGGGGGTATCTGCGCCGCTCATGATGTCGCGTCTTCCAGTTCGCCTCTTGCGTGCCGCTTGTCGGCTTCACGCTGCCGAAGGACGGCGGGAGGGGCTCCGTTGGCCTTACCACCCTGCCGATCCGCCGGCCCTTCGCCGCGCGTATAGCTGAGCAGCGTGTTGACGAGCGCGACATGGGTGAACGCCTGGGGGAAGTTACCCACAAGGCGCTTGGCTTGCACGTCGTATTCCTCGCTGACCAGGCCGAGATCGGTGCAAATGCCGAGCAAGCGCTCGATGAGCGCCCGCGCCTCGTCCCGCCGGCCGAGGCCGATCAGGTTGTCCGCATACCAGAACGTGCAGGGCAGGAACGCCCCCTCGTTGCCGGACAGGCCGTCGGTGGTCTGGCCCTCGGTCTCGTAGCGGAGGATGAAGCCGTCGCGCATCAAGCCTTTGCCGATCGCCTCGACGGTGCCGACCACCCGGGGATCGTCCTGCGGCAGGAAGCCGGTATGGGCGATGAGCAGCAGGCTCGCGTCCAGCGCCTTCGACCCGTAGGATTGGACGAAGCTGTTGAGCGCGGGATCGAAGCCCTTCGCGCAGACCTCGGCGTGGATCTCGTCCCGGACGGCGCGCCAGTGCGCGGCCTGTTCCTCGGTGGCGCCGGATTCGTGCATCTCGTGCATGCGCAGCGCCCGGTCGAACGCGACCCAGGCCATCACCTTCGAATGGGTGAAGTGGCGCCGCCCGCCGCGGACCTCCCAGATGCCTTCATCCGGATCCCGCCAGGCCTTCTCGAGATGGCCGAGGATCGCCAAACCGACCCGCAACCCGTCCTTGCTGATCGGAAGGTCCCGGGCATGGGCTTGGTAGAGCGCGTCGAACAGCTCACCGTAGACGTCGATCTGGAATTGCGAGGCGGCGGCGTTGCCGATCCGGACCGGCCGCGAGTTCTCGTAGCCGGGCAACCAGTCGAGCTCGATCTCCGGCAGCAGCCGCTCGCCGGCGATGCCGTAGAGGATGTGCGCCTGTTCCGGGTTGCCGGCCACCGCCCGCAACAGCCAGCCCAGCCAGTCGCGCGCCTCGTCGATGTAGCCACCGTCCATCAGGGCGATCAGCGTCAGGGTCGAGTCGCGCAGCCAGCAGAACCGGTAATCCCAGTTGCGCTCGCCGCCGAGCCCCTCGGGCAGGGACGCGGTCGGCGCCGCGACGATGCCGCCGGTGGGTTCGTAGATCAGCGCCTTCAGGGTGAGAAGCGAGCGCTGCAGCATCCGGTCCCAGGCCGTGCCGCCGGCGCAGCGCGCCGACCATTCGCGCCAGGCCTGGTCGGTCGCCTCGAGCGTCTTGCGCGGCTCGATCGGGTGCGGGTCGTCCTCGTGCGAGGCGCCGTAGCTCAGGACGAAGCGGTGCCGCTCGCCGGCATGGACGGTGAACTCGGAGACGGTGGTCTGCGCGTCCGACCCCTTCAGGTGGACATCGGTGCGCAGCACGACCTTGTGCGGGCCCGAGACCGCGCGCAGGTCGCCCAGCTCCGAGCGCGAAACCCAGGGCACCGCGGAGCCGTAATCGAACCGCACCGCCATCTCCATGCGCATGGCGACGCGCCCGTGCACGCCCTCGACCAGGCGCACGAGGTGGGCGCCGTCGCCGACCGGCATGAAATCGGTGACCAGGACTTCGCCGAGCCGGGTCTTGTGCCGGGTCTCCAGCACAAGGCTCCCCGGCCGGTAGGCCCAGCTGGTCTCGACATTCTCGGCCTCGGGGAAGATCTTCCAGAAGCCGTGCGCCTCGGTGCCGAGCAGGCTCGTGAACAGGGCGGCGGCATCGAAGCGCGGCCAGCACAGCCAATCGACGCTGCCCTGCCGGCTGATCAGCGCGGCGCTGCGGCCATCGCCGACCAGTGCGTAATCCTCGATGCGTGCAGCCATCCGGCCCCGGCTCCAGCGCGGAGCCAGGCGCCCCGGCCATCCGCTGCAACGCACCTAGGACGCCCGGTTGCGAGGTCCAGAGGCTTCGTGCGGACGGCCAAGCCTGACGTTATGCGCCCTCGGATTGCCGGTCGCGCCTCAGCGCAGGCACTCGGCCACCGCCAGGGCGACGGAGCCCTGCATGGCCGCCGCGCCATCCCGCATCAGGCTGGCGGCATCGCCCACCGCGCGGGCAGCGGGCATCAGCTGTCCGACCACCGACGCCGCGAAGGGCAAGGCGGAGGGCGGAAGCAGCCCGGCCTCGTCCGACTCGGCGGCCTCGGCACGGCCGGCGGCGAGCGGATCGGTCACGCGCAGCGGCGTCTCGGGGCAGCGGCGACCAGGGCAGGGGTGCCGCCCCGCGACCGCGACGTGCGGATTCGGCCGCCCGGCGAGCGCCGGCCGGGCCGCTGACGGGACGGGGTGGGCGGCCGACGGCGCGGCCAGCGGATAGGCCTCGGCGAAGGCGAGGGAAGCCGGACGGCGGACCGGTACGGAGATGGGCGCGGCCTTGGCGAAGGCGGTGGCCGAGGGGGCGGCGGGGGCGCTCAGGGCGGCGCGGGCCTCGGGGTTCGCCGGCTGCGACGAGGGGCAGTAGATCGAGGCGACACCCAGAATCGCCACGACCACCAGCGTCGGCAGGAACGGCATCGACACGCGTCCGGCGACAGCGTCCGTCAGGGCAAGCGGGTCTGGCCTGCGCATCCGTGTCACCGATCCCCAACGTCGTTCCGTGAGCGCCAGGATGTCCCCAGCATTGCGGCGGAAGCTAGACCGTTTGTTTGCGCGGCGGTAACGATGGGGCCGGTTGCAGGGCATACACCTTGCTTGGCCGACGAGGCCCGAGCCGGGCCGCCCCGCGAGAAGACCCGCCCGACCGGGCCACGATGACCGAATCCAACCTCACCGTCGCCGTGATCGACCCGAGCCGCGCCCGCGCGGCGATCCTGGAGGAGGGCCTGCGCGCGGCCGGCATCGGCCGGATCGTGGTGATCCCCGACACGGCGGACCTGCTGGAGCGGATCACCGCCCTCAAGCCGGACGTGGTGGTGATCCACCTGGAAAGCCCGAGCCGCGATATCCTGGAACAGATGTCGGGGGTCTCCCGGCAGGTCGAGAGGCCGGTGGCGATGTTCGTCGACCGGTCGGACACGACCATGATGCAGGCGGCGGTCGATGCCGGGATCTCGGCCTACGTGGTCGACGGGCTGCGGGCCGAGCGGATCAAGTCGATCCTCGACATCGCGATCCTGCGCTTCAACGCCTTCGCACGTCTGCAGCGGGAACTGTCGGAGGCGCGCGGCGAGCTCGCCGACCGCAAGCTGATCGAGCGGGCCAAGGGCATCCTCATGAACCTGAAGGGGCTCACCGAGGATGAGGCCTACAAGCAGCTCCGGCGCAAGGCCATGAATGAGAAGCGCAAGATCGCCGACATCGCCCGGGCCATCGTCACCACGGCGGATCTGCTCGGATGAGGCTCCAGCTCGGCTACGTCCCGCTCTGCGATGCCGCGCCGCTGATCGCGGCCCACGAATTCGGTTTCGCCCGGTCCGAGGGGCTGGAGCTCGACTTGTCCGCCGAACCGTCCTGGGCGACCCTGCGGGACCGCCTTGCCCTCGGGCATCTCGACGGCGCGCACATGCTGGCGCCGCTCGCCCTGGCGAGCCGGCTGGCTCTGTCCGGGCCGCCCTCCGACCTCATCGTGCCGCTGCAGCTCAGCGCCAACGGCAACGCCATCACGGTCTCGCGCGACCTCTGGGCGGCCATGGCACCGGCGAGCGAGGACCTGGCCGACGTCGCCCGGGCCTTCGCCCGGGTCGCGACCGAGCGCCGGGACGCGGGCCGGCCGCTGACGCTCGGGACCGTGCATCCCTTCTCCTGCCACAGCTACCAGCTGCGGCTGTTCGCGGAGGCCGGCGGTCTCGATCCCGCAGCCTTCCGGACCGTCGTGGTTCCGCCCCAGCACAGCGTCGAGGCTTTGGCCCGCGGCTTGGTCGACGGCTACTGCGCCGGCGCGCCTTGGAACGCCGTCGCCGTGGCGGCGGGCCACGGGCGGATCGCGGCGCTCGGCTGCGATCTCGCACCGGACGCCCCCGAGAAGGTTCTGGCCGTGTCGGCCCGCCTCGACGGCGCGACGCTGCCCCTGGTCCGAGCGGTGGCGCGCGCGGGGCACTGGTGCGCCGACCCGGATAACCGCGCCGACCTCGTCCACCGCCTCGCGCACCGGACCTATCTCAACCTGGATGTCGACCTGATCGACCGGGCGTTCCGAAGCGTCGCGGTCCTGGACGCGGCGGGCGCGACGCGGCCGATGCCGCGACCTCTCGACGTCAGCGCGCGGGTTCAGGAGCCGCGCGCCGAGGCCGTCCGCTGGCTCGTGGCGCAGATGCGCGCCTCGCGACAGATCCCGCAGGACAGTCGCCCGGAGGCGGAGGCGGCGGCCGTCTTCAGGCCCGACCTGTACCGCGCCGCCATGGCCCTTTGAGCCGCGAAAGACAATTCGACCATTTCGTCATTTGCGGTCTGTATAGACTTCAGCGGGCCGGGAACGTTGCCGGGTCTCGGCCGTTACATCGCTGCCATGCCCGGATGCCGTAAACTCGATACCGAATCGTCGACATCGCATCCGCGCAGCCGGATCGAGCTTCGACGTTATGTTCGCCGCGGTGCCAAGGCGCCGCGCGCCAGCAACGATAACCGCCGTCCCGGCGGCATCCCCTCGTGGTACTGGGTCCTCGTGGCCGGCGCGATGCCGACTCTCGGCCTGCTGGCGATGCTCTCGACGTTGATCTGATCGCGCTCGAGCGTCGGGCGTGAAGTCATCGCGTCGGCCGAAGTCCCGCTGTGACTCCGTTCGCCGCGAAGCAGCCTAGCGCCACACAATGTCCGACTCAGGCGTCTCACGGGCACGCTGCGATCGCGATGAGGCCGTCACGCGATCCGGCCGCGCGCAGCCGAACGCCGATCCGGCGCCTGTCCCCGCTGACCGTTTAATCGATTGTCCGCCTGCTTTTTGTGCAGCGCATTCTCGACGTCTCTAGCGCCATCGCACCTCGGTGGCGGTGCCGATTGATCGATTCCCCCAACATTTAAGCGCGGCACCCCGAAACTGGCACGCAACCTGCTTGGTTGAACGCGTCCGTCAACGACGACGGGCAGCGCCGTCAGCGAGGCCGCTGATCCGGTTCTCCTGCGGCTTCAAGCCTGCTTCGGGGGATGACCGGCAGCGGCTTTTTCGTGGGCGGTCCGCCGACGATCCTGCAATCGAGGTCCCAGACGCGATCCAGAAATGGCGACATCCCCGTTCGACACCAGCGCACAGGATGCGCGCGCCGAAACCGGTCTGCCGCGCGAGCGGCTCGTCGTGGTCGGCAACGGCATGGCCTCGCTCCGGTTTCTGGAGCGGCTGACCGAAGGGTCGCCCGGCCGCTTCGATGTCACATGCGTCGGCGCAGAGCCCAAGGCCGCCTATAACCGGGTCCTGCTCTCCTCGCTGCTCGGCGGCGAGGTCGACGAGGCGGCCTGCGAATTCCGCGGTCTTGATTGGTACGCGGCCCACGGCATCCGCCTGATCACCGGCGCTCCGGTCACCCAGATCGACCGCGAGAACGGCCTCGTCCTGGTCGGCGAGACCCACGTCCTGCCCTTCGACAAGCTGGTCCTCGCCGTCGGCTCCCTGCCGATCCGCCTGCCGAAGCCCGGCATGGACCTTCCCGGGGTCATCACCTTCCGCGACCTCGCCGACGTGGCGGCGATCCGCCGGGCGGCCGTGCAGCACGCCCGGGCGATCGTGATCGGCGGCGGGTTGCTCGGGCTCGAGGCGGCGGTCGGCCTCGCGCGACTGGGGGTCGACACGACTTTGCTCCACGTCATGGACCGGCTGATGGAGCGCCAGCTCGATCACCATGCCGCCGCCCTGGTGAAGCGCGCCATGGAGGCCCGCGGCGTCCGGGTGATCCTCAAGGCCGACACGTCTCGGGTCGAGGGCGACGGAAAGGTCGAGCGCTTGGTCCTCGCAGACGGGACCGTGCTGCCGGCCGATCTCGTGGTCATGTCGGTGGGCGTGCGCCCCTCCGTGGCCCTGGCGCAGGGGGCGGGGCTTGAGATCGGCCGCGGCATCCAAGTCGACGACCGGATGACCACCTCGGACCCGCGCATCTTCGCGCTCGGCGAATGCGCCGAGCATCGGGGCCAGATCTACGGGCTGGTCGAGCCGGCCTACGAGCAGGCCGACACCCTGGCCCGGCATCTGGCCGGCGGGAGCGCCGCCTATACCGGCACCTCGCTCGCCACCAGCCTCAAGGTCTCCGGCCTGCCGGTTTTTTCCGCCGGCCTCGTGGACAGCCCCGAGGATGCCGAGGCCGTCGTCCTGTCCGATCCCGGGGCCGGCCTCTACCGCAAGCTCCTGGTGCGGGACGGCCGGCTGATCGGGGCCGTGTTCGTCGGCGACATCGCCGAGCAGGGCGCGTGCAAGGGCCTGATCCGCTCCGGCGATCCGGTCGAGAGCGTCGAAGATTTGATGTTCGGGCGCCCAGCGCCCGAGCCGCTGGCGGCTTAGGGAGGCGCAGATGGCCGAGACCACCACACCGACCGCCCTGGACGGCTTCAATGCCGAGCAGAAGCGCTACCTCGAAGGCTTCGCCTCGGGCATCGCGGCGGCGCGCCTGACCGGCGGCCTGGCGATCGGGCAGGGCCCGGCCGCACCGGCGGAGCCGACCGGGCCGGACGCGATCCACATCAAGGCGCAGGACCGGACCGTCAAAGACGGCGGCAAGCTCTGCGAGCAGGAGAAGTGGAAGCGCGCCGAGCACCCGTTCGACAGCCACAACCGGCTGATCGCGGACGCGACCGCCGGCAAGCAGCCCAAGCCCGAGGACAATTTCCGCTGGCGCTACCACGGCCTGTTCTGGGTCGCCCCGAACCAGGTGAGCTACATGGCCCGCCTGCGGATCCCCAACGGCATCCTGCACCATTGGCAGTTCGCGGGCGTCGCCGACCTCGCCGACCGGCACGGCGGCGGCTACGTCCACGTCACCACGCGGGCTAACCTCCAGGTGCGCGAGATCGGGCCCGAGCACGCCCAGCCGTTCCTCGACGGGCTCGTCGATATCGGCCTCACCGCCCGCGGCGCGGGGGCCGACAACATCCGCAACGTCACCGGCTCGTCCACCGCGGGCATCGACGCCCAGGAATTGCTGGATACCCGCCCGCTGGCGAAATCCTGGAACAACTGGATCATCAACGACCGCTCGCTCTACGGCCTGCCGCGCAAGTTCAACGTCGCCTTCGACGGCGGCGGCGTGATGCCGACCCTGGAGGAGACCAACGATATCGGCTTCCAGGCGATCGAGGTGCTGGACGGCGCCGCAGTGGCGCCCGGAATCTACATGCGCCTCGTGCTCGGCGGCATCTCCGGCCACCGGGATCTCGCCCGCGACACCGGGATCGTGCTCAAGCCCGAGGATTGCAACGCGGTGGCGGACGCGATCATCCGGGTGTTCATCGAGAACGGCGACCGGACCAACCGCAACAAGAGCCGGATGAAGTACGTGCTCGACGCCTGGGGCTTCGACAAGTACCTCGCCGCCGTCGAGGACAAGCTCGGCCGCAAGCTCGACCGGGTCGATCCCGCCCATGTCGCGCCGCGCCGGCCCACCGACCGGTTCGCCCATGTCGGCGTGCACGCCCAGAAGCAGCCCGGCCTCAACTGGATCGGTGTCGTCCTGCCGGTGGGCAAGATGACCAGCGACCAGGTCCGGGCGCTCGCCGAGATCGCCCGGGAGTGCGGCGACGGCCAGATCCGCCTCACCGTCTGGCAGAATTTTATTTTTTCCGGTGTTCCGGATGCGAGGGTCGCTGAGGTCGAAAGCCGTGTGGATGCGCTCGGGCTCACCATCAAGGCCGCCGGCATCCGCTCCGGCCTTGTGGCCTGCACCGGCGCCCGGGGCTGCAAGTTCGCCGCCTCCGACACCAAGGGCCACGCCCTGATCATCGCCGACCATGTCGAGCGAGCCGTCACCGAGCTCGACGTGCCGGTGAACGTCCATCTCACCGGCTGCCACCATTCCTGCGCCCAGCATTACATCGGCGATATCGGGCTGATCGGCGCCAAGGTGGTTGTCTCGGAGGAGGGCGATACCGTCGAGGGCTACGACATCGTGGTCGGCGGCGGCTTCGCCGAGAACCCGAAAATCGGCACCGAGATCTGGAAGGCCGTCAGGGCCGAGGACGCGCCCTTCCGCGTCGAGGCGCTGCTGCGCACCTACCTGGCCTGCCGGCAAGGCCCGGATGAGAGCTTCCAGGCCTTCACCGCCCGCACCGGCGCCGAAGCCCTTCGGGACGCCGCCGAGGAACAGCCAGCCCTGAAGGCCGCAGCATGAGCGAGCACGTCGCGCCCCCCCTCGTCCTGATCCCCGAGACCGCGCCCTTCGACGCCGACCAGCGCTCGTGGCTCTCGGGCTACTTTGCGGCCCTGCTCGGCCCCACGGTGACGGGAGCGACCGCGCTCGCACCGGGCGAGGCGCCAGGCGGCGAGTCCAAAAAACTCGCCGACAACGACGACGCGCCCTGGCATGACCCCTCGGTGCCGATCGGCGACCGGATGGCCATGGCCAAGGACCGGCCGGAGCCGCAGAAGCTGATGGCCGCCATGGCCCAGCAGGATTGCGGGCAGTGCGGCTACAATTGCGCCGACTACGCCAACGCGATCTTCCTGAAGAACGAGGAGCGCCTGAATCTTTGCCAGCCCGGCGGCAAGGAGACCCTGCGCATGCTCAAGAAGCTGGAGGAGGAGTTCGGCGCCTCGTCCGGCGCGCCCGCCGCCGCCAAGGCCGACGGCGACACGCCCAAGCAAGCGGCCGATCTCGGCCCCCTGGGCTTCTGCCGGGAGAACCCGGTCGAGGCGCTGTTCCTGTCCCGGCGCCGCCTCAACGATCCGGGCGGCGAGAAGGAGACCTGGCATATCGAGATCGGGCTGGACGGCACGCCGATCACCTACGAGGCCGGCGACTCGCTCGGCCTGTTCCCGGCCAACGCCCCGGCGCTGGTTGACGCCGTGATCGCCGAACTCGGCGCCCGGCCCGAGCGGATGATCGGCGACAAGACTTTGCGCGACCACCTGCTCAAGGATTACGCGCTCGGCGCCGCGCCCGACAACCTTTACCAGCTGCTGTCGCTGCTCACCTCGGGCGCGGCCCGCAAGAAGGCGCAGGCCCTGGCCTCCGGCGAGGACCCGGATGGCGACGCCGCCTATCTCGACGTGCTCGGCGCCCTGCACAAGTTCCCCGGCGCCCGGCCCGACGCGGAGGTCTTCCTGGAGGCGCTCGACGAGCTGCAGCCGCGGCTCTACTCGATCTCGTCCTCGCCGAAGATGGATGCCGGGATCGTGTCCCTGACCGTGGACGCGGTGCGCTACAACCACCGCTCCCGGCTGCGGCTGGGCGTGGCCTCGACCCATCTCGGCGAGCGCCTGCCCGAGCAGACCAAGGTGAAGATCTACCTGCAGAAAGCCCACGGCTTCGGCTTGCCGGCGGATCTCTCCAAGGACGTGATCATGTGCGGCCCCGGCACCGGCATCGCGCCGTTCCGGTCGTTCCTGCGCGAGCGCGCCGCCACCCGGGCGCCAGGCCGCAACTGGCTGTTCTACGGCCACCAGCGCCAAGCCACCGACTTCTTCTACAAGGACGAGCTGACCAAGCTGAAGGACGACAAGATCCTGACCCGCCTGTCGCTCGCCTGGTCCCGGGACGGCAGCGAGAAGACCTACGTCCAGGACCGGATGCGCGAGAACGGCGCCGATCTGTGGAAGTGGCTCGAAGGCGGCGCGCATTTCTACGTCTGCGGCGATGCCAAGCGCATGGCCAAGGACGTCGAGCGGGCGGTCATCGACGTGGCGGCCCAGTTCGGCGGCAAGAGCCCCGAGGATGCGGTCGCCTACCTCGCCGCCCTCAAGAAGACCGGCCGCTACCAGGCCGACGTGTACTAGCCGCGCCTTCTCCGTGCGGGCCGCGGTGGTCACACCGCAGCCCATGCGGAACGCGACGCGCTCCCTCTCCCGCACGGGAGAGGGGACCCGCGCCCATCCGGTAACGGGGACGATCCACACGCTGTCGGGTGACAGGAAGCGCGGCCCACCTCTTGCGGCGGATATCGAACAAAAAACTTTCAAGGACCGAGCCATGACCCTGTCCGTGGCAGACCTGACGGTGCGGACGACCTGCCCCTATTGCGGGGTCGGGTGCGGCGTGCTCGCCACCCCCGACGGGGCCGGCGGCGTGGCCATCGCGGGCGATACCGAGCACCCGGCCAATTTCGGCCGGCTGTGCTCGAAGGGCTCGGCCCTCGGCGAAACCGTGTCGCTGGAGAACCGGCTGCTCCACCCGCATGTCGACGGGGCCCGGGTCTCCTGGGACGCCGCGCTCGGCACGGTTTCGGACAAACTCCGCACGGTTGCCGAAACGCACGGACCGGACGCGATCGCCTTCTACCTCTCGGGGCAGCTCCTCACCGAGGATTATTACGTCGCCAACAAGCTGGCGAAGGGCTTCATCGGCACGCCGCATGTCGACACCAATTCGCGGCTGTGCATGTCGAGCGCGGTGGCGGCGCACCGGCGCGCCTTCGGCTCCGACACGGTGCCGGGCTGCTACGAAGACCTGGACGAGGCCGACCTGATCGTCATGGTCGGGTCGAACACCGCCTGGTGCCACCCGATCCTGTTCCGCCGGATGGCCGACGCGAAGGCCCGGCGCGGCACCAAATTCGTGGTGATCGACCCGCGCCGGACCCAGACCGGCCAGGAGGCCGACCTGTTCCTCGGAATCCGGCCCGGCAGCGACGTGGCGCTGTTCTCCGGGTTGCTGGTGCATCTGGCCGATAACGGCTTCCGCGACCGGGCCTTCGTCGAGTCCCACACCGCCGGGCTCGACGCGGCCCTCGACCGCGCCCGCAGCATCGCGCCGAATCTCACCGCGGTCGCGGCGGCCACCGGCGTGCCGGAATCCGACATCGCCGTCTTCTATGACCTGTTTGCCGGCACCCGCCGGGTGGTCACCGCCTTCTCGATGGGGGTGAACCAGTCGGCCCAGGGCACCGACAAGGGCAACAGCATCATCAACTGCCACCTGATCACCGGCCGCATCGGCGAGACCGGGATGGGGCCGTTCTCGCTCACCGGCCAGCCCAACGCCATGGGCGGGCGCGAGGTCGGGGGCCTGGCCAACATGCTGGCCGCGCACATGCATTTCGCCCCCGAGGAGGTGGACCGGGTGCGCCGGTTCTGGGGTGCCCCCCGGATCATCACCGGCGAAGGCATGAAGGCGGTGGCGCTGTTCGAGGCGGTCAGCCGCGGCAAGATCAAGGCCCTGTGGGTGATGGGCACCAACCCGCTGGTCTCGATGCCGCGGGCCGACCTGATCCGCCAAGCCCTCGAGGGGCTCGACCTCTACGTCGTCTCCGAGGTGATGGCCGATTCCGACACGGTGCGGGGCCTCGGCAAGACCACGGTGCTGCTGCCGGCGCTGGCCTGGGGCGAGAAGGACGGCACGGTCACCAATTCCGAGCGGCGGATCTCCCGGCAACGCCGGTTCCTGGCCGCCCCCGGCGAGGCGCGCGCCGACTGGGCGGTGCTGTCCGAGGTGGGCCGCCGGCTCGGCCACGACAAGGCCTTCGCGTTCCCCTCGGCCGCCGCGGTGTTCCGCGAGCATGCCGGCCTCTCGGCCTACGAGAACAACGGCACCCGCGACTTCGATCTCGGCGCGCTGACCGACATCAGCGACGCCGCCTACGACATCAACCTGCCGGTGCAATGGCCGATCCCAAAGCGCTCCGGCCCCCGGGGCGCGCCGCAGGGCAAGGCAAGGCTGTTCGGTGACGGGCAGTTCTACACCTTCGACCGGCGCGCCCGCTTCGTCGCCGTGCAGCCGCCGGGCCTGGCGCAGGCGGTCTCGGAGGATTTCCCCTTCGTGCTCAACACCGGCCGGGTGCGCGACCACTGGCACACGATGACCCGCACCGGGAAGAGCCAGCGCCTCTCGGCCCACCGGGCGGTGCCGTTCGTCGAGGTGCATCCCGACGATGCATCCGGCCTCGGCCTGACGGAGGGCGGCATCGCGTGTCTGCGCACCGAGCACGGCGAGGCCGAGCTCGAGGTGATGATCACCGACAGCGTGGTGCCGGGCAGCCTGTTCATGCCGATGCATTGGGGCAGCGCCTACGCGTCGAAGGCCCGGGTTGGCGCCCTGGTGCGCGGCGTGCCGGATCCGGTCTCGGGCCAGCCCGAGCTGAAGGCGACCCCGGCCGCGCTGGAGCCCGTCGTGTATCGCGCCCGCGGCTACCTGTTGTCGCGCCGGCAGGTGGCGCTGCCGGACGGCTGGTGGTGGGCGCGGGCGGCGATCATCGGCGGCTGGGGCGTGCAATTCGCCACCGCGGCGAGTTCCAGCGCCGTCGCGCTGATGGTCCGCGGGTTGATCCAGAGCGAGGCGCTGGCCGGCTTCGAACTCGCCGAATATGCCGACCACGCCCGTGACCGCTACCGCTGCGCCGTCTACGACGGCGCGCGGCTGGTCGCCTGCCTCGCCTACGCCCCCGCGGAGGCCCGCCCCGATTGGGAGGCGGCCAAGACCCTGTTCGCCATCGCGGAGCCCGAGGCGGCAGAGCGCCGGGCCCTGCTCTCGGGCCGCGCCGCAACCGCCTCGGCAGGCCCGGTGGTCTGCGCCTGCCACGGCATCGGCGCCGACGTGATCGCAGCCACGATTGCGGCGGGGGCCGGCTCGGTCGAGGCGGTGGGCGCCGCCTGCAAGGCGGGCACGAATTGCGGCTCCTGCATCCCGGAGATCCGCAAGATGCTCCCCGGCCAGACCGCCCGCGCCGCGTGATTTTCTGATATGATGCCACCTTGAGGACGGACCGGTCGATCCCATCCACACCCTCATCCTGAGATGCGGCGAAGCCGTCTCGAAGGAGCCCTCCAGCCAGCGCCGCGCCCCCTGGAGATCTCCTTCGAGGCCCTGCGATCGTCGATCGCCGGGCACCTCAGGATGAGAGGGGTATGGATGGGACGGCCGACAGGGACGACCCAGGACAGATTCGTGACCGAGACACAGGCCCCCCTGCGCGCAGCCCGCGCCCCCCGCGAGACCCAATCCGCCGGCCTCGAGCCTCTGGCGGTGCTGCCGGTATTCGTACCCCTGCGCGGCAAGCGGGTCGTGCTCGCCGGCTCCTCGGGCGGGGCGCCCTGGAAGGTGAAGGTCCTGGCCGCGGCCGGCGCCCATGTCGACGTCTACGCGCCCGAGCCCAGCGACGAGCTGCGCGCGGTGCCGGGCGAGATCGTCGACGGCAGCGTCGCGTTGCACGCGCGCGCCTGGACGCCGGACGACCTCTGGGGCGCGGCCTTCTGCATCGGCGCCATGGAGGACGAGGCCGACTGCGTCGCCTTCGTGGTCGCGGCCCGGGGCGCCGGCGCCATCGTCAACGCGGTCGACCGGCCGCATCTCTGCGACGTAAAGTTCGGCGCCATCGTCAACCGCTCCCCGCTGGTGGTCGGCATCTCCACGGAGGGCGCGGCCCCGGTCTTCGGCCAGACCGTGCGCGCGCGGATCGAGGCGATGCTGCCCCGCGGGTTCGCCCGCTGGGTCGGGGCCGCCCGCGACTGGCGCGACGGCGTCACCGCGCGGTTCCACGGCTTTGCCGAGCGGCGCAGCTTCTGGGAACGCTTCACCGACCGCGCCTTCGCCGAGCCCGACCGGGCGCCGACGCAGCAGGACTTGGCCGAGCTGCTCGGTGACACAGAGGCGGCCCCGAAGGGCGGCGCGGTGACGCTGGTTGGAGCGGGCCCCGGCGACGCGGAGCTCCTGACCCTCAAGGCCCTGCGGGCGCTGCGCAACGCCGACGTGATCCTGTACGACGACCTCGTCGCCCCCGAGATCCTGGACTATGCCCGGCGCGAGGCGCGGACCATGCTGGTCGGCAAGACCGGTCACGGTCCGTCCTGCCGGCAGGACGACATCAACGCCCTGATGGTTCAGCTCGCCCGCACCGGCAAGCAGGTGGTGCGGCTGAAATCCGGCGACCCGCTGGTCTTCGGCCGGGCCGGCGAGGAGATCGAGGCCTGCCGGGCCGCCGGCATCCCGGTGACCGTGGTGCCGGGCATCTCGGCCGCACAGGGGGCGGCAGCGGCGCTGGGCCTGTCGCTGACCCATCGCGACGCCGCCCGCCGCCTGCAATTCGTCACCGGTCACGACCGCCGCGGCGCCCTGCCGGACGATTTGAACTGGGGCGCGCTGGCCGATCCGAGCGTGACCACGGTGGTCTACATGCCCAAGCGCACCCTGCGCGCGCTGCTCGCCCGGGCGGTGGACGAGGGCCTGGCGCCGACGACTCCGGCCCTGCTGGTGTTCAACGTCAGCCGCCCGAACCAGGCCTCGCTGCGCGGCACCGCTGCCGACCTCGCCGATCGGGTCGAAGCCGCCGGCCTCGACGGCCCGGCGCTTCTGATGGTCGGCGAGGCGTTCTCGGAGATGCGAGCCGCGGTGCCGGTCGAGGCGGGACCGGCGCGGTTGGCGATCTGAGCGCTTCTTCGATCTCACGCTCTCGCCTGCCTCATGCTGGTCCGGATCTCGTCAGGCGTTCCGGTCCGTCATTGCGAGCGCAGCGAAGCAACCCAGGGAAGCACCACCTCCGGGGATCGCGCGCAGCACTGGATTGCTCCGCTGCGCTCGCAATGACGGGAAAGGCCGCGACGATCTGCGCCAGCGCCCGTGCCTGGGAAACCGCCAGGCCGGCCCCAGAAAAGGCCTGCGAGGCGAAAGACGTCCGCGGGTTCCGGGAGGCGCTTCATGACGACAGGTTCTTGGCTCGGTGTCGCGGCCATGCTCATCATGGCCGGGCCTGCCCTGGCCGCGGAGCACGACGCGCCCGGGATGGTGGTCAAGCCCGATGCGGCGTCGGTGGTCTACGGGCCGGGGCCGGCGAACCTGCCGAAGGGCACGCAGATCAGCCAGGTCGCCGGGGATCCGGCCAAGCCCGGGCCGTTCGTGCTGCGGCTGAAATTTCCGGCCAACACGGTGATCGCCCCGCACACGCATTCCAAGCCGGAGACGCTGACGATCCTGTCCGGCTCGATCCACCACGCGCACGGGCGGACCCTGGACAAGGCGCAGGGCGCGGCGTTGAAGGCCGGCGGCTTCGTCTACCTGCCGGAGGACATGCCCCATTCCCTCTGGACCACCGACGAGCCGGTCGAGCTGCAGGTCAACGGCTCAGGCCCGTTCGGGCTGAACTACATCAACCCGGCCGACGACCCGAGCCGGCCGAGCGGCGGAAAGGGATGAGCCCTTGCGGCTCGATCAGGTCTCGCCGGCCACGAAGGCCCGCATCAGGTAATTGGCGATCGCCATGGGCGGCGGGGCCTGGATCTCCTCGGGATGGGTCCCCTCCAGCATGGCGGCGACGGAAGCGCGGTCGAACCAGCGGGCATCCTCCAGCTCGCTCGGGTCGGTCACGATCTCGCCGTCCAGCGCCTCGGCCGCGCAGCCCAGCATCAGCGAGGACGGGAACGGCCAAGGCTGCGAGGTCCGGTAGGTGACCGCGCCGACCCGGATCCGGGTCTCCTCGAAGACCTCCCGGCGCACGGCGTCCTCGATGGTCTCGCCGGGCTCCAGGAAGCCGGCAAGGCAGGAATACATGTTGGGCCGGAAATGCGGGCCGCGGCCGAGCAGGCAGGTCTCGCCCCGGCGCACCAGCATGATCACCACGGGATCGACCCGGGGGAAATGATGGGCGTTGCAGGCCGGGCATTCCCGCCGGAAGCCGCCGGCCTTCGCGACGGTGGCGGTGCCGCAATTGGCACAGAAGCCGTGCCGGGCGTGCCAGTCGAGCATCGACTTGGCCACCGCCAGCAGGCCCAGCTCCTCGGCCTCCACGGCGGATTCGGTGGCGATGCTGCGCAGGTCGAGGGTGCGGGTCTCGCCGGCAGAAAACCGCTCCGCGGCTTCGGCCGGCGCGGAGGCCGCGAAGACCGGCCGACCGTCCCGGTGCCCCAGGAAGATCCGCGTCCCGGAAAGCTCGGATGCGTCGGCGGGGGTGATCAGCGCGGTCGGCCCGCGCAGCACGATTCGGTCGCCGCAGATCAGGACGAGGCGGGCATCCGGCGCATCGAAGGCGGGCACCGCCTCCTCGGGCTGCTCGGCCGAGTGCCGGTCGAGGCGGTTGCGGACGAAGCCGAGAGTGTCGCGGGGATCTGTCATTCGGGTTCAGGCCGCGGAGAAGAGGGCGCCGGCGCGCT
Source organism: Methylobacterium sp. ARG-1 (assembly GCF_001262595.1). Taxonomy (NCBI): domain Bacteria; kingdom Pseudomonadati; phylum Pseudomonadota; class Alphaproteobacteria; order Hyphomicrobiales; family Methylobacteriaceae; genus Methylobacterium; species Methylobacterium sp. ARG-1. The sequence goes on from NZ_LHCD01000005.1 coordinate 121,931, forward strand.
CGATCAGCTGGGCGCGGGCATGGAACGGGTAGGGTTTGCGGGTCTCGAAGCCCCAGACCGGCCCCGGCCAGGCCGGGTCGGAGCGGAAGCGGCCGACCACGTGGACGTGGAGCTGCGCCACGACGTTGCCGAGCGCGCCCACATTGACCTTGTCGGGCTTCGACAGGGCCTGCATCACACCGGTGGCGATGCGGGTCTCGCGCCACAGATCCGCGGCATCGGCCTCGGACAAGTCGGTGATCTCGGAGACGTCCGGCCGGCGCGGCACCAGGATCAGCCAGGGGAACCGGGCATCGTCCATCAGCAGCACGCGGCAGAGGGCGAGGTCGCCCACCTCGACGGTGTCGGCGGCCAGGCGCGGATCGAGGGCGAAGGCGGACTCGGTCATGGACAGACGATGTAGCGCAGCTTGCGCCGCTGCGCGCCTCCCTCGGCCGCGGATCGATGACGCAAGGCCGGTGCGTCTTCGGTTCCGTCAGAACGAGGGCACGGCGCCCTGACGGCCCGCCGCGATCGTGCCGACCGAGAGGGCGCCGTCCGGCCCGGATTGGGCGAACAGCGTGACGGCGGCCCCCGGTTCGAGCAGCGCCTTCTCGCCCGGCGCGATCGCGGTGACCGGGGTTCCGGCCGGGATCTCGAAGCTCGACTGGCCACCGCCATAGCCCAGCGTCAGCCGGAGCGGGCGGCCGCCCTTCAGGTCGGCAACCCAGCCCGCCGTCAACGTCGCGCCCGGATCGGTATCCCAGGGCTGGGCGCCGGCCTCGAAGCCGCGCTCGGAGGGCGAGTACAGGGTCACCGCCTTGGCGCGGCGCGGCTCGGGCCCGGACGCGGCCAGCACGCTGACGTAACTTTCGGGCTTGATGTTGCGCAGGGCCGCCTCGGTCACCGCGAAGACGCGGGTCCGCGGATTCATCCGTAGGGTCAGGGTGCTGCCGCCGGGGCGGCGGATCTGGATGCGGTCGGCCTCCGCCCATTCCACGATGCCGCGGAACCGGGCGGTGGTCGGCTGCGCCCGAACCGCGGTCGCGGCAACGACCATCAGCAGGGCGGCGAGGAGGAAGCGGGTTACGGATGTCGTCACGGGGATCCTGGTCCGGCTGCGGGGGCCGAACGCCAGGGGCGGGCGACGGTTCCCGTCAAGCTCAGTGCGCGAGCAGAACCGGCATGTCGGCATGGGCCAGGACGTGGCTGGTGACGCCGCCGAAAATCATCTGCCGCAGGCGGCTCTGGGTATAGGCGCCCTTGATCAGAAGATCGCAGCCGAACGCCTTGGCCTCGGCAAGGAACGTCTCGCCCGGCGCCCGGCGGCCGGCCGGGAGGGCCCGGTGCGACGCCGCCACGCCTTCGCATGCCAGCGCCTGGGCGAGGTCCTGGGCGCTCGGCCCCGGCACCATGCCGCCCTCGACGCTGAGGACCAGCACCCGCTCGGCCCGGCGCAGGAACGGCATCGCGAAGGCCACCGCCCGGGCGGTCTCAGTGGAGCCGTTCCAGGCGATCAGGATCGCGTCGCCGAGCGTGGCGGGGGCGGTCGGCGGCGCCAGCAGGATCGGGCGGCCGCCCTCGAACAGGGCGGTCTCGAAGGTGGTCATGCGCGGGGCATTGTCGGTCGTCCCGGGCCGGCCGACCACGGTGGCCGAGAACAGCCGGGCATACTGGCCGAGGAACGCGTCGCCGGTGGGCACGTCCTGCCGCCAACGGTAGCGCGGCCCGGCATCCGCGACCTTCTCGGGGATGCACAGCCCGTCGCGGGCGTGCCGCGGGATACCGGCCCCGTCCATGAAGGCGACGAAGCGCCCGCCCGCCTCCTCGGCCTCGGCCCGGTCGGCCTCCTCGTCGCGCAGCCAGGTCATGCCGCCGACCATGTCGACCGGCACGTACTCGGCGAGGGCCGGGCGCAGGGACACGCCCTCGATCAGGCTGCCGAAGCGGGTCGCAGCGAGCCGCGTCGTCTCGAACACGGAGGTCAGGCCGTCGTGCATCGCGACGGGAACGAGCAGGGTCTTCATCGCGGCTTCCTCCTCCGGTGCGTGAGGCTAATCCGCCCGGGGCCCGGGGGGAACCGGGGTCGGGGCAGCGCGCACACGGTTTTGCGCGCCCCGCGGATCCAGGACGGCTCTCGCCCATCGGGTCAGCGGCCACTCGACGAAGCGATGCACCAGCAGAGCGGCCACGACGCTGGCGGCGACCATCACGGCGAGGCCGCCCCACGGGTGCAGGGCCGGGGCGAGGCCGAGCCGCACGAGCCCTTCGCGCCCGAGCCGCAGGGCGAAGGGATGCACAAGGTAGAGGGCGTAGGAGGCGTTGCCGAGGACCACGAGTCCGCGCACCGGTACCGACAACGCCGCAACCTGCGCGGCAGCACGCTCCGGGCCCAGGGCCGCGGCCACCAGCAGACAGGCCGGCACACCGACGAGGAGCGGGCGCAGGACGCCGTCGCCCGCGCCGTCGCCGACGAGCAGGCGGGCGGCCAGGGCCAGCCCCACGAGCCCTGCGAAGGCGAGGCCGAGACGGAGCGTCCCCCTCGGCTGCAATCCCTCCCGGTAGGCGAGGGCGAGCCCTGCCCCCAGCAGAAACTCCAGCACGATCGGGTTCGCCCAGAACCGGATCGGCACCGGCAGCCCGGGTACCAGCATGCCGAGGGTCACCAAGGTCACCAGGGCGAGGGCGAGCCAGGCCACGGCGCCGCGCCGGCCGAAGCCGAGCCCGATCGCGAAGAGACCGTAGAAGAACGCCTCGTAGTTGAGGGTCCAGCCGAGCCCGTAGAGGGGCTGGATGGTGCCGTCTGGCCGGGCCGCCGGCCAGAACAGGAACCCGGCCAGGATGGTGCCGGGCGCCCTCAGCAGCGCCGCCGCATCCCCGAGAAGATCGGGTCGAACCACGGCGATGGCCAGGAACACGAGGCTCACCAGCCAGTAGAGCGGCACCACCCGGGCGGCCCGGTGGGCCAGGAAACGGGCGCGTCCGCCCGGCGCGCCGAACAGCCGTCCGCTCGCATGCACGATGACGAAGCCCGAGATCACGAAGAACAGGTCGACCCCGCCCCACCACGGCAGCACCGTACCGGGATCGAGGGCCGGCCCCGCGCCGCGGGCGGCCATCAGCCCGGCCTCGTGGCGCGCATGGTGCCAGACCACCATCAGGGCGGCCGCGGCGCGCAGGATCTGGACTTCGAACAGGATCACGGCGCTGCCGGCATCAGTAGAATCTCCTCAATCCCGCGGGCTAAGCAAAAAATCAGCAGGAACCATAAGTCCATAGCCCCGTTGACGAACCAATTCGCGAGCATGTCGCCGCATGGTCTCGGCTGCGAGGTCTTGTCCCTCGGGAGAGGTCTAGGCTGCACCATCCGGCCCAGCGTTCCGGCTCGCGTTTCCATCAGGTACTGAGGTCACAATGCTGAAGAATTACGCTGCCGCGTCCGCGCTCGTCCTGGCTGTGTCGACCCCGGCCTTCGCGCAGGACGCGAACGATTTCCGCCTCCAGTCGATGCAGGCGAATTCCTTCGAGATCCAGTCCTCGCAGATCGCCCTGTCGAAGTCGCGCAACCCGAAGGTGCGGTCCTACGCCCAGGAGGCGATCCGCGATCACCGCGCCGCCAACGTGGCGCTGGCCGGCGGCGAGACCAATTCCATGGCGGGTCGTGACCCGGGCCTCGGCGGCCTCGTGACGGCGCCGCTGTCGGTGGCCGGGAGCGCCGTCGGCGCCGGCGTCGGCGCGGCGACCGGCGTGGTCGGCGGCACCCTGGCGGGCGGCCCGGTCGGCGGCCTCGAAGGCATCGGATCCGGCGCCGCCAACGGCGCGCAGGCGGGCAGCCGCCTCGGCCGCGGCGATGCCACCGCCACCGGTGCCTCCACGCTCGTCCCGCCGAATGCGCAGCAGCAGGCGATGCTCGCCGAGCTGTCGGCGACCCCGGCCGGCCCGCGCTTCGATCGCCTCTATGCCAGCCAGCAGATCCAGGCGCACCAGATGTCGATCGCGATGACCCAGGCCTATGCCCAGGGCGGCCCGAACCCGGCCCTGCGCAACTACGCCCAGCAGGCCCTGCCGGCCCTGCAGATGCATTACGACCACGCCCAGCGTCTGCCGGGCGCCATGTAAGTTCGAATATTGCCCGGCCCCGGCCGGGCGGCACAGGAAGAGGCGGCGGGTGCGAGCCCGCCGCCTTTTTCGTGTCTGGTCGCGACGACCCCACGCCAGAGGGCTTCGAAGGATGAGGGGGAGGTTCTGATATCCGGCGCGCGGATAGGTCGTCCCGCGGAGCCCCTTCTCGTCAAACCGGCCCATGAGCCGGGCTCGACCGGATCGCGATCGAGCCCGGAGCTTCGCCTTGCGGCCGTCCCTTAGTCGCAGGCCACCGCGGTCGGCAGGACCTTACGGCCGGCCTGGTCCACGGCGGGGTGGAAATCGCCGGTCTCGGGATCGCGCACCAGCAGCACGCCGTTGGCGACGCCGAAATGCGCCCCGTGGATGTTGAGTCGGCCGTCCTCAACTCGCTCCTTGATGAACGGGAAGGTCAGCAGGTTCTCCATGCTCTGGCTGACCATGGCGTGCTCCATCCGGGTCAGGTAGTCGGGCGCGCTCGAATCCCCGGCCTTGGCCTCGGCGGGAGCCACGAGCGAGACCCACTTGCCGATGAAGTTGCTGCTCGAAAGCGGCGCGGCCTTGTTGGCGAAGGCCTTGATGCCGCCGCAGGTGGCGTGGCCGAGCACGACGATGTGCTTCACTTCCAGTGCCTGGACCGCGAACTCGATGGCCGCCGAGGTGCCGTGATAGGCACCGTCCGGCTCGTAGGTCGGCACGATGTTGGCGACGTTGCGGATCACGAACAGCTCGCCCGGGCCGGCATCGAAGATCGCCTCGGGGGCCACGCGGCTGTCGCAGCAGCTGATCACCAGGATCTGAGGCTCCTGGCTCTGGGCGAGCTGCGCGAAGCGCCGGCGCTCGGTCGGGAACCGGTCCGCCAGGAACGCGCGGTAGCCCTCGGTCAGGAATTCAGGGAACATGCAGTCTCCTCGAGTTTGGGCGATCTCGCAGGTGCGAGATGCGGGTCAGTGATCGTGCCAAGTCAGAACGTGCGGCCGGGTTGGAATAGTCCCTGCGGCAAGATCGGCCGCCAGGTCGGCGAGACCGGCCGGCTCGACGCGCTCGCCGCTGGCCCGGAGCTCGGCGAGGGGCCACCAGCGCGTCCCGATCACCGGGTTGTCCTCGGTCTCGGCGAGCCGGCTGGTATCGATCCGGTCGTCGGGTAGGCGGACCAGGAAGTAGCGCTCGCGCGCGTTGCGTGACTGGCGGAACAGGTGGAACGGGCCATCGCAAACCGCGACCTGGGGGCCGATCTCGACATCGTCGCGGCCGATCTCCTCGCCCAGCTCGCGCCGACAGGCGGTGACGTGATCCTCGCCGGGCTCCAGCCCGCCGCCGGGCATGAACCAGAACCGCAGCGGCTCGCCATCCGGCCCCTTGGTATGGACCGACGCGTAGGCGATCAGCAGGATGCGATCCTGTGGGTCGAGGACAATCGCCCGGGCGATGTGGCGGATCGGGAGGGGGGTCGGTTCGCTCATGGGACTGAGCTAGAGCGCACCGACCCGAACGGACACGGGTCACGGTCGATCAGCAAGATTTGATGGGTCACAAGAGCTTGAGGCGGCCGATCACGCCACCCGCACGGCCGGCGCCCAGATCACCACCGGCAGCCCGTGGGCATCCCGCTCCGGCGGGTCCGGCAGGGGCACCGCGCGCCCGTCGAGGATGTCCCGGGCCACCACCAGGGCGGCCAGCGCGTCGAGATGATCGTCGGCGGCCACGCCCTTCGCCCGGGCGTCGAGCAGGGCGGCCGGCAGGCCCGCCGCCGCGAGCAGGCTCCGGCGCAGGGCCAGGCCCTCCCGGGCCCGGACGCCCTTCTTCGGCAGCCCGAGGGGGCGCAGACCGTTGAGAGCGTGGAAGGCCACCTCCGGGTGAACCTCGTACAGCCGCGCCAGCGCATCCGGTCGCGCCCGCAGCAGCCTGTCCACGGCCCGGACATATCGGAAGATGTTGTAGCCCTGGATCGAGGGCGCGAAGGGCGGCTCGCTCGCCGCCCGCGAGGCGGCCTTGGCGGCGTCGTAGTCCGGCGCGTAGACCGCCGCCCGGGGCGGCATCGGGAAGACCGAGGACCGCGCGGGTCCGAGGCGGGCGCGGGCGGCGCGGTCGGCGGCCCGGCCACCGCCGAGGATCCGGTCCGGCAGGCCGATCGGCACGTCGATGCCGACGATCAGCGGCTGCTCCGGCGCCTCGAGCAGCGCCGCCACGTCGGGAAACAGCGCGCAGCGGTGCCGGCCGGGATCGTCGAGATCCAGCAAGGCCCCCGCCCAGGCGCCCCGGCAGCCATCGAGCCCCGCGACCCAGCGCGCCATCCCGTCCCCGTATCGATCTCGCCCCGCGATGCGTTCTTGCCCGGGACGCGGCGGAAAGCTATCGGCGACCCGAAGGGCGTCCCGCCGGCCCGGGAGAAGCGTGATGAGCGAGATCCGTCCCCGCCGCAGCGTGCTGGCGATGCCCGGCTCGAATGCCCGCGCCCTGGAGAAGGCGCGCACGCTCCCCGCCGACGTGATCCTGATCGACCTGGAAGACGGCGTCGCCCCCGGGAAGAAGGCCGAGGCCCGGGCGATGGTGGCCGCCGCCGTCTCGGGAGCCGGCTTCGGCCCGCGCGAGGTGGTGGTGCGGATCAATCCGCCCGAGATGGAGGACGGCGAGGCCGATCTCGCGGCGCTCGCGGGGGCGGGGGCCGACGCGATCCTGGTGCCGAAGGTGCGCAGCTCCGACACGCTGATCGCGGTGGGCTCGCGGCTGCGCCGGCTGGGGGCTCCGTTGGCGACGCGGATCTGGGCGATGATCGAGACCCCGATGGCGGTGGTCAACGCCGCCGAGATCGCCGGTGCCGCCCGGGACGTGGACGGACGGCTCGCCGCCCTGGTGATCGGCCCCAACGACCTGGTGAAGGCGAGCCGGATCCGCCCCCCGGGACGGGCCGCCCTACGCCCCTGGCTGATGACCGTCCTGGCCGCCGCACGGGCCTACGAGATCGAGGCGATCGACGGCGTCTTCACGGACTTGCGGGATGCCGCCGGCTTCGCGGCGGAATGCGCCGAAGGCCGCGATCTCGGCTTCGACGGCAAGATGCTGATCCATCCGAGCCAGATCGGCCCGGCCAACGCCGCCTTCGCGCCGGACCCGGCGGACATCGCCGAAGCACGCCGGGTGGTGGCGGCCTTTGACGCCCCTGAGACTCAGGCCCACGGAGTCATCGCGCTGGACGGGCGCATGGTCGAGCGCCTGCATGTCGAGGCCGCCCGGCGCACCTTGACGCTGGCCGAGGCGATCGCGCGGCTCGGCGCGTGAGCGCGCTGCCGGAAGTCGGGCTGCGCCTCCTCGACCCTCGGCTGCCGGGCTGGGGGTTTCCGCGCTGGGGCTCCGCGGCCGCCGCCGGCCTCGACCTCCATGCCTGCCTCGACGCCCCGCTGGTCCTGCCGCCGCGGCGCGCCCCGGTCCTGATCTCGGCGGGCTTCTGCGTCTCGATCCGAAACCCCGACTGGTGCGGCCTGATCTTCCCCCGCTCCGGCCGCGGCCACCGCGACGGGCTGGTGCTCGGCAACGGCACCGGGGTGATCGATGCCGATTACGAGGGCCCCCTGATGGTCTCGGCCTGGAACCGCGACGACGCCAATCCGGTCCGGATCGAGCCCGGCGACCGGATCGCGCAGTTGGTCTTCACGCGGGTGACCCGGCCGGTCCTGACGGTGCTGGAGGACGAGTCCGCTTCGGGCTCGGGCCGAGGCGCGGGCGGGTTCGGGTCCAGCGGACGGTAGGCGACGCGCATCGGATCCGGGACGGCGGGATATCCGGATCGCCGCCCCATCCCGCGTCTCCGCCGGTCCCATCCCGACGCCTGAGGATGCGAGCGAGGATTGAAGTTTATCCAACGAATATGTGAAATATTTTGTTTCGATAAATCAATTCAAGCGTGCAGTACATTCCATCGTCGAAGATAAAACTCTATAGTATATCGTTCCACTAGCTTATAATTTATAAAATCTAGGTTTTATTTCTTGCCTTAAACTTTCGTCGCTGCTAGCGGCGATGTGTTGGCTCAACAATGATTCCCATGCCGATCCGCTCTGCGGAGAGAAGAATCGATCGCCGGCATGGTTTCACGACTTGATCGGCGTCCGCTTCGTCATGACCTGCACGCATGTCCGCCACGTTGCACCTCTGGCAACGCTTCTCCTTCTGACGCACCATGCCGCTCTGGCGCAGGAAAGCTCGGGCCAGCCCGCGACAACCTCGGTCCAACTCGAAACGTTGTCAGTCGAGTCGCGCAATCCGGCCGCGGGGCGGGTCGGGCAGGGGGAGGCCGGCGGCCTGCCGAAAGCATTTTCCGGCGGCCAGGTCGCCCGCGGCAGCCGGCTCGGCATTCTCGGCAACCGGGATTACATGCGCACGCCATTCAGCACGGCGAGCTACACCGAAAAGACGATCCGCGATCTCCAGGCGGTCAGCGTCGGCGATGTCCTGACGCGCACGGACCCGTCGGTGCGCGCCTCGATCGGCAGCGGCAACCGCTACGACGCGCTGACGATCCGCGGCTTCCGGGTCGACAACCGCGAGTTCGCCCTGAACGGCCTGTACGGCCTCGTGCCGGATTACCGGATCGACCCCGCCCCCCTCGAACGGATCGAGGTGCTCAAGGGTCCGGCGGCGTTCCTGTTCGGAACCGCGATCTCCGGCAGCATCGCCGGCACGGTGAACGTCGTCACCAAGCGCGCGGGCGAGGAGCCACTGAACCGGGCGACCGTCGACTACGCCTCCACGACGCGGGGCGGGGCGGAGCTCGACGTGGCGCGGCGCTACGGCGACGCGAAGCAGATCGGCGTGCGGATCAACGGCGCGGGCCTGGGCGGTGCGACGCCGATCGACCGCACGGCCCAGCGCAACGGCGTCGGCTCGCTCGCCCTCGATTATGACGGCGACCGGCTCCGGCTGTTCCTCGACGTCATCTACCAGCACGACGCCTATGACGCCCAAACCCGCGGCGGCAATCCGGCGCAGGGCCTGCGCGTGCCCAGGGCGCCCGACCCGCGCCGGAACATGTCCCAGACCTTCGATTTCTCCCGCGCCGACAGCCTCACCACCCTCGGCCGGGCGGAGTTCGACCTCACCTCGAACATCACGCTGTTCGCGGCGCTCGGCGGCAACCGCTTCACCTACGACAAGCAGGAGAACCCCGCCTTCACCCTCCTGGACCGGACCGGGCGAACCAAGGTGAACTCGATCTTCCAGACCGGGGACACCGCGACGCTGTCGGGCGAAACGGGGGCCCGGGCGCGCTTCGATACGGGCTGGATCAAGCACGAGGCCGTGTTCACCACGACGTATCTCGACCAGGATCTGACGCTCGGACAGATCACCTACCCGAACTATGATTCCAACCTCTACGCGCCGGTCCGCCTGGCTTGGCCGGGGCAACCGAAGGCTGCCTTCCCCCGGGGCCGGGCGAGCTACGACCGGATGACGAGCTACGCCGTCGCCGACACGATGTCGGTCGCCGACGGGCTGGTCGAGCTGATGGTCGGCGCGCGCCGGCAGGAGATCGAGCTCGGCACTTACGCCCCGGTCACGGGCCTCCTGACCAGCACCTACGACAAGAGTGCGACGACTCCGGCCTTCGGCCTGGTGGTGCGGCCCACCGAGGTGCTGTCGGTCTACGCCAACGCGGTCCAGGGCCTGACGGCGCTGAAGCCGCCCGGCTCCGCGGTCAACACCGCGCAGACCTTCCCGCCGGCCCGGTCGCGGCAATACGAGATCGGGACGAAGCTCGACTTCAAGACCTTCGGGGCGACGCTCGCCGCCTTCCAAATCACCCAGCCGGCCGGCAATGTCGATCCCGTGACCCACGTCTTCAGCGTCGGTGGCACGCAGCGGAACCGCGGCTTCGAGGGGACGATCTTCGGCGAGGTCGTCCCGGACCTGCGCGTCATCGCCGGCGCGACCCTGCTCGACGCCCGCTGGCGCCGGACCCGGGGCGGCCTGTACGACGGCAATCCCGCCACCGGCGCGCCGCGCTTCCAGGCCACCGCGGGCCTCGAATGGGACACGCCGGTGATGCGCGGCCTCACGGCGATCGCCACCGTTGTCTATACCGGCGCGTCCTATGCCGGCACGACGTTCACCAACCTGCCCTTCTCGAAGATCCCGGACTGGACGACCCTGGATCTCGGCCTGCGCTACGCCACGCTCCTGCAGGACAGGCCGGTCACGCTGCGCGCGACGATGTCCAACGTCACCGACAACCACTTTTGGATTGCCAACCCGAACGGCGCCCTCATCCTGGGCGCCCCGCGCACGGTTTGGCTGTCGGCTTCCATCGACTTTTAAGATGCCAAGCCGTCATCGCGAGCGGAACGAAGCGACCCAGCGCAGCGCGCGATCCCAGGAGGGTGCGTAGCCCTGGGTTGCTTCGCTCCGCTCGCAATGACGGGGGCAAGCGTGGGCCGGATGCTTCAGGCGCCGGACCGTCTCAATCCAGCACCTTCCCCATCCGCCCGGCGAGATCCTGGATGAACTGGAAGGCGGTGCGGCCGGAGCGGGAGCCGCGGGTGGTGGCCCATTCCAGCGCCTCGGCGCGCAGGCGCTCGGGCGGCAGGTCGAGGCCGTAGCGCTCCGCATAGGCGCGGATCATCGCCAGGAACTCGTCCTGGCTGCATTTGTGGAAGCCGAGCCAGAGACCGAACCGGTCCGAAAGGGAGACCTTCTCCTCCACGGCCTCGCCGGGATTGATCGCCGTGGAGCGCTCGTTCTCGACCATGTCACGGGCGAGCAGGTGCCGGCGGTTGGAGGTGGCGTAGAACAGCACGTTGCCGGGCCGGCCCTCGATGCCGCCGTCGAGCGCGGTCTTGAGCGACTTGTACGAGGTGTCGTCGCCGTCGAAGGAGAGGTCGTCGCAATAGACCAGCCAGCGATGTGGATCGGGTCGCAGGAGCGCCATCAGGTCGGGCAGGGCCTCGATATCCTCCCGGTGGATCTCGACGAGCTTCATCGGCCGCGTCCCCGCGGGCCGGCGGGCGTTGATCTCGGCATGAGCCGCCTTGACCAGCGAGGACTTGCCCATGCCGCGGGCGCCCCACAGTAGGGCGTTGTTGGCCGGCAGGCCGCGGGCGAAGCGCTCGGTATTCTCGATCAGCGTGTCGCGGGCCCGGTCGATGCCGGTGAGCAGGCCGATCTCCACCCGGGCCACCTGCGGCACCGGGGTCAGCCGCCGCTCGGGCCCCCATAGGAAGGCGTCGGCGGCGTTCGGGTCGAAGGCCGGCGCCGCGGGCGGCGCGGCCCGCTCCAGCGCGGTAGCGATCCGCTCCAGGAGCGGCATCAGAGTCTCGAGGCTCGTCATCGGATCGGGGGGTTTGGCTGCCGGGTCGGCGAAGCAACCGTACTACGGCGTTCGGTTACGGAAATCATCCGTCTCGGGGCGTTCCGAACGCGAAGCCGAATCGGGCGTTGGACCTTCCGCGAGGGCGGCCCAGGTCGACCCCGGGAGGGCGCGGATGGAAGCGGGACCGACGATCCGGATCGCCCAGGTCGGGGCTTACGTCTTCACCGTCGATTTCGGCGCCGCTTTGCCCGGCCTCCTCACCGACGAGGCGCCCCCGATCGGCGGCGGCACCGGCCCGGTCCCGGAGCAGATGCTGATCGCCGGGGTTGCGAACTGCCTGTGCGCCAGCCTGGTCTTCGCCTTGGGCAAGTTCCGGCAGGACGCTCAGGGCGTCGCCGCCGAGGCCGCCTGCCGGGTCACGCGCAATGCGGAGGGCCGGCTGCGGATCAGCGGGATCGACGTGCATATCCGGCTCGGCGCGCAGGCCGCGGTGATGCCCCGGATCGACCGGGTGCTGGAGCAGTTCCAGCGCTTCTGCACGGTTTCGGAGAGCGTGAAGGCCGGGATCCCGGTCGCCGTCACGGTCGAGGATGGCGCCGGGCGCCGGCTCGCATGACCGGCCCCGGGACGGATCTCGAATGTCCCGCGGGCGGAGACCGCCACGCCTCGTTTCTGCGGCCGGGATGATCCGCCCTTCGCCCCGAGACCGTTATCCCCTTGCCTGCACAGGAGCGACGCATGGCCCAAGACAACCGGGACGCTGCAACCGAGCCGGGGGCGTTGGCCCACTTGTTCAACCAACGCGCCAATGCCGGCGATGTCGAGGGGCTGGTGGCGCTCTACGAGCCGGGGGCGGTCCTGGCCGCCGGGCGGGTGGTCGCCACCGGGCATGATGAGATCCGGGCCTTCTACGCCAACCTGCTGGGGCGCAAATCCGACTTCCCGGCCGCCGAGGCGCTCGAGCCCGTGCGCAACGGCGATCTCGCCCTGACCTTCGCCCGTCTACCCAATGGCACGCTCTCGGTGGAGGTCGCCCGCGCGCAGCCGGACGGCACCTGGCTCTGGGCGATCGACCAGCTGAAGATCGCGCCGCCGAAAGCCTGAGGGCGGCCCCGCGCTTGTCCCACCGGACGCGATGCGGCAAAGCGGGGGCCGCGCGCCCCGAGCCTGCGCGCCGATCCGAGCCGACACGATGCACGACATCCGCGCCATCCGGGACAACCCGGACGCCTTCGACCGCGACCTCGCCCGCCGGGGCCTCGCGCCGCTCTCGGCCGAGCTGATCGCCCTCGACGAGGCGCGGAAATCGTCCGTGTCGGCGGCCCAGGCCAACCAGGAGCGGCGCAACGCGCTCGCCAAGGAGATCGGCGGCGCCAAGAAGGCCAAGGACGAGGATCGCGCCGCCGCCCTGATGGCGGAGGTCGCCGCCCTCAAGGCCGCCGAACCCGCGCTGAAGGCGGCGGAAGGCGCGGCCGACAAGGCGCTCGCGGAAAAGCTCGCCGCGATCCCGAACCGGCCCAAGCCCGACGTGCCGGACGGCGCCGACGAGCACGGCAACGTGCTCTACCGCAGCCACGCCTCAACCCGGGAGCGCCTGACCGAGGGCAAGGAGCATTTCGAGCTCGGCGAGGCCTGTGGGCTGATGGATTTCGAATCCGCCGCCAAGCTCTCCGGCTCGCGCTTCGTGGTACTCAAAGGCCAGCTCGCCCGGCTGGAGCGGGCGCTTGGCCAGTTCATGCTCGACCTGCACACGCAGGAGCACGGATATCTGGAAGTCGCGCCGCCGGTGCTCGTCAAGGACGACGCGATGTTCGGGACGGCGCAGCTGCCAAAGTTCGAGGACGATCAGTTCGCTGTTGTCGATGGCTCCTCCCTGAGGAAGGTCCACGACGCTCTGTCCGCCACTGAGCCCACGGAAGCGCACCGTAATGGCGACGCCCTCGGCGAGGATGTCCGCGCCGGAATGGAGCAGGGGCGGCGCTGGCTCATCCCCACCGCCGAGGTCCCGCTGACCAACCTCGTGCGCGAGTCGATCCTGCGCGAAGAAGAGTTGCCCCTGCGCTTCACCGCGCTCACGCCCTGCTTCCGGGCCGAGGCCGGGGCGGCGGGGCGGGATACGCGGGGCATGCTGCGCCAGCACCAGTTCAACAAGGTGGAGATGGTCTCGATCACCACGCCGGACGAGTCCGACAACGAGCACGAGCGGATGCTCACCTGCGCGGAGGCGGTCCTCAAGAAGCTCGATCTGCCCTACCGGGTGATGACGCTCTGCACCGGCGACATGGGCTTCGCCTCCCAGAAGACCTACGACATCGAGGTCTGGGTGCCGGGCCAGCGCACGCACCGGGAGATTTCCTCCTGCTCGGTCTGCGGGGAATTTCAGGCCCGCCGGATGAACGCTCGCTACCGGGGCAAGGACGGCAAGCCGGCCTATGTCCACACGCTGAACGGCTCGGGCGTCGCGGTCGGCCGCGCCCTGATCGCCGTGATGGAGAACTACCAGAACCCGGACGGGAGCATCACGATCCCGTCGGTGCTCCACCCCTATATGGGCGGGCTCAACCGGATCGAAGGGGCCCGCTGATGCGCATCCTAGTCACCAACGACGACGGCATCCACGCGCCGGGGCTCGCCACCCTGGAGGAGATCGCCCGGGAGCTGTCCGACGACGTCTGGGTGGTTGCGCCGGAGAGTGACCAATCCGGCGTCTCGCACTCGCTCTCGCTGAACGACCCGCTGCGCCTGCGGCAGGTCTCCGAGACGCGCTTCGCCGTGAAGGGCACGCCGTCCGATTGCGTGATCCTGGGCGTGCGCCACATCCTGGGCGATCACGGGCCGGACCTGATCCTGTCGGGGGTCAATCGCGGCCAGAACGTCGCCGAGGACGTGACCTATTCGGGCACGATCGCGGCCGCCATGGAGGGCACGATCCTCGGCATCCGCTCGATCGCGCTGAGCCAGGCCTACGGGGCCGGCGGGCGCAGCGCGCTCAAATGGGATTGCGCCCGCGAGCACGGCCCGAAGGTCGTCCGCAAGATCCTGGAGACCGGCATCGAGCCCGGCATCCTGATCAACGTGAACTTCCCGGATTGCGAGCCGGCGGACGTGCAGGGCGTCGCGGTGGCGGCGCAGGGTTTCCGCAACCAGGCGCTGCTGTCGATCGATGCCCGGGTGGACGGGCGCGGCAACCCGTATTTCTGGCTGGCCTTCGCCAAGGCCCGGTTCGAGCCGGGCCACGGTTCGGACCTGAAGGCGATCGCCGAGAAGCGGATCTCGGTGACGCCGCTGCGCCTCGACCTCACGGACGAGCCCACCCTGACCCGCTTCGCGCAGGCCTTCTCGGCGTGATCGACCTGGGCGGCCTCGAGGAGGCTGCCGGCAACGCGGCCTTCGTCATGGCGCTCCGCGGCCGGGGGATGCGGGACACCGCGATCCTGCGGGCCATGGAGCAGGTCCCGCGGGAACCCTTCGCCCCGGCCGCCCATCGCGCCCAGGCCCGGCGCGATATCGCCCTGCCGCTGCCCTGCGGCGCCTCGATGACCGCGCCGACCCTAGTGGCGCAGATGCTGGCGCTGCTGCGGGTCGAGCCCGGGCACCGGGTGCTGGAGATCGGCACCGGCTCGGGCTACGCCACGGCGCTGCTGGCCAAGCTCGGGGCCGGCGCGGTCCTGAGCCTCGAGCGCTACGCGACGCTGGCCCGGGAGGCCGCCGCCCGGCTCACCGCCCAATCGGAGGTCCATGTCGTCCAGGCCGACGGCCTCGCGCCCGAACTGCCGGATGGCGGCTTCGACCGGATCCTGGTCCATGGCAGCGTCGACGCGATCCCGCCGCACTGGCGCGCGGCCCTGGAACCGGGTGGCCGCCTGGTGACCGGACTCATCCAGGACGGCCAGTGCCGGATCGCGACCCTGGCGACCCCCGAGGCCGAGCCGGACCTCGGCCCGCCGACCCGCTTGGCGGCGCTGGTGCCGGGGTTGGCTCGGGTGCTGTGACGTTCACTGTTCCACGCCGTCATTGCGAGCGCAGCGAAGCAACCCAGTGATGCGCCACGTTTTGTGATCGCGTGCTGCACTGGCTTGCTTCGCTGCGCTCGCAATGACGGTGAGGGTCCGTCAACTGAAAGAGACGAACGACCTCAGGATTCGGGCGAGAACGGCACACCCGACGGTGCTCACCCGATCCGTCGCGACGCCCGCCACAGCCGCCACAGCCTGCGCCAGCGCGGCAGGTCGGTGATCGTATTGAGCGGGTCGTAGCTCGCCTGCTCCATCGTCGCGAGATAGGGCTCCACCAGGGCCACCGGCAGGAACGCCGTGCCGGCGAGCGGCGCGATGGTCGGGCGGGCGGCCTCGAAGGCCTTGAGATGGGTCCGGGCGAGGTCGCGCAGGTCGGCGCAGGCCCGGCGCAAACCCGGGCCGCCGCGGCCGCTGGTGATGTCCTCGCGGGTGACGCCGTAGCGGCCGAGCACGTCGGCCGGCAGGTAGACCTGGCCCGAGCGGGCGTGCCAGGGCAGGGCCCGGAGCAGGCCGGTGAGGCCGTAGGCCACGCCGGCATGGCCGGCGGCGCCCGCGCCACCCGGCTCGGTACCGTTGCCGATCACCAGGCTCGCCAGACGGAACAGGGCCGAGGCGGTCTCGCCGCAATAGCCCTTCAGGTCGTTCACCCGGGGCATCGGGTCCTCGTAGAGGTCGAACACCCGGGCGTCGATCAGATCGACGAAGGGCTGCCGCAGCAGGCGGTTCACCCGGATCGCCTCCTCGAGGGCCGCCGCCACCGGGTTGGCGCGGACATCGCCCCGGGCCTCGCCCTGAAGCGCATCGCGCCACCATTGCAGCCGGATCTCCCCGGCCATCGGGTTCGAGGCGGCCTCGCGCACCCGCGCGATGGTCAGGCTGAACGCGTAGAGAGCGAAGAGGTGCGGGCGGGCGGCGGCCGGGGCGAACAGGGTCGCGTAGTAGCGGTCGGGGTCGCCCTCCCGGACCAGCTGCTCGCAATGGGCCTGCGCGAAGGGCAGGCCGGTCTCGGCGGGCTTGTCATCGACCTCCGGCATCAATCGACCACGATCAGGGCGGCCGCGACCTTGCGGTTCTCGGCCACCAGGATGTTGTAGGTCCGGGCCGCCGCCCCGGTCTGCATCACGTCCAGCCCGACGCCGGCATCCTTGAGCCAGCCGCGCAACGACGGGTCGATCGCCGCGATGTCGAGGCCGGTGCCGATCAGGAGCAACTCGATCCCCGCCGCCTCGGCCTGGACCGGGCGCAGGGAGGTGCGGTCGATCGCCTTCGGGGAGGTCACGTCCCAGGCGCGTACCCCCGAGGGCAGGAGCAGGAGCGAGCCGCGATGCGACATCCCGGCGAAGCGGAAGCCCCCATTGCCGTAGGTGTCGATGATGTGGCGCCCCGGCACGAAGCCGGCGTCGAAGTTCTTCGGGGTCGCCTGTTCGGCCATCGCGTCAAAAATTACTCGGCGGGTTGCGGGACGCCGGAGCGCTCGGTCGCCGCCCGGGCGCCCGAGAGCATCAGCCCCAGATAGATCAACACCGGAGTCGAGACGAAGATCGCCGAATAGGTGCAGATCACGACGCCGCAGAGCATCACGATGGCGAAGCCCTTGATCGCCTCGCCGCCGAACAGGACCAGCGCCAGGAGCGACAGGCCCGACGAGATCGAGGTCATCACGGTGCGCGACATGGTCGAGTTGATCGACAGGTTCAGCAGGTCGACTGTGGGGATCGTCTTGTAGCGCCGCATCAGCTCGCGGGTTCGGTCGAACACCACCACGGTCTCGTTGAGCGAGTATCCGACGATGGTCAGGATCGCGGCGATCGAGGTCATGTTGAACTCGATGCGGGTGATGATGAACACCCCGACCGTCAGCACGATGTCGTGGAGCGTGCCGACGATGGCACCGAGCGCCAGCTCCCGCTCGAACCGGAACCACAGGTACAGCAGCACCGCGACCACCGACAGCACGACGCCGAGGGTGCCGGACTGGACCAGCTCGCCCGAGACGCGCGGGCCGACGGTCTCGGTGCGGCGGAAGTCGTAATCCGCGTCAAAGGCGGCGTGCGCCTTGTTCATCACCGCGGTCTGGCCCTGCTCGCCGGGCTGAAGCGGCAGGCGCACCAGCACGGTGCCCTGGTTGCCGAGTTCCTGCACCTCCGGCTCGCCGAAGCCGAAGCCCACCGCGGTGTGCCGGATCGCGGCCACGTCGGCGGTCCCGGACTTGGCCTGCAGCTCGACCAGGGTGCCGCCCTTGAAGTCGATGCCGAAGTTCAGCCCGATGGTGAGGAACAGTACCACGGTGGCGAGCGACAGCACCGCCGAGAGCGGAAAGGTCAGCCGCCGGAAGCGCATGAAGTCGAAATGCGATTCATCGGGCCAGAGGCGAAGCAAGCGCATGGTCGGGTCTCTTCTACAGGAGCCGCGACGAAGGAAGCCGGGGCGCGGGTCCCCTCTCCCGTTCGGGAGAGGGATAGGGTGAGGGGTGCGACCTGTCCGGGGAGACCTGATCCCTCACCCCAACCCTCTCCCGCACGGGAGAGGGGGCCTGTCGCGCCACCCGCGCTTCCTTCGACGATCTCCAAATAATCAGAACGGCAGGGCCTTCGGCCTGAACGTCTTATACCACACCGCGATCATCATCCGGGTCAGCGTCACGGCGGTGATGACGGTGGTGAGGATGCCGAGGATGAACACCACGGCAAACCCCTTCACCGGCCCGGAGCCGAGGAAGAACAGGATCAGCGCGGCGATCGCCATGGTCGAGTTCGAGTCGATGATCGTCGCAAACGCCCGGTCGAAACCGGCCTGGAGCGCCGAGATCAGCGAGCGGCCGGCATGGCTCTCCTCGCGCATGCGCTCGTAGATCAGCACGTTGGAATCGACCGCGGTGCCGATGGTGAGCACGATGCCGGCGATGCCCGGCAGGGTCATGGTCGCCTCCAGCACCGACATCAGGCCCAGGATCAGCCCGACATGGACCATGAGGGCGATGTTGGCGATGAAGCCGAAGGTCCCGTAAGTGGCGAACATGAAGCAGACGACGAGGCCCGCCGCCACCAGGGTCGCGAGCTTGCCGGCCTGGATCGAGTCCCGGCCGAGGCCGGGGCCGACGACGCGGCGCTCGACCACGGTGAACTTCGCCGGCAGGGCGCCGGCCCGGAGCAGCACCGACAGGTCGTTGGCCTGCTGAACCGTGAAGTTGCCGGTGATCTGGCCCGAACCGCCGGTGATCGCCGAGCGGATCACGGGAGCGGAGACCACCTCGTTGTCGAGCACGATCGCCATGCGCCGGCCGACATTCTCCGAGGTCGCCTGGCCGAAGCGCTGGGCGCCGCGCAGGTTGAATTTGAAGCTGACCATCGGCTCATGCGACTGCTGGTCGAAAGCCGGCTGGGCGTCGGTCAGTTCGCCGCCATCCGCCATGACCCGGCGCTCGACCGGGACCTTGGCGCCCTTCTCGTCCTTGGAGGGCAGCATGTCGACGTCGCCCGACGGGCTGTCGGCGAGCATGCGGAACTCGAGCTTGGCGGTGGAGCCCAGCAGCTTCTCCAGCCGCTCCGGGTTCTGCTCGCCCGGGACCTGGATCAGGATCCGGTCGGCGCCCTGCTGCTGGATCGAGGGCTCGGTGGTGCCGGTGGAATCGAGCCGGCGGCGGATGACCTCGATGCCCTGGCTGACCGCCCGGCGGGTACGGTCGGTGATGCCGGCATCGGTGAGCGTCAGGCGGATCACGCCGCCGGGCTGCTCGGTGATGTCGAGGGTGCGGGCGGCGGTCTGGCCGATCGCGCTGGTGATCGGCAGCGACAGTTCCTGCAGCTTCGGCAGGATCTTGGCCCGGGCCGCGTCGTCCGCGACCTTCACCTGGACGCCGCGCTGGAGCAGGCCGATGCCGCCGTCGGCGCGGACATTTTCCTGCTGGAGGGTGCGGCGCACGTCGTCGCGCAGGGCCTTGGCCTGGGAGGCGATCAGCTCATTCTGATCGACCTCCAGCAGCAGCTGCGAGCCGCCCTGGAGATCGAGGCCGAGCACGATGCCCCGGGTCGGGACGATCCAGGTCGGGAACCAGGACGGCAGGCTCGCCACGAAGCCCTTGCGCTGCTCGGGCGTGAAGAAGCTCGGCACCGCCAGCATCAGGCCGATCAGGATCGCCGCGAGGGTCGTGATGATCTTCGCACGGGAGAAGCGCAGCATCGGCCGGAGTTTTCTCTTTCGGGCCGGCGGGTTACGCCGGCCGCTTCATGGAAGGTGTCAGGCGGCCTTGGCAGGCCCGCCCTTGGCGCGGACCTCGGAGATCATCGTCCGCACGACCCGCACGCGGACGTTCGGGGCGATCTCGACCTCGATCTCGGGCTGGTCGTCCACGGCCTTCACCACGCGCCCGACCAGGCCGCCATTGGTGACGATCGTGTCGTCCCGGCGCACCGCCCGGATCAGCGCCTGGTGGTCCTTGACCCGCTTCTGCTGCGGTCGCAGGATCAGGAAATACATGATCACGAAGATCAGGACGAACGGGATCACCTGAAAGGCGATCTCCGCTCCGCCAGCGGCCGAAGCGGCCCCTTGCGCGAAGGCGGGGGTGATCAACGAGCGTCTCCTGCGATTGGCACGCAGGCCTGCCGCCGGATACGGCGTCCGCAGACCTGTCTGAAAGCGCGCGGACTATAGCCAGGGGCTTCCCGAAAGCAACGCCCCGCGCTCAGGCCGTCACAGCAGGCCGAGCACGGCCTCCGCGAAGGCGTCCGGCGCCTCCTGGGGAACGTTGTGGCCGACCCCCGCGACGATGGCGCGCCGGTAGGGCCCGGTGAAGTGCCGGGCATCGGTATCCTCTGCCGGGGGCGGGCCGACGCCGTCATCGGCGCCGAGCAGCGCGACCGATGGGACCGTGATCTCCGGCTGGGCCGCCAGAAGGGCCTCGATCTCGACGAGCGCCGGGTCACCGGGGACCAATCCGAAGCGGTGGCGGTAGGAATGGACCACCACGTCCACAAAATCTGGGTTATCTTCGAAGGATCGGGCGGTCCGGGCGTACATCTCCTCGGAGAATTGCCAGGTCGGGGACCAGAGCCGCCACAACAAGGCGCAGAATGACGCGCGGTTGGCCGCCAGGCCGGCGCGGCCGCGCTCGCCGTGGAGATAGTACTGGTACCACAACCTGTGCTCGATTTCCGGCGGGGCCGGATTGCCCGCGGCCGGGATATCCTGGATGTTGTAGGCCACGCCGCCGCTGACCAGCCCGGCCGCCCGGGCCGGCCAAAGCGCGGCCACCACGCAGGCCGCCCGGCCGCCCCAATCGTAGCCGGCGAGCACGGCCCGCTCGATCCTGAGGGCGTCCAGGAAGGCCAGGAGGTCGGCGCCGAGGGCTGCCTGCTCGCCGGAGCGCAGGGTGGCGTCGTCGCGGAACCGGGTGGGCCCGTAGCCCCGCAGATACGGGATCAGGCAGCGCACGCCGTCCGCGGCGAGGCGCTCGGCCACCGCGTCGTAGGCGTGGATGTCGTAGGGGAAACCGTGGAGCAGCACGGCCGGCTTGCCGTCCGGGGGGCCGACCTCCCGGTAGGCGACGTCGAGTACACCGGCCTGCACGCGCTTCATAGATCACGCCCTCGATGACGACGCCACCCTATACGACCCCCGCGCAATTGCCGCATGCGCTCTTGCCGGCGGCCCGATCCGCCCGACCTTGGGCGCGCTGACGGAACCGGGGGACACGACGCGATGGGCCTGCTCGACGGTGTGAAGACCATGATCGGCGACGTGGTCGCGGCGGCCGACCGGGCGGTCGTGAGCACCGGCAGCGGCAAGCTCGCTTTGGCGCTGGCCAAGTTCTACCCGGGCGGCCTGGTCGCCTTCCTGGACCGGCTGCGCGAGTCCGGTCACGGCGAGGCCGTCGAGTCCTGGATCGGGCCCGGGGAGAACCGCCCGGTCCCGGTCAACGCCATCGCGGCGTGCCTGCCGGATGCGGTCACCGAGCGGCTGGCCTACGATCTTAACCTGCCCGCCGGGCGGGTGGCGACGGCGCTCGCCGAGTTCCTGCCCGCGGCGGTCGCGGCCCAGAGCGAGGATGGCCGCCTGAAACCGCAGCCGAACTTCAGCATGCAGGTGCGCTGAGCCGCGCCGACGCGCTGACAAAGAAACGGCGGCCCCTCCCGGGACCGCCGCCTCAACCCTCGTCGTATCGTCTCAGTTGCTGGCGAGCTGGGACATCGGGTCCACGGGCGAGCCGCCCTTGCGGATCTCGAAGTGCAACTGCGGCGAGGTCACGTTGCCGGAGGCGCCGGACTTGGCGATGGTCTGGCCGCGCTTGACCTTGTCGCCGGGCTTCACGTCGATTTCGCCGTTATGGGCGTAGGCCGAGACGAAGCCGTTGGCGTGGCGCACCAGAACCAGCTTGCCGTAGCCCTTCACGTCCGAGCCGGCATAGGCCACGGTGCCCTCCTCGGCGGCCTTGACCGGCGTGCCTTCCGGCACCGCGATGTTGATGCCCTCGTTGCCCGAGGTGCCATAGCCCGAGATCACCCGGCCCTTGGCGGGCCAGCGGAAGCTCTCCGACGGCGTCGCGTCGGCGACCGACCCGGTGGCGGCGGGCTCGGGCTTGGCGGGCGCTGCGGCGGCGACCGGCTTCGGCGTCTCCTTGACGGCGACCTTCTCGGGCTTCTCGGCAGCGGCGGCCTTCTGGGCCGCCTCCTTGGCGGCCTTCGCCTCGGCGAGCTTCTGGGCGGCCTCGGCCTTCGCGGCCGCCTTGGCTTCGGCCTTGGCTTCCTGGGCCTTCGCCTCGGCCTTGGCCTTCGCGTCCGCCTTCGGATCGGCCTTCTTCTCGTCCGCCTTGGCGACCTGGCCGGGGCGGACATGCTGCTTCTTGTCGGCCTCCTTCACGGACGCCTCCTTGCGGGACTTCTCGTCCGCGGCCTTGCGGGCGGCGGTATCCCGGGCGAGCGCCTCCTTGCGGTCCGCCTCCTTCTCGGCGGCGGCACGCTTGGCGGCCTCCTTGGCCTCCTCGCGCTTGGCTTCCTCACGCTTGGCAGCCTCCTTGGCCTCCTCGCGCTTCGAGGCGACCTTGGCCTCGACCTGGCGCGCGTCCTCGCGCTTCTCCTCGGCGGCCCGGGCCGGACGCGCGGTCATCGGGGCGGCGGCCGGGTTCAGACCGGAGGCATTGTAGACCGGGATCACGATCTGCCGGCCGGGGGTGATCTGGCTGGCATTGGACAGGCCGTTGGCCGACAGGATCGCGGAGGCGGGCACCCCGAAGCGCGTCGACATCTGGTTCAGGCTGTCGTTCTTCGACACGGTGATCTGCGTGCCGCCCTGCGCGCTCCAGCCGGGGGTGCCGGTGGAGGCGACGCGGGTGGCCGGCGCGGCCGCCGGGGTCGGGGCCGGGATCGCCGTGGCGGCCGGGCGGGGAGCCGCACCGGGGGCGCCGAGCGCCTCGGACTGGATCCGGCCCGTGCGGATCGCCGGCGCCGGCTTGAGGCCGCCCTCCGGCAGGCTGCCGGTGGCGGCAGGCTCCGACGAGAAGGGGTTGGAGAATGGGTTGCTCAGGCGCGATGCGTCCGAGGAACAGGCGGCGGCACCGCCGCCGATGATGCCGATGAGGGCGACGCGCGACAGCGTCCGTAACCCTCGACCCGTACCACGCACCCGCATCGACGCACCCGTTTGCCTGACGCAACTTGATGCCCCAATGAAGACGGATTCAGGTTAAGCAACCGTTCCCGTCCGGCATATCCGTGACGCCGCCGCGCTCTGTTCGACAGGTCGTCAAAGTCTTCGCGGGATGAAACGCGGGGGTATGACCGTACCTTTCCCGGCCCGGCCGCGACCCCACATCGCAGCGATGTTTACCATTCGCGCCACCCGCGACAGCCTCGCCGACCTGCCCCGGATCGAGACCGCGCGCCTGTCGATCGCGGCGTTGCGGCCCGAGGATGCCCAGGATCTGCGCCGGCTCACCGACGACCCGGCGATCACCGCGGCGGTCGATTTCCTGCCGGCCCCGTTCACGGTGCGCGATGCCGAGCAGCTGATCCGCAGCGGCTCGCGCGGCCAGGACCACTTCCTCGGGGCCTGGACGCGCCCCGCGGGGGTGCTGCAGACGGGCGAAGGGACCTCCCCGGACCTAGCCGGACCCGACCTCGTCGGCGTGGTCGGCACCCATCTGCGCGGCCCCGGGGCGATCGAGATCGGCTACTGGATCGGCGGAGCGGCGCGCGGGCGCGGCTACGCCTTCGAGGCGGTCTCGGCGATCATCGGGCTTCTCGTCCGGCGTTTCCCGGCGCGGATCATCGTGGCGGAATGCCGCCCCGGCAACGTCGCCTCCTGGGGGCTGCTGCAGAAGCTCGGCTTCCGCGACACCGGGGAGGAGGGGCATCGTCCCGGCCGACGCCTGCTCCAGAGGGGCTGAGCGGCACCCGGCGCGATCACGCCGGCCCGGCGGGCAGCCTCCCGGCAGGTACCGTTAACTCGCGGCCTGAACCGCCTCAACGGGCGCCGCCTCGACGGGCTTTTGCCGACGCTTCTTCTTGTGACCGTCGACCTTGATCGTCCGCTCATCCTCGGACACGCGCTCGACCAGGGCGAAGCCGTGCAGCTCGGCGAGGCAAGCCAGATCCTTCGAGTGCTCTTCGGTCAAGGCATAGAAGGCGGCCCGCACGATATCCTTCTTGGTCGCATCGGGATGCTTCTCGCGGACGGCCGCGCGCAACGCCTTCGGCGTCATGCCGGGCGCGGCAACACTCCGCAACGTGTCCGACAAAGCCTTGATCTGCGGCATTTCCAGATGCCCCCAACCCACTCATGCACAACAGCAAAGGACAATACGTGACTCCGCGCCCACATCGCAAGTTCCGCGCGCTCATCGGCACGGATAACCCCTTCCGTTATCGGAGATCTACATCCCGGCATCTATGACGATAAAGATACTCTATACTTTAACTCACAGAGGAAGCCGGAATTCGATCCGTTCCCCGCCAGGCATCCGAATGTGTCGTCGCGCATGAAAAAACCCCCGGGCGGGTGCCCGGGGGTCGTCGAAAAGCCCAGCCCGGAGGCCGGTCCGGAGAATCGGATCAGAACGTGATGCCGGTCTCGACCATGTAGCGGTCCTGCGAGGTGCGGTTGCCGTAGCGGCCGAAGCCGGTACCGGGCGCGATCGTCCCGCCGTCCAAGACGGACGCGCGCGTGATGCCCCCGAGCTCGACATGGGCGTATTCGACCCGGAAGAAGTAGCGGTCGAACGTGAAGGTCGGCGTGACGGTCACCGAGAAGGCGTTGCTGCCGGGGCCGAAGCCGAGCAGGTTGGGGGTGGTCCCACCGCGCACGCCGGTCTGCTCGGTGTACTCGACGCGCCCGGCCAGGGAGAAGATGTCGTTGAAGGAGTAGGCGGCCAGAAGCGCGCCGCCGAAGGTCGACGCGCTGCTCGTGATCCCGACGCGCTCATCCCGCTCGACGTTGGTGAACTGGAAGTAGGGCGAGACGATCCATGGGCCGTTCGCGTAGGTGTAGTTGATGTTGAAGATGCCGCTATTCTGCTGGAAGTTCGGAGTGGCGAACTGGTAGCGCGGGCTGCGGTCGAGGGCGTTGGTGCGGCCGAGGTTGAGGCCGCCGTTCACGCCGATCGTGTTGTAGTCGTCGAGCTTGTAGGCGACGTTGCCGGTCAGCCAGCTGATCTCGTTGGAGAAGAAGCCGTCGGTGCCCGCGAGCGAGACCGAGAGCGGGCCGCTGCTGTAATTGACTTGCACGCCGTGGTTGATGAAGTTCTCCTGCACGAACAGGAGGCCGCGGTTGATGTTCAGGTTCTGGTAGGTGAACAGCAGCTCCGTGCCGATCAGGGTGAACATCCGCCCGCCCTGGACCGACCATTCATCGTTGATCTGGATCCGGCCGAAGGCCACCGGGACCGGTCCGAACAGCAGATCGGTCTGGGTGAACGTCCCGAGGGTCGGGAAGCCGAGCTGCGGGATCGAGTAGGCGCCCGCCTGAACGTAGAACTGGAATGCGCCTTCGGGCTTCTGGATGATGCCCTGGAGATTCGAGAAGTCGACCCGCGCCGAGCGGTCGCGGTCGTTCGGGGCGGCGGGCGTCGAGAACGACGCGAACGGGTTGGTCTGGGTGTAGGCGTAGCCGGTGACGGCGCCGCCGACATAGAGATCCCCCAGCGGGCCGGCCGAGAAGCAGGTCGGGTTCGGGTTGGCCTTGATCACGCCGCCATAGGCCGGGCCGATCAGCGTGGCCTTGCAGGGTTCGGCCGGGGGCGGCACGGGCACGGGGGCGGAGGCTTGCAGGTCGGCCGCGAGGATGCCGGTCGAGGAGAGCAGCACGGTGGCCAAGCCGGCCAGGGTGGATCGCTTCAGCATGGTGTCGCAGCTCGTTGGAATTGGTTCCCGGTTAAGCTGACACCGGCCCGCCGATGACACAAAAGCAAACAAATGGCACTTGCCTAGTTTTTAGTCATTCTTGCAGGGCCGCCGCGGGTCTGCAGAGAAATGTGGCTTTGTCGCCACAACAGCTTGTCCGGCGCCTGCGCGAAACCTCTTAAGGAAGTGTGACGCCGACGCGGGCCCGGATCAATAGTAACGAATCAGTCCCGCGGGCCGATCGGATCGCAGCGAAACCCGCCGAACTCCCCGCGGGCCAGGCGCTGAGCTAGGGCCGGCAAGAACAGCAGCGCCTCCTCGGCCAGACGCCAGGGCGGATTGACCACGATCAACCCGCTGCCGCACAGCCGCGTCGGGTCGTCCGGCCGGTCGATCAGGAGGTCGAGGCGCAGGGCCGGGCGGGGCAGGGCGGCGTCGAGATCCCGGACCATGCGGTCGATCGCGGCCGCATCCTTGATCGGGTACCAGGCCAGGAACAGGCCGGTCGGCCATTTCGCCACCGCCCGGGCGAGGTGGGTCCCGAGCCGCTCGATCTCGCCCGGCACCTCGTAGGGCGGGTCGATCAGCACGAGGCCGCGCCGCTCCGGGGGCGGGATCTGCGCGTTCACCGCCGTCCACCCGTCGAGGCTCAGGACCTTGGTGCGCCCGTCGCGCTCGTAGCGCTCCCGCAGGGTCGCGGCGTCCTCCGGGTGGAGCTCGACGAACACGCCCTTGTCGCCGGGCCGCAGGGCCTCGCGGATCACCGCGGGCGAGCCGGGATAGGCAGTGGCGCCATAGCGGGCCTGCACCGCCGCCACCGCCTCCCGGTAGGGCGCGAGCAACAGCTCGACCTCGGGCGCGAAGGGTTCGTCCATGCGGCCCCATCCGTCCCGCCACTCGCCGGTGCGGGAGGCCTCGTCGGCAGTCAGGTCGTAGACGCCCAGGCCCGCGAAGGCGTCGAGCGCCCGGAACGGCTTGTCCTTGAGGCAGAGATGGGCGAGCACCCGCGCCAGGACGAGGTGCTTGAGCACGTCGGCATGGTTGCCGGCGTGGAAGGCGTGCCGATAGTTCATGGCGTCGCCCTCAAGCGGATCCCGCGGTCCGGGTCCAGCCTCGAACCGCGAAAACGGTCAAAAAAGTCAGCGGGCGGCGTCGAGGGTGATTTCGGGCGCGCGGCAATTGCCGCGGGCGACCTCGGGGCAGGGGGTAAAGCCGCGCAGGTCCTTGGAGAAGCAGATCCGCACCTCCTGCAGCTGCCCGCGGGTGCAGGTCACCGCCATCATGTCCGGGCGCAGGCCGCGATTGGCGGCGACGAATTGCCGGGCGATCTCGATCGGCGCCAGACTCTGCGGGGCGCCGCCCTTCAGGCCGTCGGGAATCGTCACGGCGAGGCGCGCGTCGCGGGCGGCCTGGAAGTAGCGGGCCGGGTCGAGGCCGGAGCAGGTGCCGTGGGCGCGCCACTCGTGCCGGGCGAGGCCTTCGCTCGGATAGACCTGGCCGGCCACCTCGAGCGCCTGCCGGGTCGGCGCCCGCTCCACGGCGGAGCAGTTCTGCGGGTAGCCGCGGGTGTATTGCGGCCAGAGCCCGTGCACCACGAAGCCGAGGCCGCGGCCGGGGGTGCATTGCACGTCGTTCCGGCGTTCGCCGACGCCGGCGCAGTAGGTCGGCGACCACGACAGGGCCAGCACGTAGAAATCGAACGCGCCAGGCTCGCCCCGGCGGCTGAAGCCACCATAATCCTGGGCGGCGGCCGGCCCCGCGAGCAGCAGGCCGGCCAGGCAGGCGGCGCCGACGCGCATGATCAGGGCCGCGCCATCCGGCAGGCGGTGGCGTAGGCGTAGGCCAGGTCGCGGTCGAGGCCGTGGACGCAGAACTCGACACCCCAGGTCGCCCCGATGATGCCAAGGCTCTCGCGGACCGAGTAATCGACCTTGCGGCGCACGCCGTCCGACGTGGTGACGGTGGCCGAGCAGAACCGGCGCGGATAGGTGTCCAGCCCCCAGGGCCGCCAGGCGGTGCGCTCGATCGTGTCGAAGGACCGGATCGTCATCGACGAATTCCAGTACTTCGCCTCCTTCTCGGCGAAGTTGGTCGAGACCCGCTCCAGGACGCTCGGATCCTGGCAGCCCGGGATCTGGGCGTCGAACGGGAAAATCCGCTCCTCGGCGGGCTCGATATCCTCCCGGGCCGAGCGGGCCAGGGCCGGCTGCGCGACGGAGAGGAGGGCCAGCCCGAGGGCCAGGCTGTGAAGGATCGGGCGCATGGCGCGTGCCTCGGCGGGGGTGCTGTCCTGCATGCGCGAGACGATGGCCCCGCCGGGGCGCCAGTCAAGCTCCCGCATGCAAACAGGCACGCTTTAGCCGATCTGTGCGGCTCGGCCGCTACAGGTCCGGACCTCTTTTCGGGTCGCCGAAGACCGACCGTCTCAGTAGATCGGCCCCGTGCTCGGCGGCGGCGCGCCGAGCTGCAGCGGCTCGTCGTAATCCTGCGCCGGCTCCTCGGGGGCGGCGGCGATCCGGGGGGCGGGGCGGACCGGCGGCGCGGCGGTATAGGCCGAGGCCGCGGGCAGGCGGGCCGGGGCGCGGGCGACCTGGGTCGGGCTCGCGGCCTTCGACATCGGCGCGACGCCGTAGGGATCGTCCTCCTCGATATCCACCGGGGCCTGCGGGGCGGCCGGCTGGCGCGGCGGCGGCAGCGGGCGCGACAGGGGCCGCTCGGCGCCGGTCCCGAGCTGGGGCGTGAACTTGATCAGCGGCTGGCAGATCCGCTTCAGGCCGCGCGGGTCGTGCCGGGCGAGGTCGACGTGGATGTGGTCGTAGTGGAACACGTTCGAGCCCGGGGCCAGCACCGTGGTGAAGCGCTGGCAGGCGCCCAGGAAGATCTCACGCAGGAAGCCCTGCTCGGCTTCCGTGCCACGCCATCCACCCTTGATCGTGATGACGTGGCCGTCGGCGAGCTTGATCGACATCACGTCGATCGCGTTGCCGAAGCCGTGCTCGGAGAGCTTGGCGCCGGGCTGGTTGTTGCGCCCCCGGCAGGAATAGGAGCCGGCGTTGATCTCGGCCACCGGGACGCCGAAATACAGGTTCGCGGCGGGCTGGATCGTGTCGGCGAGCCAGGCCTCGGCCTCGGCGAGCGCCGGGCAGCCCAGGGTCATCCGCTGCTTCATCACAACCGTGCCGCCGGCCAGCCGCGTCACCCGGAAGGGCTGCTGCATGCCGCACGGGCCGGGCCCGTCCATCGCCGCGATCGGCGTGATGAACTCGGTGGGCTCGACGAGCTTCTTGGCCAGGCAGACTTGCTCCGCCTGGTCGCGCCACGGGTCGCGCCGCTCGAACCGGTTGATCGAGCAAGCGGTGAGCCCCGCGCCGAACAGCGCCAGGGCGGAGAACAGGGATACGCCACGCCACATGACCCAGACGATGCGCACGGTCGCGTAAAGCGTTCGTCAACGCCGATTCGCGAATGGCCCGGCCTGTGGCCTTCGAGAACCGCCCCCGGTCGCCGTGCGATCGGGGGCGGTTCTCAATCCTCGATGTCACGCGCTCGCTGAGGCCGAACCGGCCTCCACTTCGGCGGCGAGCGCTTGAGTTGACAGCGACCCGGCCCAGGGACTGAATACAGTATGCTGTCAATCCTCGACCTCCGCGCCCGCATCGAAGCCGGCACCCTGACGCCCGCGGGCGCGATCGACCTGTGCCGCGCGGCCCTCGCCGCACGGGAGCCGGAGTTGCGGGCGCTGGTCACCCTGGACGACGACCCGGCCATCCCGGATTCCGGGCCGCTCGCCGGCATCGCGGTCGGCGTGAAGGACATCATCGACAGCGCCGGGCTGCCGACCCAGATGGGCTCCGCGCTCTATGAAGGCTGGCGGCCCCGGGGCGATTCCGCGGTGGTGGCGCGCTTGAAGGGCCTCGGCGCGGTGGCCCTGGCCAAGACCACAACCACGGCGTTTGCCAGCAGCGACCCGACCGCGACGGTCAACCCGCACGATCCCGGCCACAGCCCGGGCGGATCCTCGGCGGGCTCGGCCGCCGCGGTAGGGGCGGGGCTGCTGCCCCTCGCGCTCGGCACCCAGACGGCGGGCTCGGTGATCCGGCCGGCGAGCTATTGCGGCTGCGCGGCGGTGAAGCCGTCCTTCCGGCTGATCCCGACGGTCGGGGTGAAGACCTATTCTTGGGCACTCGACACGGTCGGGCTGTTCGCCGCCGGGGTCGCGGACGTCGCCCACGCCCTGGCGCTGGTCACCGGCCGTCCGGAGATCGCCCGGGCCGAGCCCGGCTCGGCGCCGCGCATCGGCCTGGTGCGGCAGGATTTCGCCGAGGCGCCGGAGCCGGAAGCCGAGGCCGCCCTGGCCCGCGCCCGTCAGGCGGTCGAGCGGTCCGGGGCGCAGGTCACCGACCTCGCGCTGCCGCCGGAGCTGGCGCTCGCCTGGGAGCGCCACCGCATCATCCAGAATTTCGAGGGCCGGCTGGCGCTGGCCTGGGAATACGACGGCCACCGCGACGCGCTGCCGCCGCGGGTCCGGGAGCATCTCGATGCCGGCGCGGCGATTGCGGCTGCCGAATACGACGACGCCCGCCGCCACGCCCACCGGGCTCGCCGCGTGCTCAAGGGCCTGTTTTCCGCGTACGACGCGATCCTGACCTTCTCGGCCCCGGGCCCGGCCCCCGCGACCCTGGCCTCCACGGGCGATCCGCGCTTCAACCAGCTCTGGACCCTGATGGGCGTGCCCTGCGTGAACGTGCCGGTGCCGGGCGAACGCCTGCCGGTGGGCGTCCAGGTGATCGGCCGCTTCGGCGACGACGGCCGCGCGCTGGCGGTGGCCCGGATGATCGAGGACGCCCTGCGCGGCTGACGGGTCGCCAGCTGGGAGCGCACGTCCGAAACCCTTCGCTCACAGCTCGGGAAACTCCTTCGCGACGTGGTCGATGAGGGCCCGTACGGCGGGCGGCAGGCCGCGCCGCGTCGTGAAGACGAGGTGGACGATGCCGTCCTTGCTCCGCCAGTCCCGGAAGATGCGGACCAGCTTGCCGGAGGCCATATGCGCCGCGCAGGCATGGTCGGGGAGGAAGGCGACGCCCAGCCCGTCCGCGGCCGCGTCGCAGAGAACGGCGTAATCGGCGCAGGCCATGCGCGGCTCGTGGCGCAGCACATGCACGGCCCCGTCGTCGCGCTCGAGGGTCCAGGTGACTTCGCCCGCCTCGTCGTTGGTGCCGAGCGTCGCGAAGGACGCAAGATCCGCGATGTCGGCGCCGAGCTGGCTCGCTGTCTGCGGGCTGGCGACGAGTATCCAGCGCGAGTTGCCGAGCACGCGCATGGTGAGCGAGGCATCGCTCGTCAGCGCGCGGCGAACGCGCAGGGCGAGATCGACCCGCTCCTCGATGAGATCGACGGCCCGATCCGTCACGACGAGCTGGAGCTGAACCTTCGGGTAACGGGCGAGGAAGCCGCGCGCGATCGCGGAAATCACCTTCGCCAGATTCGCCGGGCAGCTCATCCGGATGCGGCCATGCGGCTCGGCCTGCGCTTCGGCGACCAGCGCCTCAGCCCGCTCCGCCTCCAGCATCATCGCGCGGCAGCGCTCGTAGAAGCTCTGCCCGACCTCGGTCACGCGGAAGCGCCGGCTGGAGCGCTCGATCAGCCGCACGCCGAGCCGTGCCTCCAGCGCCGAGATGCGGCGGCTGAGCTTCGATTTGGGCTCGCGCAGCGCCCGGCCGGCCGCGGCATAGCCGCCATGGGCCACCACCTCCGCGAAGTAGACGTAGTCGTTGAGATCGTGGCGCATCATCGTTCCCCAAGTGGAACGCTAAGTGCCAGTTTTGCCTTCTGCAAGGATCATCGTTGTCGGCGCATCTCTCTCGGCATCGGCCGCAGCGCCGCTGGACCCAAGGGAATGACGATGACCAACCGATTTGAGAACAAGGTGGTGGTGGTGACCGGCGCCACGAGCGGCATCGGCCTCGCGACCGCCAAGGCCTTCTCGCAGGAAGGCGCGTCCGTCTTCATCACCGGACGCCGTCAGGATGCGCTGGACGCGGCCGTGATGGCGATCGGCGGCCGCGTGACGGGCGTGCGCGGCGACATGGCGAACTTCGCCGATATCGACCGCCTCTACGATGCGGTCCAGCAGAAGCACGCGCAGATCGATGTCGTCTTCGCCAATGCGGGTGGCGGCGGGTTCGCCCCGCTCGGTGCCATTACCGAGGAACAGTTCGACCAGACCTTCGACACCAACGTGAAGGGCACGCTCTTCACCGTCCAGAAAGCCCTTCCGCTCCTGAAGGATGGCGGCGCGATCGTGCTGACCGGCTCGACCGCGGGCATCGAGGGGACGCCCGCCTTCAGCGTCTACTCGGCCAGCAAGGCGGCGGTGCGCAACTTCGCCCGCAGCTGGATCCTCGACCTCAAGGATCGCGGCATCCGCGTCAACGTCGTCAGCCCCGGCGCGACGCGCACGCCGGGGCTCGTCGGCCTGGCCGGCGAGGATGCGCAGAAGCAGCAGGGCCTTCTCGACGCCCTGGGCTCGCGGATCCCGCTC
The DNA here is from genome assembly GCF_001262595.1 of Methylobacterium sp. ARG-1. Classification (NCBI taxonomy): domain Bacteria; kingdom Pseudomonadati; phylum Pseudomonadota; class Alphaproteobacteria; order Hyphomicrobiales; family Methylobacteriaceae; genus Methylobacterium; species Methylobacterium sp. ARG-1. The sequence continues at coordinate 154,226 of NZ_LHCD01000005.1, forward strand.
GGGCGTGTCGGTGAGCCGGAGGAGATCGCGAAGGTGGTTCTCTTCCTGGCTTCGGACGCGGCGAGCTTCGTCAACGGCGCCGAGTTCTTTGTCGATGGCGGCCAAGCGCAGGTCTGACCGAACCGGGCGAGGCCCGGGGCGATCGCTCCCACTGGTCCGGTCGCCGGCTCCAACCCCCGCCTGGCATCCCGAAGATTGCCAGGGCCTCCCAGAAGGGGTCCTGGCGCGGCCGCTGCCCGAGTCCTGCCCGGGCGCTGGGCCGACATTCCGGTTGACGAGGCAGGCGGGCGGCAACATGCTCGCCCCCCATGCCCAGGAACCGGCCCCTCTGTAACCGACGCCGACGTCGCTGCACCCAACCGGCGGCTCCTCGGGCTGCGCGTCGATCCGTGTCCTTCCGCGTCGTGACGGCCTCACCGTAAGCCCCGCCCGCCGGACCGGCCCAGGCCCGCGTTCCTGAACCTCCGCAGCCCTCGGCTCCGGGGGTTTTCTTTTGCCCGAACTCCAGAAGGACACCACCATGAGCTTCCGCGTCGGCATTGTCGGGATCAGCGGGTTTGGCGGCGGCGAGGCGATGCGCCTGATCGCGAGCCACCCGTCTTTCGAGTTGGTCTACGCCGCGGGCGAGGGCAGCGCCGGCAGCCGCTTGGTGGAGCGCTTTCCCGGCGTCCCGGCCAGGCTCGCGCAGCTGAGGATCGAGCCATGGGACCCCGAGGCCCTGCCAAAACTCGACGTGCTGTTCGCGTCGCTGCCCACGGGCACGTCGGAAGCGGCGCTGGCGCGCGTCCCCACGGATGTGAAGATCGTCGATATCGGCGGCGACCACCGCTACGTCGGGAATTGGGTCTACGGCCTGGCCGATGTCTGGCCAGCTCAGATCGCGGGCCGGACCCGCGTCGCCAACCCAGGCTGCTTCCCCGCGGCGACGCTGACCGCGCTGGCACCGCTGCTGGCCGACAGGCTGATCGAGCCCGGCAACATCGTGATCGACGCCAAGACCGGTCTCTCCGGAGCCGGCCGGGGTGGCGCCGACAGCCGGTTCGGCTACGCCGAGACCAACGAGAACCTCGTGCCCTACGGCCTGCTCGACCATGTCCACATGCCCGAGATCGCCGAGACGATCGAGCGGCTGAGCGGCGGAAGCGCGGCCGGACTGGTGTTCACGCCCCATCTGGTGCCGATGACCCGCGGCATCCTCGTCACGATCTATGGCCGCGGCCAGGCCACCGCGAGCCAGTGCCTGGACGCGGCCCGGCGCTTCTATGCCGGTCGGGCCTTCGTCCGCGTGACCGACAGGCCGCCGCAGACCAAATGGGCGACCGGCTCGAACCTAGCCTTCATCAGCTATGCGGCCGACCCCGCGCGCAACCTGGTGATCGCGATGGGCGTGGTCGACAATCTCGGCAAGGGCGCCGCCGGTCAGGCGGTGCAGAACGCGAACCTGATCTGCGGCCTGCCGGAAACCGCGGGGTTGGACGGCGCGCCGATCTGGCCGTGACCGCGGCGCGCCGCGCGCCTCAACTGCTCGGCTGCTCGTGGAGAGTGTCCTCCACGTAGAGCTGCTCCAGCAAGACCTTGATCACCGCCATCAGGGGCAGCGCGAGGGCGATGCCCCAGAGGCCGAAGATCACGCCCAGGATCAGCTGACCGGCGAAGATCGTGGCCGGCGGGATGTCCAGCGCCCGCTTCTGGATGAACGGCGTCAGCCCGTAGCTCTCCAGGCACTGCACCGCCAGGTAGACGCCGATGGAGCCGATGACCGCCTTCAGGCCCGAGGCCAGGGCCGCCAGGATGATCACGAGACCCGCCACCAGCGGGCCCACAGTCGGCACGAAGGCCAGCAGCCCGGCCTGGAGGCCGAGGATCAGCGCGCCGCCGATCCCCAGGAAGGCCAGCCCAGCCCAGGTGCAGACGAAGATCACCGCCATGATGATCAGCTGGCCGAACAGCCAGTGCCGCAGGGTCTCGCCGGCGCCGTCGAGGACCTTGGCCGCGCGGCGGCGCTTCTGCGGAGGCACGAAGCGCAGCACCCCGTCGCGGTAGGCCTCCGGGTCGGCCGCGAAGGCGAGCCCCAGGAAGGCGATCACCAGCAGGTTGCCGAGCGCGTCGAACAGCCCGAGGATCACGGCCGCCGCCGGCCCCAGGACGCTGCCCGCATCGGACACGATCGAGCTGCTGCCCTTGAGCAGGCCGTTGGCGAGGCCGCCGAGACCGCCCTCCCGCTGGCTCGCGTCGGTGGAGCCGTCCTTGCCGCCGCCCTGCGGGGCGAGGCTCGGCACGTCGATGCCGCGCTCGGACAGCCAGCTCGACACGGTGCCGGCCTGGTCCTTGATCGTGGTGCCGAGGTCGCGCCCCTGCTGCACGATGGTGGCGCCGCCATAGGTCCCGAAGCCGATCGCCGCGACCGCGACCGCGAGGCTCGCGATGGTCAGGCGCACGCCCCGGGGCAGGGGCAGGACGCGACCGAGCCCCCGGGTCAGGCCGTCGAGGAACACGCCGAGCAGCACGCCCGCGAAGATCAGCAGCAGCGTGCCCACCGACATCCAGGCGAGCGCCAGCGCCGCCGCGAAGCAGACGACGGCGATGCCCGAGGCCGCCAGCGGCAAGGCTCCCTGCCAGGGCCCGACCGGGCCGTCCAAGTCCCGAGATTGACCGTCCGTCATCACCGCTCCCGTACCGCGGGCTCACGAACGCCGCGGGCCGGCCATGGTCAAGTGTGGCTCTCTACCAGCTTGTGTGCGGTGCGCCGAGACCGGACGGCGTTTCGCGCGTTGTCCGCCCGCGCAGCCGCTCCCGCAGGGAGCCGGGCGCCCCCAGGAGAGACCGCGTGAGCAGCAACGAGCCCCATACCCATTCCCTCGGCCCCGGCCGGACCGTGGATACGGGGGACCAGCTCAGCAGCGTGGTTCTCCTCGGCCTGGCGATCGCGGGCGGCCTCGCGGCCGTGCTGCTCAACGCGATCCTGTAGACCGGATCAGCTCCAGCGCTCGGCCGCCGCATCGTCGTGGGCGGCGGCCTCGACCCAGCCGCCGGTGGTGCCGTCGGCCAAGTGCTCGCGCTTCCAGAACGGCGCGCGGGTCTTGAGATAATCCATCAGGAAATCCGCCGCCTCGAAGGCCGCGACCCGGTGGCTCGAGGCGGTCACCACCAGCACGATGCCGTCGCCCGGCGACACCAAGCCGTGCCGGTGGATCACCCGCAAGGCCTGGAGCGGCCAGCGGGCGACGGCCGCCTCGGCGACCCGGAGGATCTCGGCCTCGGCCATGCCGGGGTAATGTTCGAGCTCCAGGGCGGCGAGGCGCCCGCCCTCGTCCCGGCACAGGCCCGTAAAGGTGACGATCGCGCCGGCCCGGCCGCCGAGTTCCGCGCCGATCCGGGCGATCTCGGCGGCGGTGTTGAAGGGCTCGGCCTGGATGGCGACGCTCGGGGCGGGGGCACTCATGGTCGGGTCCAACGATCCTCGTCCGGCGGTCCTCGGGCGGCGCGGGATGCTCCCGCGCCTGTCACACCCGGCCGCGCCTCTATATGGCACGCTGAGCCGCATTCGCCCGCGGGCGCGATCGGTTGGCAATCGGCGGAGAAGGATGACCGTGTGACCCCCGACCTGATCCTGCCCTACGCGGGCGTCCTGCCGGATTTCACGAGCCGCCCGGTCTGGTGCGGGCGCGGCAGCACGGTGATCGGCGCCGCCCGCATCGGCACGCAGGCCTGGATCGGCGACGAAGCGGTGATCCGCGCCGACGGGCAGACCATCACCCTCGGGGACCGGTTCTGGCTCGGTCACCGCTCGACGGTGCATATCGCCACGCTCACCCACGGGACGCAGGTGGGTGACCGGGTCACGGTCGGGCGCAACAGCGTCGTGCATGCCTGCACGGTGGGCTCCGACGTCGTGATCGAGGACGACGTGGTGATCCTCGACGGGGCCGAGATCGGCGACCACGCGGTCATCGAGGCCGGCGCGACCGTGTTCCCCCGCATGAAGCTCGAAGGCGGCCACGCCTATGCCGGCAGCCCGGCGCGGCCGAGCCGGCCGGTGGGTCCGGACGAGGTCGCCGAGCGGGCCGAGCGCCTGCGCGAGCGGATGGGCGACGGCGCGGCCGCCGAACCCAGGCAGCCGCCCGAGGTCGAGAACAGCGTGTTCGTCGCCCGCACCGCGCGCCTGCGCGGCCGGGTCAGCCTCGGCGCCGGCGCCAGCGTGCTGTTCTGCTGCGACCTGAACGCCGAGGTCGGGCCGATCGTGGTCGGGGCCGACACCAACATCCAGGACAACACCACGATCCGCACCCGGGCCGAGGGCGTGGTGATCGGGCGCGACACGACCATCGCGCACAACGTCCGGATCGCCGATTGCCGGATCGGCGCCCGGGCGCTGATCGGGATCGGCGCCACGGTGGCGCCCGGCACGCTGATCGCCGACGACGTCATGCTGGCGGCCGGCGCCACCACGGATCCCGGCCAGATCCTGGAGGCCGGCTATCTTTGGGGCGGCCGCCCGGCCCGGATCCTGTCCCCCCTCGACGCCGAGAAGCGCGCGATGATGATCCGCATCGTCGAGGGCTATTGCCAGCACGGCCGCGAGTATCGGGCCGCGCAGGCGGGGGTGGGTTAAGACCGTCTTGCATCTCCTGTGCGGCCGATCGATGAGCCCGGACAGGGCACGGGAATCGCTGTGCGAACGTCCTTGCCGACGGGTTATTCTGTAACTACGATATTACCGTGCATTTGGTCTGGGATGAGCGCAAGCGCGCGATCAACCTGCGCCCCGAGCCGGAGGGGCATGGTCTTGATTTCATCGATGCCCGCGACCGTTTCGAATGGGACAGCGCCGTCATCGTTCCGACCTATCCGGGGCCGGACGGCCGCCCGCAATTCATCGCCATCGGCTGACTCGACGAGCATTTGCGGGCGCTGGTGTTCTCGCCGCTCGGGACGGAGGCGGTGACGGCCATCAGCCTCCGCCCGGCCAGCCGCAAGGAGAGGAGCCTCTATGACCAAGCGTAAGGCAGGCCCGATTAGCGACGCCGAGGAGGCCCGGATCCAGGCCGCGATCGCCCGCGATCCGGACGCACCGGAGATCACCGACGAACAGGCCGCGCAGGCACGTCCGGCCTCCGAGGCCCTGGATCCGGCACTCTTCGCGAGACTCACGCAGCGTGGCCGTCCGAGATCGGAGACACGCAAGAAGCTCGTGACCCTGCGCCTGCCGCCGGACGTGATCGAGGGCTATCAGGCCACCGGCCCAGGCTGGCAGGTGCGGATGGGGGAGGTTCTCGCGGCCGGCCTCAGGACCAGCACCCGCGGTCGCAAGCGGACAGCGTGACGCGGGCGGGCATCGCCCCTGTCACGCCAAGATGACCAGCGCAAAAAATTAGTGCTGCAGGATCTTCGACAGGAAGGTCTGGGCGCGCTCGGAGCGGGGGCTGCCGAAGAAGTCCTCCTTCTTGGCATCCTCGACGATCTCGCCGCGATCCATGAAGATCACCCGATCGGCGACCTTGCGGGCGAAGCCCATCTCGTGGGTCACGACCATCATGGTCATGCCCTCCTTGGCGAGCTCGACCATCACGTCGAGCACCTCGCCGACCATCTCCGGGTCCAGCGCCGAAGTCGGCTCGTCGAACAGCATCACCACCGGGTTCATGGCGAGCGCCCGGGCGATCGCCACACGCTGCTGTTGGCCGCCCGAGAGCTGGCCCGGGAACTTGTCGGCATGGGCGCTCAGGCCCACCCGGGCCAGCAGGTCGAGGCCGCGCTTCTTCGCGTCCTCGGCGCTGCGCCCCAGGACCTTGCGCTGGGCGATGGTCAGGTTGTCGGTGATCGACAGGTGCGGGAACAGCTCGAAATGCTGGAACACCATGCCGACCCGGGAGCGGAGCTTGGGCAGGTTGGTCGCCTTGTCGGCGACCTTGGTGCCGGCCACCGTGATCTGGCCCTTCTGGAACGGCTCGAGGGCGTTGACGCACTTGATCAGGGTCGACTTGCCCGAACCCGACGGGCCGCAGACCACCACGACCTCGCCTTTGGCGACCTTGGTGGTGCAGTTGGTCAGCACCTGGAAGTCGCCGTACCATTTGCTGATGTTGTCGATGGCGATCATCGTCTCGCCGGGGGCCGCATCCGGCACGCCGGCGACGAGGGTGCCGGGCTGCAGCCCGGCATCCCGGGGGGCGTGGGCGGCGTCGGCGACGGGCTCCTTGACGGACGGGGCCGGCATCGGGGTCGAGGTCATGGCGCGGACTCCAGTGTCGGTCAGCGGATGATGGCGACGCGGCGCTGCAGGCGACGCACCAGGAACGAGGCCGTGAAGCAGATCACGAAGTAGACGATGGCGGCGAAGATATACATCTCGACGAGGCGGCCGTCGCGCTGGGCCACCTTCGAGGCGGCGCCCATGAAATCGGTGAGCGAGAGCACGTAGACCAGCGAGGTATCCTGGAACAACACCACGGTCTGCGTCAGCAGCAGCGGCAGCATGTTGCGGAAGGCCTGGGGCAGCACGACGTTGGCCATGGTCTGCCAGTAGTTCATGCCGAGCGCCAAGGCCGCCCCGGTCTGCCCCTTGGGGATCGACTGGATGCCCGCGCGCATGATCTCAGAGAAGTAGGCCGCCTCGAAGGCCATGAAGGTGATCAGGGCCGACGGGAAGGCGCCGACCTGGATCGGGGTCGAGGCGCCGGTCAGGTAGGCGCCGATATACGGCACCAGGAAGTAGAACCAGAAGATCACCAGCACGAGCGGCAGCGAGCGGCATAGCTCGACATAGCCTTTGGCGATGTGGCTGAGCCCCGGCACGCTCGACAGCCGGGCCATCGCCAGCAGCGTGCCGATGATCACGCCGCCGATCGCCGCCATGGCGGTGAGCGTCACCGTGAAGACCATGCCCTGACCGAACAGGTAGGGCAGGGACGAGAGGATGACGTTGAAGTCGAAATTCGAGAGCATCGGGGCCTGTTCGCGGTGGCCGTGCGCCGGCGGAGCGGGGAGGTCGGGGGGCGGGCCGGCGCCTCAGCGCTGGCCCGGGATCGTGACGGCGCGCTCCAGGAAGGTCGCGGCGGTGACAACCACGAGGTTGATGATCACGTAGAGCAGCGTCGCCGCCGTGAACGCCTCGAACACCTGGAACGAGAATTCCTGCATCGAGCGGGCCCGGGCGGTCAGCTCCAGGAGACCGATGGTCAGGGCCACGGAAGTGTTCTTCAGGTTATTCAGGAATTCCGAGGTCATCGGCGGCAAGATGATCCGGTAGGCGTTCGGCAGCAGGACGTACCGGTAGGTCTGGTAGACCGTGAAGCCCATCGCGGTGCCGGCCATGCGCTGGCCGCGCGGCAGCGACTGGATGCCCGCCCGGACCTGCTCGGCCACCCGCGAGGCGGTGAAGAAGCCCAGGCACACCACCGCGGTGTAGAACGGCGCATCGGGCAATTGCTTGATCGCGTCGCCGAACTGCGTCGGCACCACCTCGGGCAGCACGAAATACCAGAGGAACATCTGCACCAGCAGCGGCACGTTGCGGAACAGCTCGACATAGGCCGTGCCGATCGCGTTGGCGGTCTTGGACGGCAGAGTCCGCATCACCCCGATCAGGGAGCCGAGGAAGAACGCGATGATCCAGGAGCAGAGGGCGGTCGCGATCGTCCACATGAGCCCGGAGAGCAGCATGTCGAGATAGGTGCCGTTACCCTCCGGCGAGGCGTCGAAGAAGATCCGCCAGTTCCAATTGTAGTTCATCGCGCCGGTTCTATCCTGATCTTGCAAACACGCACCGCGGGATCCGTCCCGCGGTGCGCATCATTCGCGGCGAACGCTCAGTAGGCGGCCGGATCGGGGCTGGCGATCGGCGTGGTGAACTGCTTCTTCATCTCCGCGCTCATCGGCAGGTTGAGGTTGATGTTGCGCGGCGGGATCGGCTTGGTGAACCACTTGTCGTAGAGCGCCTTGCCCTCGGGGCTCGTGTAGAGCTTGGCGGTGGCCTCGTCCGCGACCTTCTTGAAGGCCGGGTCGTCCTTGCGCACCATGATGCCGTAGGGCTCGGGCTTCGACAGGGCCTCGGTGGAGATCTCGTAGGCCGAGGGGTCCTTGGCGGAGGCCGCCAGCGAGGCGAGCAGCACGTCGTCCATCACGAAGGCCACGGCGCGGCCGGTCTCGACCATCAGGAACGCCTCGGCATGGTCCTTGGCGGGCAGGATCGTCAGGCCGAGCTTGCGCTCGGTGTTGGCCTCGTTGATCTGCTTGATGTTCGTGGTGCCCGAGGTCGACACGACGGTCTTGCCCTTCAGGTCGTCGATCGTGTGCAGGTTGGCCGACTTCTTCGAGACGTAGCGGGTCGCGGTCAGGAAGTGCGAGTTGGTGAAGTTCACCTGCTTCTCGCGCTCGGCGTTGTTGGTGGTCGAGCCGCATTCGAGGTCGATCGTGCCGTTCGCCATCAGCGGGATGCGGGTGGCGGAGGTGACCGGGTTGAGCTTCACCTCGAGGTTCGGCAGGCCGAGATTGGCCTTCACGGCGTCGGCGATCTTGAAGCAGATGTCGAGGGCATAGCCGATCGGCTTCTGGTCGCCGCCGAGATACGAGAACGGCACCGAGGCGTCGCGGTAGCCGATGACGATGGCCCCGCTATCCTTCACCTTCTTGAGGGTACCGGTCAGTTCCTCGGCCCGCAGGCTGAGGGGGGCCAGGGCGAGGCTCAGGCCGAGCGCCGCGGCAAGGCCGCGGCGAGCGATATCAGACTGCATCGGTACGGAACTCCTGGATCAGGCCGAACGGGATCGGCTGGCGGCTCGGCGCTCGGGCCCGCCCGCTCGGGCGAGGCCTTTGCAATGATGGTGCCGGGAGGGCGGCCGCGGTTCCGCGCGGGACCGTGGCAAACGACGCAAGACCAGCCGCCGCCGCGCGAGCGTCCACGGTTGCGTGCCCTTCCGCCATCATTCGGCCTCCTCCGGCCCGTCGAGACACCCTGCTCCCGTGCCGCCGGCATCATGCATAATTCTTGGGCGTACGCACGCGGCGGTGCGGCCGCAATAACGATTAAGGCTGACGAATCCACTGCGCCGAACACACAGACGCCGCCCCGCACAGCGATGCAGGACGGCGTCGGCCCGGAATGCGGGTCGGACTACTTGGTCAGTTCGTTGCCGGCATAGTCGATCTTGCCGTCGGCGCCCTTCTTCCACTCGTATAGGACGTAGTCCGGCCGTGTGATGTCGCCCTTCTTGTCGTAGGCGATCGGGCCGACCACCGTGTCGACCGGCTTGCCCTGGTGCAGCCACTCGGCGAGCTTCTTGCCGTCGCTGGAGCCGGTCTCGGCCATCGCCTTCGCCAGAACCTGCACGGCCGCGTAGGAGTAGAGCGTGTAGCCCTCGGGATCGATGTTCTTGGCCTTGAACGCCGCCAGCGCCGCCTTGGCGTTCGGGTTCTTGCGGGCATCCGGCGGGAAGGTGGTCAGCGTGCCCTCGGCGGCCGGGCCGGCGATCGCCACCAGCTCGCGGTCGACCATGCCGTCGCCGCCCATCATCGGAGCTTTGAGGCCCTGGTCGCGCATCTGACGCAGGATCAGCCCGGCCTCGGTGTAGTAGCCGCCGAAATAGACGACATCGACATTGGCTGATTTCAGCTTCGAGACCAGCGCCGAGTAGTCCTTCTCACCCGGGTTGATGCCCTCGAACATCACCGGTTTCACGCCCTTGGCCTTGAGCACCATCAGGGTCTCGTCGACCAGGCCCTTGCCGTAGGGGGTCTTGTCGTGGACGAAGGCGATCTTCTTGTCCTTGAAGTTTGCCACGAGATAGGCGCCCGCCACCGCGCCCTGCTGGTCGTCGCGGCCGCAGGTGCGGAACGTGTTCCACATCCCGCGCTCGGTGAACTTCACGTTGGTGGAGGCCGGGGTGACCTGGATGATGCCGGCGTCGAGATAGACGTCGGAGGCCGGGATCGACACACCCGAATTATAGTCGCCGACCACCATCTTCACGCCATCGCTGGCGAACTTGTTGGCGACCGAGACGCCCTGCTTCGGGTCGGAGGCGTCGTCGCCGACCGTGACGGTCAGGGTCGTGCCCTTCAGGGTCCCGGCCTTGTTGAGATCCTCGACGGCCTGGCTGGCGCCGTTCTTGATCTGCGCGCCGATGGCGGCGCTGTTGCCGGTGATCGGCGCGGCGACGCCGAGCTTGACCTCCGCGGCCTGGGCCGCAGCGATCATCGCGCCGAGGGCGAGCCCGGCCAGAAGAATCGATCTCATCGCGAACATCCCCTTCGATACTCGGTCCGCCCCGGTGGATCCGGCCGAACTCACCCGACCCCGCCGGAGACGGGCGTGCGTTCGCGCCACGTCAGCGGAGAGGTCTTCTCGTAGAGCCAGCGATACTGGCTCGTCATCTGGCGCGTGCGTGTGACCCGAAAGCCTACCGTGCCGATGATCATGACCACGATCGCGTCGATCGCATAGTAGTGCAGCGAGACCAGCGTGCCCGAAAACAGCGCGAAATGGATGAAGCGCACGGCTGCGGCCACGAGGAGCAGGGCCCCCAGGCATTGCCAGAACGGTCGCCAGCCCCGGGCGATCGCGCGGGCGGCCATCCAGCCGGCCCAGCCGCCCATCACCACGGTGACGAGCAGGAACAGCCAGGCCGATTGCTCCTCGTACAGGATCCCCTGCAGCATGCTCATGCCCCGACCGGGCCGGTATGGCCCCCCTCCAGATAGGCGGCCTTCACGTTCGGATCGTCGAGCAGCGCCCGCCCGGTCCCGCTCATCGTGACCCGGCCGTTGACCAGCACGTAGCCGCGATGGGCGAGCTTGAGGGCGTGGTAGGCGTTCTGCTCAACCAGGAAGATCGTCATGCCGTCCGTGCGGTTCAGCTCCCGAATCGCGTCGAAGATGCCCTTCACCACGAGCGGTGCCAGGCCGAGCGACGGCTCGTCCAGAAGCAGCAGGCGCGGCCGGCTCATCAGGGCGCGGGCGATGGCGAGCATCTGCTGCTCACCGCCCGACATCGTGCCGGCGCGCTGGTGCAGGCGCTCCTTCACGCGCGGGAACAGGGTGCAGACCTTCTCGAGATCCTCCTGGAAGTAGCGCTCGCCGTGGAGCGAGGCGCCCATCTGGAGGTTCTCGAACACGCTCATGCGCGCGAAGACCCGGCGGCCCTCCGGCGACTGGGCGACGCCGAGCCGGGCGATGGCGTGGGTGGGCATCCGGGTGATGTCGCGCCCGTCATAGGTGATCGTCCCCGTGCGCGCCTGCGGACTGCCGAAGATCGTCATCATCAGGGTCGACTTGCCGGCGCCGTTGGCGCCGATCAGGGTGACGATCTCGCCCTCGGCGACGTCGATATCGACGCCCCGAAGGGCGGCGACGCTGCCGTAATAGGTCGAGACGTCGCGCACCGCGAGGAGCGGGGGTTTGCTCCCCGCCTGGATCGCCCGGGTCTCCTCGACCAGGACGTTGATCCCGGCCACGCTCATAGCGACGCCTCCGAGCGGTTCACGTCCGGAAGGGTCGGGTCCCCGTGCGGCACGGTGATGCCGACCTCGGCTTCCACGGCTTCCACCTCGTCATCCTCGACGCCCAGATAGGCGGCGATCACCTTCGGGTCCGCCCGCACCTCGGTCGGGGTACCGTCGGCGATCTTCTGGCCGTAATCCAGCACGACCACGTGGTCCGAGATCTCCATCACCACCGACATGTCGTGCTCGATCAGCAGCACGGAGGTGTCGTGCGCGTCGCGGATGTGGCGCAGCAGCGCATTGAGCTCGGCCGATTCGCGCGGGTTGAGGCCCGCGGCCGGCTCGTCGAGGCAGAGCAGCACCGGATCGGTGCACATCGCTCGGGCGATCTCCAGCCGGCGCTGGGCACCGTAGGGCAGGGCGCCCGCCGGGTCGTCGGCCCGCGCCATCAGGTCGATCCGGTCGAGCCAGGCCTTGGCCCGCTCGATCGCCTCCCCTTGCGCATCCCGATAGGCCTTGAGGCCGAGCAGCCCGAACAGGGTGTAGCCGGAGGCGCGCATCAGCGGCTTGTGCTGGGCGACCAGGAGGTTCTCCAGCACCGTCATGCCCTGGAACAGGCGGATGTTCTGGAAGGTCCGGGCCACCCGGGCGGTGCTGTTGACCGCGTGGTTGGGCAGCCGTTCCAGCAGGTGCGTGGTGCCGTCGGCATGAGCGAGCCGCAGCATGCCCTCGGTCGGCTTGTAGAAGCCGGTGATGCAGTTGAACACCGTGGTCTTGCCGGCCCCGTTCGGGCCGATCAGGGCGGTGATGTCGCCGCGCCTGGCCTCGAAGGACAGGTCGGAGACGGCGGTGAGCCCGCCGAACCGCATGGTCAGGTGCTCGACGGCGAGCACCGGCGGGGCGGAGGCCTGCGCCTGCGCCTGCGCCCGGGGTTCCGGATGCGTCGCCATCAGCCGTGCCCCTCGCTGACATGGGCACCCGAGACGGCGCGGCGCTCGCCCAGCGACACCGAGGGCAGGCGCACCGAGATCAGCCCCCGCGGCCGCCAGACCATCATCGCCACCATGGCGAGGCCGAACAGCAGCAGGCGGTACTCGTTGGGATCGAAGCCCTCGCCGAACACGGCTTTCAGGAAGCCGAGATTGCGCAGCATCTCCGGGCCGCCGACCATGGCCACCGCCGCGATGGCGACGCCGACCTGGCTGCCCATGCCGCCCAGCACCACGATCGCCAGGATGATCGCGCTCTCCAGGAAGTTGAAGCTCTCCGGACTGATGAAGCCCTGGCGCACCGCGAAGAACGAGCCGGCGATGCCGCCGAACGCCGCCCCCAGGGCGAAGGCCGTGAGCTTGGTCGCCGTCGTGTCGATCCCGAGCGACCGGCACGCGATCTCGTCCTCGCGCAAAGCCTCCCAGGCCCGCCCGATCGGAAGGCGGCGCAGGCGCAGGGTGACGAAGTTGGTGAACAGGGCAAGCGCCAAGATGAGGTAGTAGAGGAACACCAGCCGGTGCATCGAATCATACGGGATGCCGAACCGGGCGGCGAAGCCGTCTTCGCCGGCGCTGAACGGGATGCCGAAGAAGGTCGCCCGCGGGATCGACGAGATGCCGGCGCCGCCCCCGGTGACATCCGTCCAGTTGATCAGCACCAGGCGGATGATCTCGCCGAAGGCCAGCGTCACGATGGCGAGATAGTCGCCGCGCAGGCGCAGCACGGGGAAGCCGAGCAGCATCCCCCACAGGCCGGCGAACACCCCCGCCAGCGGCAGGCAGATCCAGAAGGACAGGCCGAAGGTGGTCGACAGGAGCGCGTAGGAATAGGCGCCGACCGCGTAGAACGCGACGTAGCCGAGGTCGAGCAGGCCGGCGAGGCCGACCACGATGTTCAGGCCCCAGCCGAGCATCACGTAGGTCAGGATCAGGATGCCGAGATCGATCCAGTAGCGGGCCGAGGACAGGCCGCCGGTGGCCGCCGCGGCGATCGCCGGCAGGGTCAGGGCAATGCCGACGAACAGCCAGAGGCCGAGCTTCGACGTCTTCTGGCCGGCATCGGGCTCGCCGTGAACCGCCTCGGTGGCCTGGGCCGGGGAGGGGGTCAGGGCGCGCCGCGCGTCCCGACGCAGGAGCACCAGGCGCTGGAGGATGCGGGCGGCGAAGATCGCCGCGCACAGGCACGCCACCAGGCCCCAGCGCGGGGTCAGCAGCAGGTCGCTGCCCGGGCCGGGATCGGTCCGGTAGGCGATGATCGGGACGCAGAGGCCGAAGGCGACGAGCGCGTAGAGCGCGGCGTCGCGCAGGATGCCGGCCATCGCCGATTCGGGGATGGCGGCTAGGGTCGCGGGCTTGGAGTTCGCCATCAGACCTTCTCGACCTCCGGCCGGCCCAGGATGCCAGACGGCATGAAGATCAGCACGATGGCCAGGATCGAGAACGCGGCGACGTCCTTGTACTCGATGGAGAAGTAGGCCGACCAGAAGGTCTCGATCAGCCCGATGATCAGCCCGCCGAGCACGGCGCCGGGGAGCGAGCCGATGCCGCCGAGCACCGCCGCGGTGAAGGCCTTCACGCCGGGCACGAACCCGTCCGAGAACGACACCACGCCGTAATACATCAGGTAGAGGACGCCCGCGACGGCGGCCAGCGCGGCGCCGAGCACGAAGGTCAGCGAGATCGTCCGGTCGACATCGATGCCCAGCAGCGCGGCCATCTTGCGGTCCTGCTCGCAGGCGCGCTGCGCCCGGCCGAACGGGGTCCGCTGCACGAGGTACCAGAAGCCGGTGAGCAGCACCGCCGTGACCGCCATGATCAGGATCTGCTTGTAGGCCAGGAACACCGCGTAGCCGTCACGCTCGAACAGCGTGATGCCGCCCGAGAGCATCGGCGGCGTCGGCTTGTTGCGCGCGCCCTGCACCACCTGGACGAAGTTCGAGAGGAAGATCGAGACGCCGATCGCCGAGATCAGCGGCGCCAGCCGGAACGAGCCGCGCAGCGGCCGATACGCGATGCGCTCGATCGCCCAGCCCCACAGGGCGGTCAGAACCATGGCGACCACGAGGACGACCAGGAACGCCAGGGCGATCGAACTAACGCCCAGCCAGGTCGTCAGAAGAAGGAAGGTGATCAGCGCGATGAAGCACGACACCATGAATACATCGCCGTGGGCGAAGTTCACCATTCCAATAATACCGAACACCATCGTGTAACCGATCGCGATCAGACCGTATATCGAGCCGAGCGTCAGCCCATTTATCAGCTGCTGTACGAAGACGTCCATGTATTCTCGCGGGCGCAGGTTTTTCGTCCAGCCCGCAGAGACGGCAGGCGAGCCGGGAGAGCAAGTCCCGTACCGCAGCTGCGTCGGTCCGGCCACAGGTTTCAACCCCGGGCGAACGTCCCGAGAAAACAGTCGGCCGGGTCAGTAACAAGCTCCGAATGGGCTTGCGCCTGGCGTAGTTCGTGCTTCACGTTAACGAAAATCAATGCTGGTCCATCCCGGGCGGCGACGAGGAGCAGTACCGATGACGGGTTCACGGCTCACCACGTTGATTTTCATCGGTATGCTGCTCGGGATCGCGGTGGGCTACGCCTGCAGCATCACCTGGCCGGATCCGCAGACCGCCAAGGAGATCGCCGGCTACATCGCCCTCGTGTCGGACATCTTCCTGCGCCTCATCAAGATGATCATCGCGCCGCTGGTCTTCTCGACCCTGGTGGTCGGCATCGCGCATCTCGGCGATACCGCCGCGGTGGGACGGGTCGGCGGCAAGGCGCTGCTGTGGTTCGTCGGCGCCTCGTTCTGCTCGCTGATGCTGGGGCTGATCCTGGTCAACCTGATGCAGCCGGGCCACAACCTGAACCTGCCGCTGCCCGATGTCGGTGCCGGCACCGGCCTCAAGACCGCCTCGCTGTCGCTGAAGGAATTCGTCACTCACCTGGTGCCCAAGAGCGCCGTGGAGGCGATGGCCAACAACGAGATCCTGCAGATCGTGGTGTTCTCGATCTTCTTCGGCGTCGCCCTGGCGGCGCTCGGCGAGAAGGGGCACTTCCTGGCCCAGGGCATCGAGGGCCTGGCCGACGTCATGCTCAAGGTGACCGGCTACGTGATGCTGTTCGCCCCCGTGGCGGTGTTCGCCGCCATCGCCGCGACGATCACCACGCAGGGGATCGGCGTCCTGGTCACCTACGGCAAGTTCCTGGTCGAGTTCTATGCCGGGCTCGCGGTGCTCTGGGCGCTGCTGATGGGCGTCGGCTTCCTGATGCTCGGGGGCAGCGGCATCATGCGGCTGTTCAACCTGATCAAGGAGCCGTTCGTGCTCGCCTTCTCGACCGCGTCGAGCGAGGCGGCCTACCCGAAGATGCTGACCAACCTCGAGAAGTTCGGCGTGCCCAACCGCATTACCTCGTTCGTGCTGCCGATGGGCTACTCGTTCAACCTCGACGGCTCGATGATGTACTGCACCTTCGCGGTGATGTTCATCGCCCAGGCCTACAACATCCCGCTCTCCTGGGGGCAGCAGCTCACGATGCTGTTCCTGCTGATGGTCACCTCGAAAGGCATGGCCGGCGTGCCGCGCGCCTCGCTGGTGGTGATCTCGGCGACGCTGGCGCAGTTCAACATCCCCGAGGCCGGCCTGCTGCTGATCATCGGCATCGACCAGTTCCTGGATATGGGCCGCTCGGCGACCAACGTGCTCGGCAACAGTATCGCCACCGTGGCGGTGGCCAAGTGGGAGGGCCAGCTCACCGCCACCGACCAGCGCCTCGACCATATCGGCACGGTCCCCTCGCCGGCTGAATAGGACGGCACGGGGTCACGCGGAGGACACGGGATGTCGGCGATGCGGTGCGGCTCGGTCCTGGCGGGCGTCCTCGCCCTGGCGCTGGCGGGCGTCCCGCGCCCCGCCGCCGCCATCGAGGTACTCACCGGCACGCTGAAGCGCGTGGCCGAGCGGGGCGAGATCGTGCTCGGCTACCGGGAGAGCTCGGTGCCGTTCTCCTTCGTGGAGGGCAAGCACCGGGACGGCAGCCCCCGGGTGATCGGCTACGCCATCGACCTGTGCGGTGAGATCGCCGACGACATCCAGGCCGCGATCGGCCGGAAGGTGACCATCCGGTTCGAGCCGGTCACCGCGGAGACGCGTATCCTGGCCCTGACCTCGGGCAAGATCGACCTCGAATGCGGCTCGACCACCGCCAATGCCGAGCGGCGCCGGAGCGTTGCCTTCTCGCCGGTCGATTATATCAGCGCCACGCAGCTGCTGGTGAAGAAGGGCTCCGGCATCGCCTCCTATCGGGATCTCGGCGGCAAGACCGTCGTGGTCACGGCCGGCACCACCAACGAGAAGGCGGTGCGCGACCTCCTGGCCAAGCTCAAGATCCAGGTCCAGATCGTGACGGCGCCCGACCATGCGGCGTCCTACGCGATGGTGAAGGCCGGCCAGGCGGAGGCCTTCGCCACCGACGACGTGCTGCTCTACGGGCTGATCGCCACCGACAGCCAGGACGGGGCGAACTACACGGTCCTGCCCGACAAGCTCTCCTACGAGCCCTACGGCATCATGTTCCGCAAGGACGATCCCGAACTCGCCGGGATCGTCACCCAGACCTTCACCCGGCTCGCGGAATCGCGCGAACTGCGCTGGACCTACGAGCGCTGGTTCCTGAAGCGCCTGCCCAACGGCGAGCGCCTCGACATCCCGATGTCGAACGACCTGCGCACGAGCTTCCAGCTGATGGGGCTGGACGCGCAGGAGTGATCGTTTCGGGCCGCCACCCGCGCCGGGTGCCTCGCTTTCGCCCAACCCGCGGATGAGGAAGGGGCCGCGTTTCTCGTGGTCCCCCCTCTGCAGCGAGCGTGCCGCCGCCCCATGCCGATCGCCGCGCCTTTCCCCAAGACGGCCGCCCTGCTCCTGGCCGCCGGCCTCGCCTGCGCGCCCACCGCCGCGTCCGCCCATCCCCATGTCTGGGTCACCGCGAAGGCACAGCTCGTCTACCAGGACGGCAAGCTCGTCGGCGTGCGCGACACCTGGAGCTTCGACCCGGAATACACGGCCTTCGTCACCCAGGGCCTCGACGCCAACAAGGACGGCAAGCTGGCGCCCGACGAGCTGGCCGGGCTCGCCGCGGAGAACACCGCGAACCTCGCCGAATTCGGCTACTTCACAAAGCTGAAGGTCGGCGGCAAGGACCAGGCCTTCGCCGACCCAAAGGAGCCGGCGATGCGCCTGGACGGCAAGGCCCTGGTGCTGAGCTTCCTGCTGCCGCTCAAGGCGCCGATCCAGCAGGGACGGGGCGTCGCCGCCCTGGAGGTCTACGACCCAACCTATTTCGTCGCCTTCTCGTTCGCGGAGGGCTCGGACGCCGCCACCCTCGCGGGCGCACCGCAGGGCTGCGCCGCCACCGTGACCCGGCCGAAGACGGAGCAGCCCAAGACCGCCGAGGCGGGCTCCCCGGGCATGACCGAGGCATTCTTCGAGGCGCTCACGGCGGCCTCGTCCTACGGCGTCCAGTTCGCCAGCCGGGTCCTGGTCGCGTGTCCGTAGGGATCGGCATCGCGCCGCCCCGGTTCGGGCGGCTCGGGCTGCGGCTGGGGCTGATGGCCGGCGCCATCGTGCTGGCTGCCGGCGTGGCCGCCGGGCTGGCCTGGCTCATCGCCCCCGGGATCGCGGCACCACCGCCGCGCTCGCCCTTCGGCATCGGCTTCCGCGAGGCGGCCCCGGCCGCCACCGGCCTCGGCGGCGTGATCCTGGCCCTGCAGGCGAGCTTTTCCCGCAGCCTCAACGCCGCCGTCGTGGCGCTGAAGGGCGGCGGCGACTGGACGCCGCTGATCGGCCTGGCCTTCGCGTATGGCGTGTTCCACGCCGCCGGCCCCGGCCACGGCAAGGCGGTGATCGCCGGCTACATCCTGGCCGGGGAGCGGGCCCTGCGCCGGGGCTGCGCGCTCAGCGCCTGCGCGGCCCTGCTCCAGGCCCTCGTCGCGGGGGCGATCGTCGGGATCGGCACCGTGGTGCTCAACGCCACCGCGGCGAGCGTGACCCGGGCCGGAACCCTGATCGAGACCGTGAGCTTCGCCCTCGTCGCCCTGGTCGGGCTGGCGCTGACCTGGCGCAAGGCGGGGCAACTCGTCCAGCTCGGGACGCCCTGCGGCCCCGGCTGCGCCCACCTGCCCGACGCCCGGACCATTGACGCCCTCGATGGCTGGCGCGCGCGGGCCGGCGTGGTCCTGGCGGCGGGATCGCGGCCCTGCGCCGGGGCCGTGCTCGTCCTGGTCTTCGCGGTCTCGCAGGGGGTGCCGGGGGCGGGGATCCTGGCGGTCCTGGCCATGGCTCTGGGCACGGCGCTGACCACAACGGCCCTCGCCTGCCTCGCGGTCTTCGCCAAGCGCGCGGCCCTGCAACTCGCGGGCGGCCGCGGCCGGGGGGGCGTGCTGGCGATTGGCGGCCTGGAATTGCTGGCCGCCGCCTTCGTGCTGGTGCTGGGCGTGGCGATGCTGTCCGGCCTCGCGCTGAATCTCGGCGGCTGAATCCCGGATTCAAAAGGGCGAGACCTTTTGGGGGTCCAGGGCAGAGCCCTGGCATCTGGGGGGCCGGACGCGAAATCGCGTCTCGCCAACGGGACTTGCGCGTGTCACGCTGCGGTCTTGAGGTGGAGGAGCGCGGATGCACGCCGACTTCCAGACGATCCTGAACTGGCGCCTGCTGGCCGGATCGCATCCCTTCCCAGGCCCCGATGGCGGGACCTGCATCAACGAGGCGGCGATCGTGGCCGCGGGGCTGCCCTACCGGGCGATCCGCTCCAGCGCCGATTGCCCGCCCTGCTTCTCCCGGCCGATCGCGGCCTACGCGCTCGGGCTCAACGACGCGATGCCGGACGCGGCCCGGATGCAGCTCATCGCCTTCGTGCTGCGGCTGTCGGGCAGCGCCGACCGGCCGGAGGTCGAGGCCGCCCGAACCCGGCGCCTCGCGCTCGAGGGCATCCGGCGGATCCTGGCGCCGCTCTGCGCCCGCGCCGGCATGGCCGAGCATGAAGAAGCCTGCGCCGGCGCGCCGGACTTGCCCCTGGCTCTAGCGGCGGCGCGGTCGGCTGCGTGGCAGGGCGGCGCGCTCGCGCAGGAGGCGGCCCGGGCGCGGCGCTGGCGGGACGGCGCCCTGCAATCCGCGGTCGCCCGCACCGCGACGGCGGCCCAGCGCGCCGCCGAGGATGCCCGCTGCGCCGCCGAGGTCGCCGAGGGCGCGGCCCCGTTCGTGCCGGACGTCTGGGTGCGGGCCTGCGCAATCCTCGACGATGCCCTAGCGATCGGCCGGCAGGCGCCGGAGATCGACCTCCGCGGCGCCCGCGCGCGCCTCGATGCCGCCCGGGGCCGGGTCCCGGCCTGATCAGGCCAGGACGGGCTCGGCGGCCAGGTCCAGCTCGACGGAGGCGCAGTTCTCCAGGAACGTGCCGGTGAGGTGGTAGAAGAACGTCCCGTGGCCGACCACCGCGATGGTCGTCTCGGGGCGCGCCCGCAGCCAGTCCCGGAATCCGGCGACGCGGGCATCGAACAGGTGACGCGGCTCCACCGGGTAGCCGCCGACCTCGCAGCCGGGCTCGGCATGCCACCACACTTCGGGCAAGTGCCCGACATCGAGATGCGGGAACTCGGCGGCGATCTCGGAGGCCGCCCGACCAACGTCGCAGCTGCTCTCCTGGCATTCCCGGTGCAGAACCTCGACCAGCACGCGCGGCTGGCTCGGGTGCTCGCCGAACAGGATCGCGGCGGTCTCGATCGCCCGGGTCAGCGGCGAGACCACCACGAGCTCGAACGGGATGTCCTTCAGGCGCTCCCGCGCCTCCCGGGCCTGGGCCTGGCCCCGTGGGGTCAGCCGGGCGTCGAGGAGGCCGGGATCGCTGCCGCCCAGCCGTCGGGCGGCGTTGAAGGTCGATTCGCCGTGGCGGATGCAGATGATGCGGGTGGTCTCGGGCATGAGGCTCGGCTGTGGCGTGTGGCGGGAGGGCGGAACGCTCAGGCGAAGCGGCCGCCGCGCTGGATGACTTCGATCTTGTAGCCGTCCGGGTCCGTGGCGAAGAAGAACCGCGCCAGCACGGTCTCGCCATGCTTGAGCGTCTTCACGTCGGTGGCCGGGAAGCCCTCGCGGACGTGCCGGGCGTGCTCGGCCTCGACGTCGTCGACCACGACGGCGATGTGGCCGTAGCCGTCGCCGAGATCGTAGGGCTTGTCGCGGCCCTTGTTCACCGTGAGCTCGAGCTCGAACGGCGAGGCCGGGTCGCGCAGATAGATCAGGGTGAAGTCGTCGAAATCGTAGCGGTCCGCGACTTCGAAGCCGAAGGCGCGCGCGTAGTAATCCCGCGCGCGCGCTTCGTCGCGGACGCGGATCATGGCGTGGACAGGCTTGGACATGCGGCGGCGGTTCCGGATCGTGCGAAGTATGTCGGACGCGGCCTATGTGGCGCCGGCCCGCTGCCGCGGAAAGGGCCGGCCTGCCGCCATGCCCATCTGATCGGCGGCTGCACAGCGCCTCGGCGGCGTCCGCTCATGTCTGCCCGCAGGGACCAAGACAGATACGCCCAATATCGGATGATCTCCAATATAAAACCATTTTTCCCATCATGTTCAAGTCATAGTTTGTATTCGTTTTGTTTACCTGCATTTATACGCTCATCTCGAACGTCGAATTGCGATATCATGCGGTCGAATGTGGATTCAGAAGCATCAGACATTGCCTTTGCGGAAAGAACTGACCAACCTCACCCGCGGCGTGCAGATTTTAGCGCGCTCTTAACGCGTTTGCCGCAATCTTGATAGACATCAAATCTGCGCTGCCCGGCCGGGCCAAACAAAACGGAAGTTCCATGCTGCGCCTGTCCAACATCCGGATCTTCACCAAGCTGATGGTGATCCTCACGTTGATCGGCGTCATCGTCGGCGGCTGCGTCTGGTACGCCCAGTCGCGGATGCGCCAGATCGACCAGGATTACAGCGCCTTCATCGACAACGAGGCGGTCGCAGTCGCCGAGGCCCGCCGGCTCAACCGGCTGGTGTTCGAACTCAATTACTGGGTCTACCGGATCATCGCCGAGACCGAAGATTCGCAGATGCAGAGCGCCAATCGCGGCTTCGAGGCCGCCGTGCTCAAGGTGAAGCCGACGCTCGAAACCCTGCGCAAGAAAGCTCCGACTTTCACCGCCCGGATCGACCAGCAAAACGGGCGTGTCGAGCGGTTCATGCGCGATGTCGGCGAGGTGCGCCGGCTCGGCACCAGCAACCAGAACGACAGGGCCGTCGCGCTGGTCCACACCGCGCTGGATCCGGTCTTCTCCGAGCTGGTGGAGAACGGCAACACGCTCGCCGACGACATCACCGCCTACATGGCGAAGGGCTCGGACGACCTGTCGGTCCAGACCGACGCGACCTGCTTCAGCCTGATCCTGTTCAGCGCCCTGGGGATGCTGGCCGGCCTGATCACGGCCGTGTTCATCTCCGCCATCGGTATCACCCGCCCGCTCGACCGCCTCGTCTCCGTGCTGCAGCGGATGGCCCGGGGCGAGATCGACGCCGAGATCGCGGAGGCCGCCCGCAAGGACGAGATCGGCGCGGTCGGCAAGGCGGTCGAGGGCATCAAGGCGATGGTAGCCCGCAAGGCCGCCGAGGAGGCCGAGATCCGGCGCGCCGCCGACGCCGCCGCCGAGCGGACCCGGACCATGCTGGAACTCGCCGACGGGTTCGAGCGCGCCGTGGGCGGCATCGTCGGCCTGGTCTCATCCTCGGCCACCGAGCTGCAGGCGACCGCCCAGACCATGACGGCGAGCGCCACCGAGACCGCCAGCCAGTCGACCACGGTGGCGGCCGCCGCCGAGGAGGCCGCCGCTAATGTCGAAACCGTCGCGGCGGCCGCCGAGGAGCTCGGCTCGTCGGTCCAGGAGATCGGCCGGCAGGTCCTTGGCTCGGCCAACCTCGCCCAGGCTGCGGTGGGCGAGGCAGACGAGACGCATCATCTCGTCCAGGCGCTCAGCCAGGCGGCCACCCGCATCGGCGACATGGTCGGGCTGATCTCGAACATCGCCGGGCAGACCAACCTGCTGGCCTTGAACGCCACCATCGAGGCGGCCCGCGCCGGGGAGGCGGGTCGGGGCTTCGCCGTGGTGGCGTCCGAGGTGAAGGAGCTGGCCGCGCAGACCGCCAAGGCGACGGAGGAGATCAGCCAGCAGATCGGCCAGATCCAGGGCGTGACCGGCCAGGCCGTCTCGGCCATCGAAGGGATCACGGCACGCATCCGGGAGATCGATTCGGTGGCGACCTCGATCGCCGCGGCCGTCGAGGAGCAGGGGGCGGCCACGCAGGAGATCGTCCGCAACGTCGCCCAGGCGGCCATCGGGACCAACGAGGTCACGACCAACATCGCCGGCGTCGCCCAGGCCTCCGAGGAGACCGGCTCCGCCGCCAGCCAGGTGCTCGATGCGGCCGGCGAGCTGTCGCGCCAGTCGGAGCATCTCGGCGCCGAGGTCTCGCGCTTCCTCGCCACCGTGCGGGCGGCGTGATCCGCGCCATCATCGACGTGCGGTGATCCGAAGATCCGCCTTCTACGCCGGCAGGACGACCACCTTCGTCTTGACCGGCGTGCGCGCGTAGAGGTGGATCATGTCCTGGGTGAGCAGGCCGACACAGCCGCTCGTGATTCCCGAGCCGATCGATTCGGGGTCGCTGCTGGCGTAGATCGTGTAGAGCGTATAGGCGCCGTTCTGGTAGAGATGCAGAGTGCGGGCGCCGAGCGGGTTGTCGAGGCCGCCCGGCATGCCGCGGGCGTATTTCGCCGCCTCGGGCTGGCGCTTGATCATCTCCTTGGGCGGCGTCCAGGTCGCCCATTCGGACTTGCGGCCGACATAGGCGTCGCCGCTCCACAGGAACCCGTCGCGGCCGACATTGGCGCCGTACCGGGTGGCGGATCCGTCGCCCTCGACGCGGTAGACGTAGTAGTTGCTGGGATCGACGATGATCGTGCCGGCGGCTTCCTTGGTGTCGTAGCGGACCGTCCGACGATAATACTTCGGATTGACCTTGTTGATGTCGACCGCCGGGATCGGGAATTTCTCGTCGGGCATCGGCCCGTAGACCTTCGCCGCCTCGGCGAGGAGCAGGCCGTCGGATGTCGCGCAGCCAGCCAGTCCCAGCGCGCCGAGACCGGCGGCCGATCCGGCCAGAAACGACCGGCGGCTGAGAAGCCCCGCAGGGCGCCCGCGCAGAGCCGCCTCGTCCCTGTCGCCGGCACCGGCGTTCCAACCGTCCCTGACCATCATCCCGGACTTCCTATGACCCGCGGCCCGATGCGGTAACGCTCCGGGCGATATCAGTCGCGCATACGGCTAAGCTGAGATTGGCAAGGCCGATCTCCCTAGGCAAGCTCGGCCTTTACGTCGCGAGTGTGGCCGAAGCTGTTCGGCGTCCGGTTCAGGCGCCGATCCGAATGGGGCACCGCAGATCCCCGGGATTGCAGCAAGCTTTGCCTCCGGGCCTTCGCCCGGTCCATGTAGCGACCCATGATCCGCCTCATCCCCAGCCTGCCCGCTTTCTACGTCATCGCGCGGGGGGCGTGGCCCCTGCCATGGCCGCTCGCGCTCAAGCTGGGCTTGGCCGGTGTCCTGTTGGTCGCGTCCCAGTACCACCTGTGGAGCCGGATCTCCTCGGGCTCGGTCTTCGCGCCCGAGTTCCCCCGCCCGGTGGTGGTGCTGTTCAACTGGGCGTTCGGCGCGATCGCGTTGGCAGCCCTGATGCTGCTCGCCCTCGACGTCGTGGCGCTGGCATCCCTGGCCCTTCCCGGCGGCGGTTGGGCGATCCCCGCCGGCTGGCGCTACGCGGCTGCCCTTGCGGCAGCGCTCCTCGCGGCGATCGCGGTGCGGCAGGCCGTGCGCGTGCCGCCGTTGAAGGACCTCACCGTCGCGATCGCGGACCTGCCCCCCGGCTTCGACGGCTACACGATCCTGCACCTCACCGACCTGCATATCAGCCGGCTCTTCCCGGCCGCCTGGGCGCGGGCCGTCGTCGTGCGCGCCAACGACCTCAGGGTCGACCTGATCGCGGTGACCGGCGACTTCATCGACGGTTCGCTCGCGTCCCGGCGGGACGATGTCGAGCCCTTGAGCGCCTTGCGGGCACGGGACGGCGTCTGGGCCGTGCCGGGCAACCACGAATACTTCTTCGATCACGATGCCTGGATGCGCCACCTCAGCGGGCTGGGGATCCGCATCCTGGCCAACGCCCACACGGTCCTGCGGCGCGACGGCAATGCGCTGGTGCTGGCGGGCGTCACCGACCGCTCGGCCCCCGCCACCGGCCACCCGGGACCGGATCTCGAGGCCGCCCTGGCGGGAGCGCCGGCGAGCGTGCCGATCGTGCTGCTGGATCACCAGCCGGCCCGGGCCGCGCGGGCCGCATCGCGCGGGGTGGCGCTGCAACTGTCGGGGCATACCCATGGCGGGATGATCCGCGGCCTGGACCGGCTGGTGGCGCGCGGCAATGCCGGGTTCGTCTCCGGGGCGTACCGGGTCGGGGGCATGCTGCTCTACGTCAGCAACGGCACCGCGCTGTGGCCCGGCTTCGCCCTTCGGCTGGGTCGCCCGTCCGAGCTGACGCGGATCACCCTGCGGCGGGCGTCGTGACGCGGATCCGATGCTGATGGCCGGGTGAGGCGGCCGATTGCCCGGTCGCCTCCCGTCACCCCCCGATCCGCAGCACCTCG
Source organism: Methylobacterium sp. ARG-1 (assembly GCF_001262595.1). NCBI lineage: Bacteria > Pseudomonadati > Pseudomonadota > Alphaproteobacteria > Hyphomicrobiales > Methylobacteriaceae > Methylobacterium > Methylobacterium sp. ARG-1. The sequence continues at coordinate 179,393 of NZ_LHCD01000005.1, forward strand.
GTCCGGTCGCCCGCCTGCGCGAAGGCGGCCGGGTCGGCGCCGGTCATCCAGACCTGGCCAGGCAGTGCGTCGAGGGCCTCGAACAGGCCGGCCCGGCGGCGGGGGTCGAGATGCGCCGCGACCTCGTCGAGCAGGATCATCGGTGCGATGCCGCTCATCGCCCGCACCAGCCGGGCATGGGCCAGGACCAGGCCGATCAGCAGGGCCTTCTGCTCGCCGGTCGACGCGGTGCCCGCCGGCACGTCCTTGGGGCCGTGCCGGACCACGAGATCGCTGGTCTGCGGCCCGATCAGCGTGCGGCCCGCTGCCCGGTCCCGGTGGCGGCCGTTGCGGAGGGCCAGCCGGAAGCGGTCCTCCGCCTCGATCGCCGGCCAGACCGCCACGAGGTCGTCGAGGTCGCCCTCCAGGCGGATCGACGCCCAGGGGAAGGGTTGCGCGTCGTCCCGGGTCTCGGCGATCAGCCGGTCCAGGCGCTCGGCGGTCTCGCGACGGGCCAGAGCCACGGCGACGCCGAGTTCGGCCACCTCCCGCTCTACGGCATCGAGCCAGCGGCCGTCATCGGGCCGGTCCTCCAGCAGCCGGTTGCGCGAGCGCAGGGCCCGCTCCATGGCGGAGACCCGGGCGCCGTGGCCGGCATCCACCGCCAGGACCAGCCGGTCGAGGAACCGGCGCCGGTCGCCGGCAGCCCCGCGGAACAGGCCGTCGAGATCCGGGGTCAGCCAGACCACCCGAACGAATTCGCTGAACGCCACCGGCGAGGGGGCGGGGGCGCCGTCGATCCGGCACAGCCGGCTCGAGCGCCCGTCCGGCCCCGGCGGCTCAAGGCCGGTGCCGAGGCGATGCTCGGCGCCGTCCCGATCCAGGGTGAGCGACACGGCGAAGCCCCCCGGGCCGTCCGCGCGCGCCATGGCGGCGAACTCGGCCCGGCGCAGGCCCCGCCCCGGCACGAACAGGGAGATCGCTTCGAGCAGGTTGGTCTTGCCGGCGCCGTTCTCGCCGACCAGGGCCACGAAGCGGGCGCCGGGGTTGAGTTCGAGATCGGCGTGATTGCGGAAGTCGCGGGCGATCAACCGGGTAAGGCGTGTGGATCCAGCGGTGTCGAGTTCACTCATAAGGCGGCACGATGGACCGATCGCGCGCTGAGTGCAGCACGCGATCGATCAAGATTCGGTCGTCGCGGACGCGATGAAGGATCAGGTAAGATCGGAATATGAGGATCCGTACGTTGAGAGCAATCTCCGGCGCGGGCCTGCCCATCATCGGCTGCCGACCGAGCGCCTGACAGTCGGGTGCGCAGCTCCGCGACGAAGCTGCGAGCGCGGGCGGGATTGTCAGCCGCGATGACCTCACCGATCTCGCGCAGATCGGTTCGGGCGCGTCGCGACACGACGACAGGCTTCAAGGAGCAGCCTTCTCCTTGGCGGCATAGCGCGCTTCCAAGGCATCCAGCGTGGCGTCGAGCGGCTCGTGATCTCCACTCTCGACGCCCTCCCGCCAAGCCTCGCGCATCGTCCCAAGGCGATCCTCGTGCTGAAGCAGCAACGCGACACCGGCGGCGACCGCCTCCTCCGGCGACCCGCCGCGACCAGACGATCGAGCGAGGCTTCCTGAACGGGATCGAGGATGACGGCTTTCGGCATGGCGGCCTACGACTACACCCGCATCGGCATCAGCACGTACAGGGCCGGCGCACCCTCGCGATCCTGGATCAGGGTCGGCGAGCCCGGGTCGGCGAGCTTGAACAGGGCGGTGTCGCCCTCGAGCTGCGCGGTGATGTCGAGCAGGTAGCGGGCGTTGAAGCCGATATCGAGGCCCGCCGCCTCGTAATCGACGTCGAGCTCTTCCGTGGCGCTGCCCGAATCCGGGTTGTTGACCGAGAGCGCCAGGCGTCCCTCGGTGAGCCCGAGCTTCACGGCGCGGCCGCGCTCGGACGAGATCGTCGAGACCCGGTCCACCGCCTTGGCGAAGGCGTCGCGCTCCACGGTCAGCCGCTTGTCGTTGTTGGCCGGGATCACCCGCTGGTAGTCGGGGAAGGTGCCGTCGATCAGCTTCGAGATCAGGGTCAGGCCGCCGGCGAAACGCAGGCGGATCTTGGCCGGCGACAGGTCGACCGCGACGGTCTCGCCGCCGTCGTCCAGGAGCTTCTGGATCTCGGCGACCGCCTTGCGGGGCACGATCACGCCGGGCATGCCGACGCTGCCCTGCGGGGCCGGGATCTCGACCCGGGCGAGGCGGTGTCCGTCAGTGGCGACCGCCCGCATCACGGGGCCGCTCTCGGTCTCCAGCGTGTGCAGGTAGATGCCGTTGAGGTAGTAGCGCGTCTCCTCGGTGGAGATCGCGAACTGCGTCTTGTCGATCAGCCGCTTGAGGTCGGCGGCGGCGACCTCGAAGCCGTGCGGCATCTCGCCGGCGGCGAGATCCGGGAAATCGCCCTCCGGCAGGGCGCCGAGGGCGAAGCGCGACCGGCCCGAGCGGATCGTCATCTGGCCGGATTCGCCGCCGGTCTCCAGGGAGACCTGGGCGCCGTCGGGCAGCTTGCGCACGATGTCGTAGATCACGTGCGCCGGCACCGTGGTGGCGCCGGGATCGGCCACGTCGGCCGGCACGCTCTCGGTGACCTCGATATCGAGGTCGGTCGCGCGCAGCTGCAAGCTCGAGCCTTCCGAACGCAGGAGCACGTTCGACAGGATCGGGATCGTGTTGCGGCGCTCGACGACCCGGTGCACGTGGCCGAGCGACCTGAGCAGGGCCGCGCGCTCGACGGTGACTCTCATCGCAGTACTCAAGTGATGGGGGAGGGCGCCGCGGCCGGCATCCCTCACGAAAACAGGCCGATCAGCTTGGCGAACGGGGCGGGCGAACGCAAGGCCGCAGCGCGGGCCTCACACAGCTACGCCGTCCGCGGGGCGGATTCAGGGTTCCCGCCGGGGCCGCCCCGTGCGAAAGCGCCGCGTTCAATCTGAAGCGGCACCGTACCGCCCGAGCACCAACAGATCATGCTGCAGACTGTCGAGACCGCTGGCCCGGGCGGCGCCGCACCGAGTGCCAGCCCCGGTCGCATCCTGGCCGCGAGCTTCGTGGGCACGGCGATCGAATTCTTCGATTTCTACATCTACGCCACGGCCACCGCCCTGGTGATCGGCCCGGTCTTCTTCCCGCCGGGGGCCCCCGGGGTGCAGCAGCTCAGCGCGTTCGCGACCTTCGCGATCGCGTTCATCGCCCGGCCGTTCGGGGCGGCCCTGTTCGGGCATTTCGGCGACCGGGTCGGCCGCAAGGCGACCCTGGTGGCGTCGCTGCTGATCATGGGCGTGTCCACCGTGCTGATCGGCTGCCTGCCGACCTACGCCACCGCCGGCTGGTGGGCGCCCGCCGCCCTGTGCGTCCTGCGCTGCGGCCAGGGCATCGGGTTCGGCGGCGAATGGGGCGGGGCGGCCCTGCTGGCGGTGGAGAACGCGCCGCCGGGCAAGCGCGCCTGGTACGGCATCTTCCCGCAACTCGGCGCACCGGTCGGCTTCATCCTGGCCAATCTCGGCTTCCTGTGCCTCAGCTTCGGCCTGACGACCGAAAGCTTCCAGGCCTGGGGCTGGCGCCTGCCGTTCCTGGCCTCGGCCGCCCTGGTCGGCGTCGGGCTCTATGTCCGCCTCAAGCTCACCGAGACGCCGGCCTTCAAGGCGGCGCTGACGGAGGCGCGGCCCGAGCGCGTGCCCTTCGCGACGATGCTGACCCATCACGGCCGCGCGGTCCTGATCGGCACCTTCGCCATGGTGGCGGTCTACGCGGTGTTCTACCTCTCGACGGTCTTCGCCCTGGGCTACGGCACCGGGACGCTGGGCTACACCCGCCCGACCTTCCTGCTGTTCGAGTGCATCGCGGTCTGCTTCATGGCGATCGGGACCGTGATCTCCGGGGCGGCGGCCGACCGGCTCGGGCGCAAGCCGGTGCTGCTCTCCGGCATGGTCGCGGTCTTCCTGCTCGGCTTCCTGATGGGGCCGATGCTCGGGAACGCCGCCGCCGCCGGGACCTGGCCGCCGGTGCTGGGCTTCCTGTGCCTCAGCCTCCTGACCATGGGCTGGGTGTTCGGCCCCATGGGCGCCGTGCTGCCCGAGCTGTTCCCGACCCGGGTCCGCTACACGGGCGCGTCGGTGACCTACAACCTCGCCGGGATCCTGGGCGCCTCGGGCGCGCCCTACATCGCCCAGGAGTTGGCCTCCTATGGCGGGATCGGGTTCGTCGGCCTGTACCTGGCGGTTGCCGCGCTGCTGAGCTTCGTCGCCGTCCTGGTCATGCGCGAGACCGCGCACGACTGACGGCCCCGGCCCGCAGAGACGGATCAGTCAGGCGCGGATCGGGGCGGCCGGCTCGTAGCGGCCGAGGAACCGGGTCCGATCCCACAGCTCGATCGCTTCGTCCGTGGCCATGGCCCGGGCGCGGCGGCGCGCCTGCGTGTCGTCCTGGGCCGGAACGACCTCGGCCGAGAATACGCGTCCGGCGCGGTCGAGCTTGAACGCCCGATAGGCGCGGCTTCGCTGAGCGGTCTGTGCATCCAGGTTAAGCATCGGATCCTCCTCTGAGGTCCGAGCCTTCCGGCATTCGGTTAACCGTCCGTAAACGGCCGATGTCAGCTCCGCTTGTCGAGAGGCCGGCCCAGCAGGCGCGCGAACTCGGCCTCGATCTCCTCCACGGAAAACGGGTTGCCGGCGGCCTTCGGCTCCGGCCGCGGAGCCGGCGCGGGCTCGGCGGGCGGTTCAACCGGAGGCGGCGGAGCGGGCGGCGTCACGCGCGCGGAGGTCCGGGGGGCCGGCGGCTTGAGCACCGGCGGCGCGACCGGAGACGGCTCGGCCGACGCCGCTGGCGGGGATGACGGCGCGGGGCGCGGCGGCGGGGCAGGGGACACAGGCGCGGGCGGCGGAGCGGGCGGAAGCGGCGGCGCGGAGGCCATCATCGCCGCCACCGGGTCCACCGGCTCGGGCCCGGGCGTGGGTTCAGGCGCGGCTGCAGGGGGAGAGGCGGGGGGCGGCGCGGGCGTCACCGCCGAGGACGGGCGCGACAGGGCGGCCTGAAGCTGCCGGGCCATGTCGGACAGCACCGCCGGATCGACGGACCGGCGCTCGGACGGCACGGTCAGGCTCGGCGCCGCCCGGGCGGGCTCGTCGCGCTCGGGCACGGGTTCCGGCTTGCGCTCCGAAGCTGGATTGGGCCGCGGCTCGGCGAGCGGCGGTGCGGTGCGGCTCAGGATCCGCCGGGGCGAGAGCGTCTCCCGCAGCGGCGGTGGGGCCGGCGGCGCGGGCTCGACAGGGCGGGGCTCGGCGGCGCGGGGCTGCGGTGCGGCGGGGGTCGAGACCTCCTGTCCCGGCTCGTCGCCGCCCAGCAGGTTGACGTCGAGCGGGAAGGTCACCGGCGGCGCGGCGGCCGAGCGCGGGACCGGCGGCGGCACGACGACCGGCATCTCGAAGCCCGGATCGAACCGCGGCTCGGAGCGGCGCCCCGCGATCTCGGCCAGGGCCCGGGGCGGCTCGGCCAGGCGTCCGCCCTGCGCAAGCGGGTCCGGCAGCGGCTCGGCCATCGGCTCCGGCCCGGCGTCGGAGCGCAGGGTGGCCTCGGGCAGGGGGCGCTGGGTGCGCTGGATGTTGCGCTCGACCACCACGTCGTTCGGGCCGCCGACCAACAGCAGGTGCTCGACATTGTCCCGGCGCAGCAGGATCAGCTGCCGGGCGCGGTCGAGCTCGTACACGTCGACGATCCCGAGCCGGGGCTGGCGCCCGCGGGCGGGCGTGCGCCCGGGCAGGGCCAGGCTGCGACCGGTCAGGCGGCGCACCGTGAACACGATCGCGGCCAACGCCGTGAAGATGACGGCGAAGATCACGACATACTGGACGATGGGGGAGCCCTCAGAACCGAACACGGATTGCAGCCATTGCAAGGTTACGCACTCGCACGTTTCGGCCGCCGCAGGGCCGCGCCCGGCACGAGCCTCGCTCATACCACGCCGGCGGGCCTGCACGGCAAACGACGTTAAGACTTCGTTAACAGGCCCTTAAGTTTAGCGCCATCAAGACAAGAGGTTGTGAAGCACCGTCCGCCGCGGTCCCCAGGAACATGGCCGGCCAACCGCGCGGTGGGGGTGCGGGCCGGAGCCGGCCTCGCCCGCGCTTAACCATGCATTAACCAAGCAGGCGGCAGATTTTGCCGAGCCCGCCCGATCCCGCGCGGCGTAGCGAGACCGGAGGCGAACGTGGCCCTGACCGACCTGCCCATCCTGGGGATGCTGCGCACCCGGATGCAGTGGGCGCAGGCACGCCAGGGTCTGATCGCCGAGAACGTCGCCAACGCCGACATGCCGGGCTTCAAGCCGCGCGACCTGGCGGAGCTGCGCTTCGACCGGGCCACCGGCACCGCCATCAACGCCTCGCCGAGCCTGGCGCTGACCAGCCCCGCCCATCTCGCGCCCTCCGGTCAATCCGAGGCCGGGGCCGATGCCAAGGGCGCCAAGCGCTTCGAGATCCGCCCGAACGGCAATGCGGTGAACCTCGAGGACGAGATGATGAAGGCCGGCGACAACCAGTCGGACTACCAGCTCGCCGCCTCGCTCTACCAGCACAGCCTGACCACCCTGAAGATCGCCATCGGCAAGAGCTGACCGCATCGCGACCGAACCGGACGTGTCGTCGACAAGCGGCGGAAGAGGGCCCTGAGCCATGGAATTCAGCAAGTCGCTCACAGTGGCGGCCGCCGGCCTCAAGGCGCAGTCCGGCCGGATGCGGATCATCGCCGAGAACATCGCCAACGCGGATTCCGCCCCGGCCTCGCCCGGGACCGAGCCCTATCGCCGCAAGATCCCGTCCTTCACCAGCCACATGGATCCGGAGACCGGGGCGAAGCTGGTGGAGGCGGGCCGCGTCCGGCGCGACCCCTCCGCGTTCCGGACCAAGTTCGAGCCCGGCAACCCCGCGGCCAACGCCCGGGGCGAGGTGCAGATGCCCAACGTCAACGCGCTGATCGAGAACATGGACCTGCGCGAGGCCCAGCGCTCCTACGAGGCGAACCTCAACATGGTGACATCAACGCGCAAGATGCTGTCGCAGACGCTGTCGATCCTGAAGTGAGCGCGCAAGTGAACGCGAAGGAAGCCTAGTCGATGGCGACGAGCAATTTCGCGGCCGGTGCCTACGCCGCCGTCCAGGGCATGGCCAGCGGCCGCCCGGCCCCCAAGGTCCAGTCGACCAGCGAGGCCGGCGGCAACTTCATGCAGCTCCTGGGCAACGCCCTGGACAATGTCGGGGATGCCGGGCGACGGGCCGACGGCCAGGCGATCTCGGCGGCCTCCGGCAAGGCCAACGTCGTGGACGTGGTCACCGCGGTGGCCGAGAGCGAGACCGCCCTGCAGACCATGGTGGCGGTGCGCGACCGCATGATCTCAGCCTACGAAGAGATCATGCGGATGCAGATTTGAGCATGGGCCAGCCGGATACCGGATTTCCCCTGCCTCCCCTTTGAGCAACACGCCCCATGACCGGCTTGGCCATCCTCGACGTCGCCCGCGACGGCATCTTCGTCTTCCTCAAGGTCGCCGGGCCGCTGATGCTCGTCGCCCTCGCGGTCGGTCTGATCGTCTCGCTGATCCAGGCGCTGACGCAAGTTCAGGAGCAGACCCTGATCTACGTGCCCAAGATCGTGTCGGTCTTCGCCGCGCTGCTGCTGATGCTGCCGTTCATCGGCGACGCCATGGCCGGCTACATGACCCGCATCGCCGCCCGTATCGCGGCCGGCGGCTGATGGCGGCCGGCGGCGGGACAGGGGCGGCGCGCGCATGCCATAGGGGCGGCGATGAACCTGCTCCTGCCCGGCATCGCCTCGGCCTATCTGATCACCTTCGCGCGGGTCGGCACGCTGATCATGCTGATGCCCGGCGTCGGCGAGCAGATGGTGTCGCCGCGGATGCGGCTGGCCTTCGCGCTGCTGACCACTTTGGTGCTGTTCCCGAGCGTGCGGCCGCTGCTCGGCGGCACCGAGGGCCTGGCCGGCCCCCGGCTGATCGGGCTGCTGTTCGCCGAGACGATCGTCGGGCTGGTGCTGGGCCTGTCGGTCCGGATGGTGCTGGCCGCCCTGCAGACCGCCGGCCTGATCATCTCCCAGCAGCTCGGCCTAGCCTACGCCATGACGGTGGATCCGAGCTACGGCGGGCAGCAGGCCGCGCTGGGCAACTTCCTGTCGCTGCTCGGCGTCACGCTGATCTTCGCCGCCGATCTGCACCATCTCGCCATCGAGGGGCTTGCGCAGAGCTACGTGGTGCTGCCGCCGGACGGGGTCCCGGCCTTCTCGGACGCGCTGATGCTGGCACTCAAGGCGCTGACCCGGGGCTTCACCCTGGCCGTGCAGATCTCCGGGCCGTTCATCGCCTTCGGGCTGCTGTTCAACCTCGGGCTGGGCGTGCTCTCGCGGCTGATGCCGCAATTGCAGGTGTTCTTTCTCGCGGTCCCGGCCTCGGTGCTCGTCGGCATGCTGATCCTGATGGGCTCGCTCGGCGTCATGATGGGCGTCTTCCTGGACGATCTCGGCCGGTATCTCGGCGAGTTCGTCGGTCGCTGAGCGTCCCTGTGCACTGAGGTCGAGCAGACAAGATGGCCGAGGGCGCGGAGCAGGAAGACAAGACGGAAGAGCCGACCCAGCGGCGGCTCGATCAGGCGATCGAGCGCGGCGACGTCGCGACGAGTGCCGAGATCAACACCTTCGCGATCCTCGGCGCCTTCACGCTGGCCCTGGTGATCGCGGCCCCCAGCATCGCCCAGAGCCTGACCCAGGGCCTGAAGGCCTACCTCGCCAACGCCCACACCCTGCCGGACGACGCCACCGCCATGAAGCAGGCGGCGACCCGCGGCCTCTGGCTATGGCTGCAGGCCGTGGCGGTGCCGGTCGGGATGGCGGCGGCGGCTGGCCTCGCCGCCGGGCTGCTCCAGCACCCGCTGGTGCTCACCACCGAAACCCTGATGCCGAAATTCGATCGGATCTCGCCGATGGCCGGGGTCAAGCGGCTCATGGGGATCGAGGCCCTGTTCCAGTTCGGCAAGGGACTCGCCAAGATCGGCGCGGTCGGCATCGTCGGCGCGGTGCTGCTCTGGAACGACCGCGACCGGCTCGAGGTGTTCGCCCGGCTCGACCCGGCCGGGAGCCTGTCGGCGATCCTCTCCCTCAGCCTCCGGCTGCTCGCCGGCATGCTGTGCATGCACCTCGCCATCACGCTCGGCGACGCGTTCTACGCGCGCTTCCGCTGGCGCAGGCGCCACCGCATGTCGAAGGAGGAGATGAAGCAGGAGATGAAGGAGGCGGACGGCAACCCGGAGGTCAAGGGCCGGATGAAGCAGCTCCGCATGGCCCGGGTGAAGAAGCGGATGATGGCCGCCGTCCCGACCGCCACCGTTGTGGTGACCAACCCGACCCACTACGCGGTGGCCCTCCGCTACGAGGCCGGCATGGCCGCGCCGATCTGCGTCGCCAAGGGCGTCGATGCCCTGGCCCTGCGGATCCGCAGCGTGGCGGCCGAGCACGGCGTCGCGGTGATCGAGAACCCGCCGCTCGCCCGCGCCCTGCACGCCACCGTGGAGATCGACCGAGAGATCCCCGCCGAGCATTACCGGGCGGTTGCGGAAGTCATCGGCTTCGTCCTGCGCCTGCGCCGACGGGCGGCGTAACAGCAAGGGCTGGTATTCAGCGCGCCGATCGCATGACACAGCGCGGAAAAGCCACGCTTCCTCCACCTTTTTTTGCGAGGCTGCACCACGGCTTGGCGCGACACGACCGACGCGACGAGAGTGATGCCGTGCTGCCCGAGCCCTGCTATGGCCGGCGGGCCTAACCGGGTGATTGTTCTGGAATGATGCCGATGGCCGACGTCACTGGACCTCCGGCGCCCGCGACGGGCACGCAGATCTCGGGTTCTCACGGGAACGGCGCGATCGACCGCTCGGAGCAGCCGGGCCGGGTCGGGCTGCTGCTCGTGCTCGCGGGCCTGCTGGTCGGAGCCGCGATCGGCCTGTCCTTCGTGGCCAACGAGCAGGCCCAGTCGCTGATCGTCTGGCTGCTTGCCCTGCTGGCGATGGCCGGCGTGTTCTTCCTGTTCGCGCTCGCCATCGGGGCGCTCCAGCTCAGCGGCACCGCCACCCGGGACGACATAACCAAGGGCATCGTCGACGCCTCGCCGGACGGGGCGCTGGTGGTCGAGGATGGCGGGAGGCTGATCTACGCCAACGAGGCCTATCTCCGAGTGGCCGGCGGCGACGCCTTCTCGAACCTCGTGCCCGTCGAGCGCATCCTGGTCGGCTCGCCGGAAGTCTCGGAGGCGGTCTACCGCCTGTCGCAGGCCTCGCGCGACGGCCGGGCGCACACCGAAGAGATCCGGATGTCGCCGCCGCTGGGGCCGCAGGCGCATGAGCGCGGCTTCGGTTGGTACCGGGTCTCGGTGCGCCCCCTGGCGCGCCCGCGCCGGGCCGCCTCGCTCTGGACCGTGGCCGACATCACCGCCGAGCGCGAGCGCCAGGAGAACGTCTTCCAGGAACTCCAGCACGCGATCGACTATCTCGACCACGCCCCGGCGGGGTTCCTGTCGATCGATCCGGCCGGCGCGATCGTCTACATGAACGCGACGCTGGCGGCCTGGCTCGGCTACGACCTGGCGAGCGTCGGCCCCGGCGGCCCGCACCTCACCGAGATCGCCCCGGAGGCCGACGTCCTGGTCCGCACCGCCGGCCTGCCCGGCGAGGTCCGCACCGACCGGTTCGACCTCGACCTGCGCCGCCGCAACGGCCACACCCTGCCGGTGCGGCTCTACCACCGGGTCGCCTTCGGCAAGGACGGCAAGCCCGGCTCCTCGCGGACCTTCGTCATCAACCGCTCGGCCGGGGCCGAGACCGACGAGCCGCAGCGCGCCGCCGAGGTGCGGCTCGCCCGCTTCCTCAACAATTCGCCGATTGCCATCGCTACCCTCGACCGGTCCGGCCGGATCGCCCGGGCCAACACCTCGTTCACCCGGCTGTTCGGCACGGTGCCGCGCCAGGCCGACGAGGGCGGCCCCGAGGGGGAGGGCAATCAGGGGGCCGAGCCCAACGTCGCCGACTCGGTGGTCGACCGCGCCTCCCTGGAGGCCGGCCTCGCCCGGGCCGCCAGCGGCCTGTCCGACCCGGAGCCGATCGAGGTCCAGCTCAGCGGTCCGGGCGGGCGCTCGGCGCGGCTCTGGCTCAGCCCGGCCGACAGCAGCGACGCCACCCACCAGGCCGACGAGGCCGAGCGCGTGATCCTGTACGCCCTCGACACCACGGCGCAGCGCCAGCTGGAGCAGCAGGTCGCCCAGGCGCAGAAGATGAACGCGGTCGGCCAGCTCGCCGGCGGCATCGCGCACGACTTCAACAACGTCCTGCAGGCGATCATCGGCTACTCGGACCTGCTGCTGGCGAGCCACCGGCCGACCGATCCGGCCTTCCAGGACATCATGCAGATCAAGCAGAATGCCAACCGGGCAGCGGGCCTCGTCCGCCAGCTCCTGGCGTTCTCCCGCCGCCAGACCCTGCGCCCGGAGGTGATGAATGTCGGGGAGGGGCTCTCGGAGCTGACCCTGCTGCTCAAGCGGCTGCTGGGCGAGCGCGTCGCCCTGGAGCTGAAGCACGGCCGCGACGTGTGGCCGGTGAAGGCCGACGTCAACCAGTTCGAGCAGGTGATCGTGAACCTCGCGGTCAATGCCCGCGACGCGATGCCGGACGGCGGCAAGCTGATGATCCGCACCGAGAACGTGACCGATCCGGGCCCGGCCGCGACCGTGGACGGGCGGGGCGGGGCGCCCGCGGGCGACCACGTGCTGATCGAGGTGCGCGATACCGGCCAGGGCATCCCGCCCGAGCTGATGGAGAAGATCTTCGAGCCGTTCTTCACCACCAAGGAGATCGGCAAGGGCACCGGCCTCGGCCTCTCGACGGTGTTCGGCATCGTCAAGCAATCCGGCGGCACCATCGACGTGCAGTCGAAGATCGGGGAGGGGACCGCCTTCCGCATCTACCTGCCGCGGCACGTGCCCGTGGCGGAGCCCGAGGAGGCCGTGCCCGCGATCCCGGCCCTGCCGCGGGCCGACATGCCGACGCCGGGCCAGGCGCCGGCCAAGCCCACCGGAACCGGCAAGGCCGCCGAGCGGCCCGCCACGACGAAGACCCCGGAGAAGCCGGCCCCGCGCAAGCCCGCGGCCGACCATACCGGGCAGGGGACGATCCTGCTGGTCGAGGACGAGGATCCCGTCCGGGCGGTCAACAGCCGGGCGCTCTCGGCCCGGGGCTACACGGTGCTGGAAGCGGCCTCCGGCCTGGAGGCCCTGGCGATCGTGCGCGAGGGCAGCCAGCCGATCGACCTCGTCGTCTCCGACGTCGTGATGCCGGAGATGGACGGCCCGACCCTCTTGCGCGAGGTGCGCAAGCACCAGCCGGACCTGAAGGTGATCTTCGTCTCCGGCTACGCCGAGGACGCGTTCCGCAAGAACCTGCCCGAGGGCGAGGCCTTCAACTTCCTGCCCAAGCCCTTCAGCCTCAAGCAGCTGGTCGAGACCGTGAAGAAGACCATGGCTGCCGACTGACACGGTATCGGCGACGACCCGGTGGAGAACCGGCGCGCCGCCCCCTCGGGGCGGCGTTCTCGTATCCCGCACCCTTGCCGAAATAGAACAAAACAGGTACATAGGCGCGGTGTTGCCGCGCGTTGTGAATGGCGCGCAACCCCTTCATAAGGAGCCCGCCAGATGGCCCAGCCTGCATTGAAAGTGGTCGACATGCCCCCGGTGGACAAGGACAAGTCCAAGGCGATCGACGCCGCCCTGTCCCAGATCGAGCGCGCCTTCGGCAAGGGCTCGATCATGCGTCTGGGCAAGAACGACAAGGTGCAGGAGGTCGAGACGATCTCCACCGGCTCGCTCGGCCTCGACATCGCCCTCGGCGTCGGCGGCCTGCCCCGCGGCCGGGTCGTGGAGATCTACGGCCCCGAATCCTCCGGCAAGACGACGCTGGCGCTGCACACCATCGCCGAGGCCCAGAAGAAGGGCGGCGTCTGCGCCTTCGTGGATGCCGAGCACGCGCTCGATCCGGTCTATGCCCGCAAGCTCGGCGTCAATCTCGACGACCTGCTGATCTCGCAGCCCGATACCGGTGAGCAGGCCCTGGAGATCACCGACACGCTGGTGCGCTCCGGCGCCATCGATGTGCTGGTGGTGGATTCGGTCGCCGCGCTGACCCCACGGGCCGAGATCGAGGGCGAGATGGGCGAGAGCCAGCCCGGCCTCCAGGCCCGCCTGATGAGCCAAGCCCTGCGCAAGCTCACCGGTTCGATCTCGCGCTCGAACTGCATGGTGATCTTCATCAACCAGATCCGGATGAAGATCGGCGTGATGTACGGCAGCCCGGAGACCACCACGGGCGGCAACGCGCTGAAGTTCTACGCCTCGGTGCGCCTCGACATCCGCCGCATCTCGACCCTGAAGGACCGGGATGAGGCGATCGGCAACCAGGTCCGCGTCAAGGTCGTGAAGAACAAGGTCGCGCCGCCGTTCAAGCAGGTCGAGTTCGACATCATGTTCGGCGAGGGCGTGTCGAAGGTGGGCGAGCTGATCGATCTCGGCGTGAAGGCCGGCATCGTCGAGAAGTCCGGCGCCTGGTTCTCGTACAACAGCCAGCGCCTCGGCCAGGGCCGCGAGAACTCGAAGGGCTTCCTGCGGGACAACCCCGAGATTGCCGGCAAGATCGAAGCCTCGATCCGCCAGAATTCCGGCCTCGTGGCCGAGAAGATCCTGGAGAACGCCAAGCCGACCGACGACGAGCTCGACGAGGGCGAGGCCTAAGAGCTTCGGCGCATCGCGGGTTTCCAGAGGGCTCAAGGCCCTTCGGCAGAGTTCGGGACAGGTCCTGACACGGTGGGGAAACCCAGCAGCAGGACCCTGCCTCGAACCCGCAAGAGATCACCCACCTTTTGAAGTTACGGCCGTCTAGGGTCTGAATCCAACCCGAAGCGTTCGCTTCACGACCGACCTCAGAAACGACAACGCCCGGCACGAATCCGGCCCCGTCAGGGTCGAACTTCGTCCGGGCGTTCGTCGTTCTGGAGGTCGCTGAGATCGGGAAGGCACCATCAACGGTGCATCAGCCCAAGCTGCAGACTTCCAGCCACGTTGAGGCGGACACGGAAACCCGCAGCCGCCGCTTCCCTTGTATCAGGCGGCTTCGCCGGTCTCGGCGACCGCGGCAGCCTGGTCCTCGACCAGCTTCCAAGTCTTGGTCTTCGAGAAGGGACGGCACTCCTCGATGAACACCGTCTGCCCGACCTTGGCGACATTCGCCTCGTCATGAGCATGGTAGTTCTTCGAGCGACGCACGGTCTTCTTCATCACCGGGTGGGTGAAGCGGCGCTCCACCTTCACCACGATGGTCTTCTCGCCCTTGTCGCTGACGACGGTGCCCTGCAGGACGCGCTTCGGCATGGTGTTCTCCTAAGCCCTTCGTCAGCTCTTGGACGCCTGCAGCGTCTTTGAACGCTGCAGGGTGCGGACGCGGGCGATGTCGCGGCGGACCTCACGGACGCGGGCGACGTTCTCGAGCTGGCCGGTGGCCCCCTGGAAGCGCAGGTTGAACTGCTCCTTCTTGAGGTTCAGCAACTCGTCACTGAGCTGATCCGGCGACAACGCCTTCAGATCAGACACTCTCTGGGTCGACTTCACGATAGCCTCCGTTCAGTCGGCGATGCGTTGGACGACCCGCGTGCGGATCGGGAGCTTGGCGGCGCCGAGGCGCAGGGCCTCCTTGGCGATGTCTTCGGCAACGCCGTCGACCTCGAACATGATCCGGCCGGGATGGACGCGAGCGGCCCAGTAATCCGGGGCGCCCTTACCGGAGCCCATGCGGACTTCGGTTGGCTTCGAGGAGACCGGAACGTCCGGGAACACCCGGATCCAGACGCGGCCCTGGCGCTTCATCTCGCGGGTGATCGCGCGGCGGGCCGCCTCGATCTGCCGGGCGGTGACGCGCTCGGGCTCCACCGCCTTCAGGCCGAACTGGCCGAAGTTCAGCTCGAAGCCGCCCTTGGCCGCACCGTGGATGCGGCCCTTGAACTGCTTACGGAAGCGAGTCTTTTTCGGTTGCAGCATGGCTTCCTACCTTACGCGTGCTCGCGCTCGCGGCGTCCGCGCTCGCGGCCGCCCTCGCCATCGCGCTCACGGCGTCCGCCGGAGCGGCCGCCCTCTTCCTGGGCCTTCTTGTCCTGGGCCATCGGGTCGTGCTCAAGGATCTCGCCCTTGAACACCCACACCTTGATGCCGCAGGTGCCGTAGGTCGTGAACGCCGTGGCGGTGCCGTAATCCACGTCCGCACGCAGCGTGTGCAGCGGGACCCGGCCCTCACGATACCATTCCTGACGGGCGATCTCGGCGCCGCCGAGACGGCCCGAACAGTTGATGCGGATGCCCTCGGCGCCGAGACGCATCGCCGACTGAACGGCGCGCTTCATGGCGCGACGGAAGGCGACGCGACGCTCGAGCTGCTGCGCGATCGAGTCGGCCACCAGGGTGGCGTCGATCTCGGGCTTGCGCACCTCGACGATGTTGATCGTCACGTCGGCCTTGGTCATCGTGCCGACGAGCTTGCGCAGCTTCTCGATATCCGCGCCCTTCTTGCCGATCACCACGCCCGGACGACCCGAGTGGATGGTGACGCGGCACTTCCGGTGCGGACGCTCGATGACGATCTTCGAGACGGCGGCCTGCTTCAGCTGCTTCATGAGGGCGGCGCGGATCGCGACGTCCTCATGCATCAGCTTGGCGTACTCGCCCTTGCCGGCGAACCAGCGGGAGTCCCAGGTCCGGTTGATACCAAGACGGAGACCGATCGGATTGACTTTCTGGCCCATGAGATCCTCCTTAAGCCGCTTCGGCCTGGCGGACTTCACGAACCACGATGGTGAGGTTCGAGAAGGGCTTCAGGATACGGGCGCCGCGACCGCGGGCGCGGGCGTGGAAGCGCTTGAGCACGAGGGCCTTGCCCACGAACGCCTGGGAGACGACGAGATCGTCGACGTCCAGGTCGTGGTTGTTCTCGGCATTGGCGATCGCGCTCTCGAGGCACTTCTTGACCTCAGTCGAGATGCGCTTGCGCGAGAACTCCAGATCGGCCAACGCGGTGTCGACCTTCTTGCCGCGGATCATCTGCGCCACGAGGTTCAGCTTCTGCGGGCTCACGCGCAGCATGCGCGCGACCGCCTTGGCCTCGTTCTCGGGGAGCGCGCGGGGGGTGGCTTGCTTGCCCATCTCAGCGCCTCTTCGCCTTCTTATCGGCCGCGTGCCCGTGGAAGGTGCGGGTCGGCGAGAACTCGCCGAACTTGTGCCCCACCATCTCCTCGGAGACGTAGACCGGGATGTGCTTCTGCCCGTTGTGCACACCGAAGGTGAGCCCGACGAACTGCGGGAGAATCGTGGAGCGGCGGCTCCAGATCTTGATGACCTCTGAGCGCGAGGAGCCCCGCGCCGCTTCGGCCTTCTTGAAGAGGTAGCCGTCGACGAACGGCCCCTTCCAGAGAGAGCGTGCCATAGCGATTACTTCTTGCGGTTGTGGCGGCTGGACAGGATGAACACGTCGGTCCGCTTGTTGGACCGGGTCTTCTTCCCCTTGGTGGGCACGCCCCACGGCGTGACCGGGTTGCGGCCGCCCGAGGTACGGCCCTCGCCGCCGCCGTGCGGGTGATCCACCGGGTTCATGGCCACGCCGCGGTTGTGCGGGCGCTTGCCAAGCCACCGGTTGCGCCCGGCCTTGCCGAGCGAGATGTTCATGTGGTCCGGGTTCGAGACCGCGCCGACGGTCGCGAAGCACTGGCCGTGCACGAGGCGCTGCTCGCCCGAATTCAGGCGCAGCGTCACGTAGCCCTGGTCGCGCCCGACGATCTGGGCGTAGTTCCCGGCCGAGCGGGCGATCGCGCCGCCCTTGCCGATCTTCAGCTCGACGTTGTGGACGATCGTACCCACCGGCATCGAGCCGACCGGACCGGCATTGCCCGGCTTGATGTCGACGTTGTCGCCGGTCACGACCTTGTCGCCCGGCTGCAGGCGCTGCGGAGCGAGGATGTAGCTCTGCTTCCCATCGGGGAAGTTGATCAGGGCGATGAACGCGGTGCGGTTCGGATCGTACTCGATCCGCTCGACCGTCGCGGCGACACCCGGCTGCTCGCGGCGCTTGAAGTCCACGTTGCGCAGGACACGCTTGTGGCCGCCGCCGCGGAAGCGGACAGTGATGCGACCCAGGTTGTTACGGCCGCCGGAGGAGCTCTTGCCCTCCGTCAGCGCCTTCACCGGCTTGCCCTTGTAGAGCTCACGGCGGTCGACGAGCACGAGCTGGCGCAGGCTCGGCGTGACCGGTTTGAATGTCTTCAAGGCCATCGGCTTGGATCCCTAAAACCCGTCCTCAGAGCCCGGTCGTGACGTCGATCGTGTGGCCCTCGGCCAGGGTCACGATCGCCTTCTTCACGTCGGAGCGCTGTCCGCGGAGACCGCGGAAAATCTTCTTCTTGCCCTTGGTCACGAGGGTGTTCACCGCCGTGACCTTCACGTCGAACAGCTTCTCGACCGCCTCCTTGATCTGAGGCTTGGTCGCCTTGGGGCCGACCCGGAAGACGACCTTGTTCTGCTCGGTCAGGTTCGTCGCCTTCTCGGTGATGACCGGGGAGACGATGATGTCGTAGTGGCGCGGATCGGCACTCATTTGAAACGCTCCTCCAGCGCGTCGACGGCGGCCTTGGTCAGGACGAGCGTGTTACGGCGCAGGATGTCGTAGACGTTGATGCCCTGCACGGGAAGCACGTCGATCTGCGGGATGGCACGCGCGGCGCGGCCGAAATTCACGTCGACCTCGGCACCACCGATGATCAGCGCGTTGGAGAGGCCCATCTTGCCGAAGCGCTCGATGAGACCCTTGGTCTTGTGATCCTCGATCTTGATGTCGTCGACGACGATCAGGGTCGAGGCCTTGGCCTTGGCCGACAGGGCGTGACGCAGGGCCAGCGCACGGACCTTCTTCGGAAGGTCGTGGCTGTGGTCGCGCACGACCGGCCCGAAGGCGCGTCCGCCGCCGCGGAACTGCGGGGCCGAGGCTGCGCCGTGACGCGCGTTGCCGGTGCCCTTCTGTTTGTACAGCTTCTTGCGGGTCCGGTTCACGTCCGAGCGATTCTGCACGGCGTGGGTGCCGGCGCGCCGCTTGGCGAGCTGCCAGCGGACCATGCGCTGCAGGAGATCGGCCCGCGGCTCGAGGCCGAAGATCGTCTCGTTCAGCTCGACCGAGCCGGCGCCGGCGCCGTCGAGGGTGGTGACATCGAGCTTCATCACACGGTCTCCTCAGACGCGGCGGCTTCGGGGGCCGAGGTCGAAGCGCCGTTCTCACGGAACTTGCCCGGCAGCGGAACGTCGGCGGGGAGCTTGCGCTTCACCGCATCGCGGATCTGGATCCAGCCGCCGGCGACGCCCGGAACCGCGCCCTCGACCAGGATCAGGCCGCGCTCGGGATCGGTGCGCACGACGCGCAGGTTCTGGGTGGTGACCCGCTCGACACCGAGGTGACCCGGCATCTTCTTGTTCTTGAAGGTCTTGCCCGGGTCCTGACGGCCGCCGGTCGAACCGATCGAACGGTGCGAGATCGACACGCCGTGGGTGGCGCGCAGACCGCCGAAGTTCCAGCGCTTGATACCGCCGGCGAAGCCCTTACCCGTGGTCGTGCCCGTCACGTCGACGAACTGGCCCGGGATGAAGTGGTCCGCGGTGATCTCGGCGCCGACCGGGATCAGCGCGTCCTCGGACACGCGGAACTCGGCGAGCTTCTTCTTCGGCTCGACCTTGGCGATCGCGAAGCGGCCGCGCTCCGCAGCCGACACGTTCTTCACCTTGGCCTTGCCGACGCCGACCTGGAGGGCGACGTAGCCATTCTTCTCAACCGTGCGGTGGGCCACCACCTGGCACTGATCGATCTTAAGCACTGTGACGGGGACATGCTCCCCCGCGTCTGTGAAGACGCGGGTCATGCCGACCTTCTGTGCGATGACGCCTGAGCGCATAGGTCTCTCCCTCGCGCGATGAAACGGTAAGCCCTAAGTCCCGGCGGGACTCAGAGCTTGATCTCCACGTCCACGCCGGCGGCGAGGTCGAGCTTCATCAGCGCGTCCACGGTCTGCGGCGTCGGATCGACGATATCGAGCACTCGCTTATGCGTGCGCATCTCGAACTGCTCGCGCGACTTCTTGTCGATGTGCGGCGAGCGGTTCACGGTGAACTTCGCGATATGCGTCGGCAGCGGGATCGGACCCCGGATGGTCGCGCCGGTGCGCTTGGCCGTGGAGACGATCTCCTTGGTCGACGCATCGAGGATGCGGTGATCGAACGCCTTGAGGCGGATGCGGATGTTCTGACCGTTCATAATCCTGAAACCTAGAGAGGGACGGCGGGGAGTGCGAGGACAGGTCCCCGCCGCGCCCTGCTAAGGATGCTGTCCTGGCTTAGTCGTTGATGGCGGCGACGACGCCGGCGCCGACGGTGCGGCCGCCTTCACGGATGGCGAAGCGCAGCTTCTCCTCCATGGCCACCGGCACGATCAGCGTGACGTCCATGGTCACGTTGTCGCCCGGCATCACCATCTCGGTGCCTTCCGGCAGCTCGCACACCCCGGTCACGTCCGTGGTCCGGAAGTAGAATTGCGGCCGGTAGTTGGTGAAGAACGGCGTGTGGCGACCGCCCTCCTCCTTGGTCAGGATGTAGGCCTCGGCCTTGAACTTGGTGTGCGGCTTCACCGAACCCGGCTTGCACACGACCTGGCCGCGCTCCACGTCCTCGCGCTTGGTGCCGCGCAGCAGCACGCCGACGTTGTCGCCCGCCTGCCCCTGGTCGAGCAGCTTGCGGAACATCTCCACGCCCGTGACCGTCGTGGTCGTGGTCGCCCGGATGCCGACGATCTCCACCGTCTCACCGACCTTGACGATGCCGCGCTCGACGCGACCCGTCACCACCGTACCGCGGCCCGAGATCGAGAACACGTCCTCGATCGGCATCAGGAACGGCAGGTCGATCGGACGCTCCGGCTGCGGGATGTAGGCGTCCACCGTCTCCATCAGCTTCAGGACCGCGTCCTTGCCGATCTTGGGCTCCTTGTCCTCAAGCGCCATCAGCGCCGAGCCCTTGGTGATCGGGATGTCGTCGCCCGGGAAGTCGTACTTCGACAGAAGCTCGCGCACCTCCAGCTCGACCAGCTCCAAGAGCTCCTCGTCGTCGACCATGTCGACCTTGTTCAGGAACACCACCAGCGCCGGAACGCCGACCTGGCGGGCCAGCAGGATGTGCTCGCGGGTCTGCGGCATCGGGCCGTCGGCCGCCGACACCACCAGGATCGCGCCGTCCATCTGGGCGGCACCCGTGATCATGTTCTTCACGTAGTCGGCGTGGCCGGGGCAGTCGACGTGGGCGTAGTGCCGGTTCTGCGTCTCGTACTCCACGTGCGCCGTCGAGATCGTGATCCCGCGCGCCTTCTCCTCAGGCGCCTTGTCGATCTGGTCGTAGGCCGTGAACGTCGCCCCGCCCGTCTCCGCCAAAACCTTCGTGATCGCCGCCGTCAACGACGTCTTGCCGTGGTCGACGTGGCCAATCGTGCCAATGTTGCAGTGCGGCTTGGTGCGGGAGAACTTTTCCTTGCCCATCAGAGCCTCCTAAATTCGAAATCGCGTTGCGGAAGAAGGGGTGCCTCAGGCCGGAGCCTTAGGCGTACTTGGCGATGACCTTGTCGGCCTCGCCGCGCGGCACCTCTTCGTAGTGGTCGAACTGCATGGTGAAGTTCGCCCGGCCCTGCGACATGGAGCGCAGGTTGTTCACGTAGCCGAACATGTTTGCCAGCGGCACCATCGCGTTGATGACGTTGGCGTTGCCGCGCATGTCCTGGCCCTGGATCTGGCCGCGGCGGGAGTTCAGGTCGCCGATGACCGAGCCGGTATACTCTTCCGGCGAGACGACCTCGACCTTCATCACCGGCTCGAGCAGCACCGAGCCGCCCTTCTGGAGCGCCTCGCGCAGAGCGGCGCGGGACGCGATCTCGAAGGCGAGCGCCGACGAGTCGACGTCGTGGTAGGCGCCGTCGATGAGCTCGACCTTGATGTCGACCACCGGGAAGCCCGCGAGCACGCCGGCGCCGAGGACCGAATTGAGGCCCTTCTCGACGCCCGGGATGTACTCCTTGGGCACCGCGCCGCCGACGATCTTCGACTCGAACGAGAAGCCAGCGCCCGGCTCGTTCGGCTCGACGACGAACTTCACCCGCGCGAACTGGCCGGTACCACCGGTCTGCTTCTTGTGGGTGTAGTCGATCTCCTGACGACGGGTCAGCTTCTCGCGGTAGGCCACCTGCGGCTGGCCGATATTCGCGTCGACCTTGTAGGTGCGGCGCAGGATGTCGACCTTGATGTCCAGGTGCAGCTCGCCCATCCCCTTGAGGATGGTCTGGCCGGATTCCTGGTCCGTGGAGACCCGGAAGGACGGATCCTCAGCGGCCAGCTTCGCCAGAGCGATGCCGAGCTTCTCCTGGTCAGCCTTCGACTTCGGCTCGACGGCGATCTCGATCACCGGCTCCGGGAACTCCATGCGCTCCAGGATCACGGCCTTGCTCGGGTCGCACAGGGTGTCGCCGGTGCGGGTGTCCTTGAGGCCGGCGAGGGCGACGATGTCGCCCGCGAAGGCTTCCTTGACGTCCTCACGGTTGTTGGCGTGCATCAGGAGCATGCGGCCGACGCGCTCCTTCTTGTCGCGCGTCGAGTTGATGACGTTGGCGCCCGACTCGATCTTGCCCGAGTACACGCGGCAGAAGGTGATCGTGCCGACGTGGGGATCGTCCATGATCTTGAAGGCGAGCATGGAGAAGGGATCGGTATCCGTCGGGTGACGGACGACCGGCTCCTCGGTCTTGAAGTCGATGCCTTCCACGTCGCCGCGATCAGCCGGCGAGGGGAGGTAATCCACCACCGCGTCGAGCAGAGGCTGCACGCCCTTGTTCTTGAAGGCCGAACCGCAGAGCACCGGATGGAAGGCGCGCTGCTGCACGGCGCGACGCACGAGCTTGTGCATCGTGGCGGCGTCCGGCTCGGTGCCGTCGAGATAGGCCATCATGGCCTCGTCATCGAGTTCGACACAGGCCTCGACCAGCTTGGCGCGATACTCGACGGCCTGGTCCTTGAGCTCCTCGGGAATCTCGACCTCGGAGAAGTCGGCGCCCAGGGTCTCACCGGACCAGACGATCGCCTTCATCTTGATGAGGTCGATGACGCCCTTGAAGCTGGACTCGGCACCGATCGGCAGCTGCAGGCAGACGGGCTTGCCGGCGACGCGGTCGATGATGTCGGCAACGCACTTGAAGAAGTCGGCGCCGATCTTGTCCATCTTGTTGACGAAGACGACGCGCGGAACGTCGTACTTGTCGGCCTGGCGCCAGACGGTCTCGGTCTGGGGCTCGACGCCCTGGTTGCCGTCGAGCACGCACACCGCACCGTCGAGCACGCGCAGGGAGCGCTCGACCTCGATGGTGAAGTCGACGTGGCCGGGGGTGTCGATGATGTTCAGGCGCTTCTCGCGCCAGAAGCACGTCGTCGCGGCGGACGTAATCGTGATGCCGCGCTCCTGCTCCTGCTCCATCCAGTCCATGGTGGCGGCGCCGTCATGGACTTCGCCGATCTTGTGCGACTTTCCGGTGTAGTAGAGGATCCGCTCCGTCGTCGTGGTCTTCCCGGCATCAATGTGGGCCATGATGCCGAAGTTGCGGTAGTCCTCGATCGCGTGCGTGCGGGGCATCGGATTGCTCCTGAGAGACGGCGGAACCGCTTACCAGCGGTAGTGCGAGAAGGCGCGGTTGGCTTCAGCCATCCGGTGCGTATCTTCCCGCTTCTTGACGGCGTTGCCGCGGTTGTTGGCGGCGTCGAGCAGCTCGGCAGAGAGACGCTCAATCATGGTGCGGTCGTTGCGCGACCGGGCGGCCTGGATCAGCCAGCGGATGGCGAGGGCCTGGCGGCGCTCGGTCCGGACCTCGACGGGGACCTGGTAGGTCGCACCGCCGACGCGCCGGGAGCGCACTTCGATCATCGGGGCGACGTTGTCGAGCGCGGCGCGGAACACCTCGATCGGGTTGGCGCGGGCGCGGTTCTCGACGATGTCGAAGGCGCCGTAGACGATCCGCTCGGCGGTCGACTTCTTGCCCTCGTACATGATCGAATTCATGAACTTCGTCAGCACCACGTCCCCGTACTTCGGGTCGGGGATGATCTCACGCTTCTCGGCAGAGTGGCGACGGGACATCTCTTAAACTCTCAAACGAGTAGTTTTTAAGCACCTCGCGCAGGCCGCCTTGGCTCTCTTGATGAAGCCGGCGACATCCTTACGAGGCCGTGGAAAGGCCGTTGCGCGACCGGATAAAGTCCGGCCGGCGATCTTACTTCGGACGCTTGGCGCCGTACTTCGACCGACGCTGCTTCCGGTTCTTGACGCCCTGCGTGTCGAGCACGCCGCGCAGGATGTGGTAGCGCACACCCGGAAGATCCTTCACGCGGCCGCCGCGGATCATGACGACCGAGTGCTCCTGGAGGTTGTGACCCTCGCCCGGGATGTAGCCGATCACCTCGAAGCCGTTGGTCAAACGGACCTTGGCGACCTTACGAAGGGCCGAGTTCGGCTTCTTCGGGGTCGTCGTGTAGACCCGGGTGCAGACGCCGCGCTTCTGCGGGCAAGCGTCAAGCGCCGGAACCTTGTTGCGGCTCCGCTGGATCTTCCGCGGCTGGGCGATCAGCTGGTTGATCGTCGGCATCCTGTGCCCTCTTCCTCGGTCACCTTGGTCGGACTGCGTTGAGCAGTCCGCAAAACGAATATGCGCCGGAGGTCCTGTCACAGACCCTCGGCGCGGTGTGGGCAGAGGAGCACGCCCGAAACGAACGCGCTCGTACCTACGGATCTGACTTAGAGCGTCAGGCGATTTGAGCCTTCGGATCGCTCGGGGCGATGGCGGCGCCCGGGGTCATACCCAAGGGCCGTCGGCAGCCAATGGCCGTCCGAAGTGGCGCGCTTCTAGCCTCGGTTAACGCGCAGGTCAATGCGTCCGGCGCGATATTCTTGCGATCGGCGCGCCTGATATCTTGCAGCCTGCGGCGAAGCTTAGCGCAATTCGGTCAGGTGGTCTCGTCGACTGAGGGCAGCCAGAATCGATTCGGGCCGGTATCGCCTCGGCGGGCGAGCACGGCGACGAACCGGATCCAGTGCGCGAATTTTGCGAGGCGGCAGGCGGCGAGCAACGCGATGCCCGACGTCATCCCCGCAACCATCCCGATCAGCGCGGTCGGCAGCCGCGCCAGGAATATGAGGTGCCATCACCTGGACAGGTCCACGTCGTGGCAGCACTCGATCGCCAGAGCGAGGCTGCACCACAGGATGGCCACGGGCCCGATCATGTTGATGAGCGTGAGGGCGCGCAAGAACAGATTGACGACCAGGAGCACGAGGAAGCCGAACAGCCAGTCGTTGCGGCGCCCGATCCGGCCCTCCGGGCTGAGATGGAAGGCGAGCCAATCCCGCTCGGTCGACAGCTGCGCGAGGGGGAACGAGAATCCGCTCGGCGCCTGGGACGGCATAGATCTGGCGCGCGTTTCCCTGTTCCGCCACGGAATCGACCGCCTACCCGACGCGTAGCGCCGATCCCCCCAGGTCCGGGGCGGCGCAGCGATTGCGCTGTCCGTCGTCTCCCGCGATCACGCCCGGCGCTTTCGCCCCGGGCGCCGCCAAAACCTTTCCGCGCATCCACCATCTCTCCCATTCGCGCGCCCGGTGCGATCGGGACGCAGGAACCCGAAAGATGTCCCGGGGGAAGATTGGCGGTCGCCTATGCCAAGGGGACTATTGGCGAGCGTACGCCCAGATCCCAATCGATCCGACTTGATGTGTTCAGCCTCATAATCGGTGCCGGGAGGCGGATCTTTTAATAATGAAAGATATTCGCGGAGCGATCCACGACCTGCACCCGTGATCCGGCACCTGGCACGCGACGGAAGACCTCGCCCTCGCCGCGACGGCCGCTCAATTGGAGGCTCGACTGCATCACGGAGCAGCGGCGCGAAGGGCCGCAAGACCTCATCGGTCCACCGAAAAAATTCATCACTTCGTTCGGGACATTCCTGCGCTTTCATCCTCAAAACGACAGAATCAAGAGAATGATCGGCTGTTGATTTTCCGGTTCGTCCGGCGGATCTTCATCGGCGCAACGCGTCTCGATGGCGCAACTGCTTCCGATCATGACCCGCACCGATCCCTTCTTCGTTCGATGTCCTGGCCGCGTCGTTCCGCCCGGCGGATGACCGGGCGGCGATCGGGATGCCGGCCGCCCCGATGAGACACGCGCGCGGCGATCCGGCACCGGCATAGCTCCACGCGAAAAGCCGGCGGGAACGGGGCGCACCGGCGCGCCGTGTCCGGGGCGCGAATCGCTCGGCTCCGGCGGGGCCACCGGCTTCGCCACGCGACCGCCAGATCCTGAACGCGCCCGATTCGGCCCTGGCCGGCGCGGAATTCCCTTCACCCGGAGACATCCATGCGTCGCTTGCTCACCTTTGCCCTTGCAACACTCCTCTCGGTCGGCGCCGCACAGGCCGACCGCCTCGACGACATCAAGAAGGCGGGCGTGCTGCGCGTCGCCACCTTCGACAGCAACCCGCCTTTCGGCTTCGTCGACCCGAACACGAAGCGGCTGGCCGGGCTCGATGTCGATTACGCCCAGGCGATCGCCGACAAGATCGGCGTGAAGCTGGATCTCCGGCCGACCAACCCGGCCAACCGCATTCCGCTCCTGACCTCCGGCAAGGTCGATCTGGTGCTAGCGAACTTCACCATCACGGAGGAGCGGGCCAAGCAGCTCGATTTCAGCATCCCGTATTTCGCCTCCGGTCAGCAATTCCTGGCCAAGAAGGGCACGCTCACCGCGGCCGAGCAGCTGAACGGCCTGCGCATCGGCGCCGACAAGGGCACCACCAACGAGATCGTCCTACGCCGCGACTTCCCGAAGGCGACCGTGGTGGCGTTCGACGACACGCCCTTCGCCTTCGCGGCCCTGCGCAACGGCAACGTCCAGGCGATCACGCAAGATGGGCCCAAGCTCGTCGGCCTGCTCGCCAAGGTCCCGGATAAGGAGAATTACGAGGTTCCGGCCTTCTCGATCTCGAACGACTATATCGGCGCCGGCCTCCCGAAGGATGAGACCCGTCTCCGCGATGTCGTGAACGAGACCCTCCGGGAGCTGGAGGCCAGCGGCAAGGCGGCGGCGATCTACGATCGCTGGTTCGGCCCGAACACGACCCAGCCGCTGCCGCGCCTGTTCCGGATCGGCGACCACAGCTAGCCGCCCGGTGAGCCTCTTCGGCGATCTCCTGGCGCCGCGCTACCTGATCTGGCTGCTGCAGGGTTTCGGGGTCACCCTGGCCCTGTCGGCCGCGGTCTGCGTCGCCGGGACCGGGCTCGGCCTCGCCCTCTGCTGCCTGCGCGAGACGGGGGGCCGGCTCGCCGGGGCGGGAATTGCGGGCTTCGTGGGCCTCGTCCGGAACACGCCGCTCCTGGTGCAGCTGTTCTTCTGGTACTTCGGCACGGCCGCGCTGATGCCGGCCTGGCTCACCGCCTGGCTGAACAGCCCGCACAGCCTGCACCTGGGGCCGGCGGCCCTGACATGGCCCGCCTACGAGACCCTGGCGGGGTTCCTCGGGCTGACGCTCTACGCCGCCGCCCACATCGCCGAGGAGTGCCGCGCCGGCCTCAACGGCGTCCGGCCCGCCCAGCGGGAGGCCGGCTTGGCCCTCGGCCTGACCGATCTCCAGGTCTTCCGCCACCTCGCCCTGCCGCAGGCCCTGCGCATCGCCTGGCTGCCGGTGGTCGGCCAGTACCTTAACACGATCAAGAACACGTCGCTGACCATGACCATTGGCCTCGCCGAGCTGTCCTACGCCACGCGGGAGGTGGAGACCGAGACCTTCCTGGCCTTCCAGGCCTTCGGCATCGCGACGCTCCTCTATGTCGGGGCCGTGGCGGCGGTCGAGGCGGCCGGCCATGCCGTCGCGCGCCGCGACCCGGCGGGAACCGCCCGCCGGTGAATCGCGCCGTCATCACCGACAATCTCGGCTACCTGCTGGCCGGCGCCTGGCCGGACGGCCCGGTGGGCGGCCTGATGCTGACTCTGATTCTCTCCGCCGAGTCGGGCCTCGCTTCGGCCATGCTGGGGCTCGTCCTGGGGATCGCCCTGGCGATGAGCCGCGGCCGGACGCGGCGGGCACTGACCCTGGGGCTCGGGCTGTTCCGGGCCGTCCCGATCGTGATGCTGATCTTCTGGAGCTACTTCCTGCTGCCGATCCTGTTCGGCGTGTCGATCCCGGAGACCGGGACCGTGGTCACCGCCCTGTCGCTCGTGGGCGGTGCCTACCTGTCCTACGCGGTGGCGGCGGGTATCGAGAGCATCGGGCGCGGCCAGTGGGAGGCCGGGCTGGCGCTGGGTTTCGGCCGGTGGCAGGTCCTGCGGTACCTCATCCTGCCCCGGGCGCTGCCGGCCATGGCACCGTCCTTCGTCAATCAGTGGACCGCCCTGATCAAGGACACCGCGCTCGCCTACGTGGTCGGCGTGCCCGAACTCGCCTTGGTGGCGACGCAGGTGAACAACCGCGCCATGGTCTATCCCACCGAGATTTTCCTGTTTGTCGGCGCCGTCTACGGATGCCTCTGCCTGCTGGTCGACCGGCTCGCCGCGCTGCTGACGAGGAGGCGTCGCCTACCGCGCGCGGGCAGGGCCTGACAGCGAACCTCACCTCCTCGTCTCCGCGCGATTCGGATGCGCCGCCGCGGGCGCAGCGCGACCGCCGCCGAGGACGTGCCGAGCCCGCAGCGTGCCGGATCGGGGCAGGGGCCCGGCATCACGGTCTACGGAAGATTAAAACGAACCGTCGAAATGTCCCGGTCGTCGGGCGGCCCGCGGGCTGCCTCAGTGCGTATCGAGGATGTTGCGTATGGGTTGCGTCGCGGTCAGCAACGTCGTCCCCTTCCGGCGGATCGCCCCCGCCTCCGCGGCAGGCGAGCGGGATGCGCGCAACCGCCGTCGCAGCGAGCAGCGCGCGCTGATGGATGCGGTCTACGCCACCGGCAGCATGATCGTCGCCGCCGAGGATCGCGAGATCAAGCTCACCGCCTCGCGCCTGCAGGTCTACGGCTTCCTGACGATCGAGGAGGTCACCGAGGATGGCGGGATGCGGCGTCTGCGCCCGTCCGAGGCGATTCGCGCCCGGTCCGAGCGCCCCTGGCGCCTGTCGAAGCCGGCCTTCGGCGGCGCGGTGACGATCCCGAGCCTTGACGATTTCCTGTTCGAATCGGCCGGCCAGCCGTTCTGAGTCGCCCGGTCCCCACCCGACTCGCCCGCCGCGCGTGCGCGCGCGGTGGATATCGCCGTTGCCCCGCTGCCGTATGATCGAGCGGCTGCCGAGGAATAGAGATGGCCCGAGCCATCGACTCGGCTGGCGCCCGGCGCTAAGCCGTTGACAGGCAGCGACCGAACGGGGCGCGGCGCCCGAGCCCGGATCGCCCCGGCAACGCTCGGCCGGCCCGGCGATTTTGCAGCGATCGGCTTGCCATCGCAGCCCACCCGTAGTATCCGCCCGGCCTTCGCGACATTTTCCATGGGTGCTCGCACCCTGTGAACGCGGTGACCGCGCCGGCGTCTCTGACGCCGCAAGCGCGGTCTATACCATGAGCCGGGGACATCAGATCCCCATCAGGCGTCGTCCGCCGGGCAATACCGCCCGCGTGCGGAAACCCGCCTGAAACAAGGAGTCACGCACGTGATCCAGATGCAGACGAATCTGGACGTCGCCGACAACTCTGGTGCACGCCGTGTGATGTGCATCAAGGTTCTCGGCGGGTCGAAGCGCAAATATGCCGGCGTTGGCGATGTCATCGTCGTGTCGGTCAAGGAGGCGATCCCGCGCGGTCGCGTCAAGAAGGGCGACGTCATGAAGGCGGTCGTCGTTCGCACGGCCAAGGCCGTGAAGCGCGTCGACGGGTCGGTGATCCGCTTCGACAAGAACGCTGCGGTCCTGATCAACAATCAGAAAGAGCCGATCGGCACCCGCATCTTCGGACCGGTGCCGCGCGAGCTGCGCGCGCGCAACCACATGAAGATCATCTCTCTGGCGCCGGAGGTGCTGTAATGGCCGCCAAGATCAAGAAGGGCGACAAGGTCGTCGTACTCACCGGCCGCGACTCGGGTCGCTCGGGCGAGGTCATTCAGGTTCTGCCGAAGGAAGGCCGGGCTTTCGTGCGCGGCATCAATCTGGTCAAGAAGCACCAGAAGCAGACGCAGAACCAGGAAGGCGGAATCATCTCCAAGGAGGCCGCCATCCAACTCTCGAACATCGCGGTCGCCGACGCCAACGGCAAGCCGACCCGCGTGGGTTTCCGCATCCTCGAAGACGGGCGCAAGGTCCGATTCGCCAAGAGCACGGGGGATCAGATCGATGGCTGAGGCCGACAAGAACGCCTACACCCCGCGCCTGCGCAAGCACTACGACGAAGTGGTGCGCCAGAAGCTGATCGAGGAATTCGGGTATAAGAACCCGATGCAGGTCCCGCAGATCGAGAAGATCGTCATCAACATGGGCGTCGGCGAGTCCACCGCGGACTCCAAGAAGGCGACCGTGGCGGCCGGCGACCTCGCGCTCATCGCCGGTCAGAAGCCGGTGATCACCCGGGCCCGCAAGGCCATCGCGACCTTCAAGGTCCGCGAGGGCATGCCGATCGGCTGCAAGGTGACCCTGCGCAAGCAGCGCATGTACGAGTTCATGGATCGCCTGATCACGATCGCGCTGCCGCGCGTCCGCGATTTCCGCGGCCTGAACCCGCGCTCGTTCGACGGGCGGGGCAACTACGCTCTCGGTCTCAAGGAGCACCTCGTGTTCCCGGAGATCTCCTACGACAAGGCCGAGCAGATGTGGGGCATGGACATCGTCGTGGCGACCAGCGCCAAGACCGATGCCGAGGCCAAGGCTCTGCTCGCCGCCTTCCAGTTCCCGTTCCGGCAGTGAGGCCCTCGCGCCTCATACGCGGACACCGGAGATAGACCACATGTCGAAGAAAAGCTCAGTCGAGAAGAATGAGGCCCGCAAGACGCTGGTGAAGCGTTTCGCGGCCAAGCGGAAGGCGCTCCTCGAGATCGCCAACAACGACGCCCTCGAGATGGAGGAGCGCTTCGAGGCGCGCCTCAAGCTCGCGGAACTGCCGCGCAACTCGTCGGCCACCCGCATCCGCAACCGCTGCGGCATGACCGGCCGCCCGCGCGCGTTCTACCGCAAGATGGGCATCTCGCGCATCGCGCTGCGGGAGCTTGGCAACCGGGGCCTGATCCCCGGCCTGGTCAAGTCGAGCTGGTAAGGAGGTCCCCATGGTCAACGATCCCGTGGGCGACATGCTCACCCGCATCCGCAACGGCCAGCTGCGCCGTCGCAACGTCGTTCAGACGCCCGGCTCGCGCCTGCGCGCCAACGTCCTGAACGTGCTGAAGTCCGAGGGTTACATCCGCGATTACGCGGCGACCGACCTGGGCAACGGCCGCACCGAGTTCGCCATCGAGCTCAAGTACTACGACGGTCGCCCGGTGATCCGCGAGATCAAGCGCGTGTCGAAGCCCGGCCGTCGGGTCTACTCGTCCGTCGGCGATCTGCCGCACGTGGCCGACGGCCTCGGCGTCACCATCGTCTCCACCCCGCAGGGCGTCATGGCCGATCACGAGGCGCGCGAGCGCAACGTCGGCGGTGAAGTGCTCTGCACCGTATTCTGATCGGGACGGAGGAGGTTATCCCATGTCTCGCGTAGGCAAGAAGCCCGTTCCCGTGCCGGCCGGCGTCACCGCCACCGTCACCGGCCAGACGGTGAAGATGAAGGGCTCGAAGGGCGAGCTGCAGTTCGACGTTCCCGCGCTGGTCAGCGTGGCGATGAAGGACGGCGCCATCGAGGTCCAGCCGATCAACCAGTCCAAGCCGGCGCGCTCCCTCTGGGGCACGTCGCGGGCTCAGATCGCCAACATCGCCGAGGGCGTGTCGAAGGGCTTCGAGAAGAAGCTCGAGATCACCGGCGTCGGCTATCGTGCGGCGATGGCCGGCAAAGCCCTCAAGCTGTCGCTCGGCTACAGCCACGACATCGAATACGCGATCCCCGCCGGGATCACGATCGTTACCCCGAAGCCCACCGAGATCACGATCTCCGGGATCAACCGCCAGCAGGTCGGTCAGGTCGCCGCCGAGATCCGCGAATACCGCGGACCCGAGCCCTACAAGGGCAAGGGCGTGAAGTACGCGGGCGAGTTCATCTTCCGCAAGGAAGGCAAGAAGAAGTAAGGAGGGCATCATGTCTCGCAAGCTCGAAGCCCTCGATCGCCGCAAGGCGCGCGTCCGTCGCGCGCTGCGGGCGGCCGCCAACGGCCGTCCGCGGCTCTCGGTGTTCCGCTCGTCGAAGCAGATCTACGTGCAGGTCATCGACGACGTCGCCGGCAAGACGCTGGCCGCCGCCTCGTCGATCGACAAGGCGCTCAAGGGTGATCTCAAGACCGGCGCCGACGTCGCCGCCGCCACCGCGGTCGGCAAGCTCGTCGCCGAGCGCGCCAAGGCCGCGGGTGTCACGAAGGTGATCTTCGACCGCTCCGGCTACATCTATCACGGCCGGGTCAAGGCCGTGGCCGAAGCTGCCCGCGAGGGCGGCCTGGAGTTCTGAGGAACTCCTTCCGCGCGGCGTAAGACCCGCGCGGCCATCCTCTCCCGTTTCCGGTGAGGGGAATCGAGCGAGCGGGTCGTCCGATCCGCGCTAGTGAGATAGGTTAGGCAACATGGCACGTGAACGGGAAGGCGGGGGCCGCGGCCGCCGCGATGAGCGCGAGGAGCGCGACAGCGAATTCGTGGACAAGCTGGTCCACATCAACCGCGTCGCCAAGGTGGTGAAGGGCGGCCGTCGCTTCGGCTTCGCGGCCCTCGTCGTCGTCGGCGACCAGAAGGGCCGCGTCGGCTTCGGCCACGGCAAGGCCCGTGAGGTGCCTGAGGCAATCCGCAAGGCGACCGAGGCGGCCAAGCGCGGCCTGATCCGGGTGTCGCTGCGTGAGGGCCGGACCCTCCACCACGACGTCAACGGTCGTCACGGCGCCGGCAAGGTGATCCTCCGCGCGGCTCCGCAGGGTACCGGCATCATCGCCGGCGGCCCGATGCGCGCCGTGTTCGAGACCCTCGGCATGCAGGACGTCGTCGCCAAGTCGCTCGGCTCCTCGAACCCCTACAACCTCGTGCGCGCCACCTTCGAGGCGCTCAAGAACGAGGACAGCCCGCGCTCCGTGGCGGCCCGCCGCGGCATCAAGGTGTCGAGTCTCCAGGCCCGTCGCCGCGACGCCGATCCGGCCGACCAGTCCGAAGCTGCGGTCGCGTAAGGGGAGGGTCCGATGGCACAGAAGACCGTCCGTATCGAACAGATCGGCTCGCCGATCCGCCAGGAGGCCAGCCAGCGCCAGACGCTGATCGGCCTCAAGCTCAACAAGCTCCACCGCGTGTCCGAGCTGGAGGATACCCCCTCCGTGCGCGGCATGATCCGCAAGGTTGCGCACCTCGTGCGCGTCCACGGCGACGTGGCGTGAGGAGGTTCCGATGAAGCTCAACGAGATCAGCGACAATCCCGGCGCAACCAAGAATCGGATGCGTGTCGGCCGGGGCATCGGCTCCGGCAAAGGCAAGACCGCCGGCCGCGGCGTGAAGGGTCAGAAGGCCCGGACCGGCGTGTCCATCAAGGGCTTCGAGGGCGGTCAGATGCCGCTGCATCGTCGCCTGCCGAAGCGCGGCTTCAACAACCTCTACGCCCAGGACCTGAACGAGGTGAATCTCGGTCGGATCCAGGAGGCGGTGGACGCCGGCAAGCTCGACAAGGCCGCGACCGTGACGATCGAGAGCCTCGTCGCGGCCGGCATCATCGCCCGTCCCCGCGACGGCGTGAAGCTGCTCGGCGTCGGCGAGCTGACCGCGAAGCTCAGCTTCGAGGTCACCCGGGCCTCCAAGTCCGCCATCGAGGCGGTCGAGAAGGCCGGCGGTTCGGTCACGGTCGCGTTCGCGACGGGCGTGTCCCACCGCGGCGGTTCCACCGCCGAGGCCACGGCCTGACGGCCGGTCTAGGGGCGACGCTGGGACCCGTTGCACGGTCTCCGCGGACCCTTTAAGCCGATCCTCCGAGCGGCGGCCCTGCGACCACGCGGGCCGCCGTTTTCATTTCATCCGGGCATGCTTGGCCCGGCGACACTCCCAGGACGCGACGCTTATGGCCTCAGCAGCCGAGCAGCTTGCCGCCAACCTCAACTTCGGGGCGATCGCCAAGGCCGATGAGCTGAAGAAGCGCATCTGGTTCACCCTGGGCGCCCTCGTGGTGTTCCGGCTGGGCACCTACATCCCGATCCCCGGCATCGATCCGGAGCAGTTCGCCCGCAACTTCCAGCAGCAGGCTGGCGGCGTGCTCGGGCTGTTCAACATGTTCTCCGGCGGTGCCGTCGAGCGCATGGCGATCTTCGCCCTCAACATCATGCCGTACATCTCGGCCTCGATCATCGTTCAGCTGCTCACCTCGGTGATCCCGAGCTTGGAGGCGCTGAAGAAGGAGGGCGAGTCCGGGCGCAAGGTCATCAACCAGTACACCCGCTACCTAACGGTGGTGCTGGCGCTGGTGCAGTCCTGGGGCATCGCGATCGGGCTGCAGAGCTCCTCGGCCGCGATCGATCCCGGCTCGTTCTTCCTGGCCTCGACGGTCATCACGCTGACCGGCGGCACCCTGTTCCTGATGTGGGTCGGCGAGCAGATCACCTCGCGCGGCATCGGCAACGGCTCGTCGCTGATCATCTTCGCGGGCATCGTCGCCCACCTGCCGGTGGCGATCGCGGGCGCGCTGGAGCTGGGCCGCACCGGCGCGCTCTCGCCGGTGATCATCCTGGGCGTCGCCGTGGCCGCCGTGGTGCTGGTCTACTTCATCGTGTTCATGGAGCGCGCCCAGCGCCGCCTCCTGATCAACTACCCGAAGCGGCAGGTCGGCAACCGGATGTACGAGGGCCAGACCTCGTTCCTGCCGCTGAAGCTCAACACCTCGGGCGTCATCCCGCCGATCTTCGCCTCGTCGCTGCTGCTCCTGCCGGCCACCGCGGCGAGCTTCTCGGCCAATGGCGGCAGCACCGGCTGGCTCGGTACCGTCACCGCCTATCTGGGCCACGGAACGCCGCTGTTCATGGCGCTCTACGCGGCTCTGATCATCTTCTTCACGTTCTTCTACACCGCGGTTGTGTTCAACCCGCAGGAGACGGCGGACAATCTGAAGAAGCATGGCGGCTTCATCCCGGGCATCCGTCCGGGCGAGCGCACCGCGGCCTTCATCGACAAGGTGCTGACCCGCATCACGGTGATCGGCGCCCTGTACCTGACGCTGGTTTGCCTGTGCCCGGAGATCCTGTCGTCCTACGCCTCGGCGAGCCTGGGCTTCGGCGGCACCTCGCTGCTGATCGTGGTCTCGGTGACCATGGACACGGTGGCGCAGATCCACGGGCACCTGATGGCGCATCAATACGAAGGCCTCGTGAAGAAGGCCAAGCTGCGTGGCGCCTCGACCACGCAACGCCGCCGCTGACCCTGCTACAGAAGCGGGACGAAGCCACCGACGACCCCGCCTCTGACCCAAAGGTTCGGGTGCCTCCAGGCCCCGGACCGGCTAGAAAAACACGAGACGGGCGATGCCGGGGAGGCTTCGCCACCCGCCGCTTGGGCCCGTAGAGAGTCGGGCCGGACGAGGACAACGCCATGCGCATCATTCTGCTCGGCCCCCCCGGCGCGGGGAAGGGGACGCAATCCGAGCGGATCGTACAGCGCTTCGGCATCCCGCAGCTGTCTACGGGTGACATGTTGCGCGCCGCGGTCGCCGCCGGCACGCCGGTCGGCCTCGAGGCCAAGGCCGTGATGGAATCGGGCGGCCTGGTCTCCGACCGGATCGTGGTCGGCATCGTCGCCGACCGGATCGAGGAGCCGGACGCGAAGCGCGGCTTCATCCTCGACGGTTTCCCCCGCACCGTGGCCCAGGCCGAGGCGCTCAACACCATGCTGTCCGGCAAGGGGCTGAGCCTCTCCGCGGTCATCGAGTTCAAGGTCGACGAGGATGCGCTGGTCGGGCGGATCCAGAAGCGCGCGGCCGAGACGCAGGCCCGCGGCGAGGCGGTGCGCAAGGACGACACCCCCGAGGTGTTCAAGCAGCGCCTGGAGGCCTACCGGGCCCAGACCGCACCGCTCTCGGCCTATTACGCCAAGACCGGCCTGCTCCACACGGTCGACGGCATGCAGCCGATCGATACCGTGACCGCCGAGATCATGACGGTGCTGGAGCCGCACGCGGAACGCGTCGCTTCCTGACGCGATCGCCGGCCGGCCGCGCTACGGCGGCCCGCCGGTTTTTCGCTCGGGTTCGATGGGTTTGGACATACCTTCGGTTGCCTAGACCTCAGGCTGCCGGTGAGCCGCGATGAACGGCGCTCTCGGCGCTGCCGGCCCGCGAGGACGAGCCCATTCATCGACGAGTCGGGCCGTCCGCACCTCCGCGTTCGCGCCAGCCGTGAAAGACTATCCGGGCTTGATTGACGGTGGCGCGAAGAGCGGCGCGCTCGTCGCATCGTCGGCCGGATGCGTCAGGCGGCTTGCCGGCGGATCGCCCGGTCCCCGTCGAGCCAGGCCAGGGCGCGGGCGAGGTGGTCGGGATCGAGAACGTAATCCGATTGCGCTGGACGCGTCGGATCGAGGGCCCTGCCGTAGCAGACGCCGTAGCGATCACCGCGCGCCGCCGCGAGGTCGAGGTAATACGAATCGGTGAAGGTTTCCGGAGCGAGATAGAGGATCCGCGTGCCCGGTCGGCCGAACAGCCTGTTCACCATCGCGGCGCTCATACGGCTCATAGGATTCCGCTCCGGCTCAGGCAGCCTCCGAGCCGCGCCGAACGCGGCGGCAGCTCGGAGGCGCGTCCGTGATCAGTTCGTCTTCGGATCGGCGACCGTGAACGCGAAGGTGGCCGAATAGGTGTCCGTGTCGGCCAGCGCGGGGGTCTGCGAGGGGGCGACGCGGTGATTGACTGCCAGCACCTGCGGGCCAGCCGCCCGCAGCGGGACCGTCGCTTCCCCGACGGCGTTCGTCGCAGCCCGAGCCTGATCCGCCTCGCTCTTGAAGGTCGCACCGTCGGTAGCGACGACGTCAGCCCCGGAGAGCGGGCGCCCCGCGAACAGGACACGGACCCGGATCGCGCCCTTGGCGGCATTCGGCGCTTCCAGCGGCACGATCTCCAGTGGCTGGCCGACGACCCGATCCCACGGGGCGGTCGGGCCAACCGCCGCCTTGGCGTACTTGACCGACCACTGGCTCTTTTCGCCCTCCGGCACCATGCGCTTGCTGGCATTGCGATAGCTGCCATCCGCCAAGCGGACCCAGTAGCCGTTGTCGTAGGCCGCCGCGACCAACGCGTCGCCGCTCAAGGTCGCGCGCAGAACCGGCACCGCCCCCGGCTCCGCCTGCACGGTGAGCCCGACCGTCCGAGACGGCTCATAGGCGATGAGGCCGGTGAGCTTACGGGCCGCCGGCATCTCGGGCTCGTGCGGATGCCCATACTGGACCATCACGCTGCCCGGACCGGGCGAGAGCCACAGATCGTGGGCGGCGGCCGGTCCGGCGAGGGCGACGGATGCGGCGGCGAGAAGGGCGATACGGATCATCGTTACAGGTCCTCCGGTGGCGTAGGGGCAGCCTAACCTGGTAACCGCTCGTTTTTCAAAGCGGATGATGGAGCCTCACCCGTTGCGGACCAGGCGAGGGCCGCAAACCGCCGGATTTGGCCGCCCGGTCCTCTCGGCCCCGCCCCGACGGGTTACACAGGTTTGGATTCGCAGCTCGCCTCGCCGCGGAAAGCGCAGGCTTGCTCTTTGATCGAAGGCTCGACCGATGCAGCCAGGCAGCGTCATCCTGGGGCCGCTCAGCGGAGCCCGGGATCCAGAGCCGCCGACCTGTCAAACTCTGCCACCGACAGCGGTTCCGGATTGCCGCCATCGGCGTCCCCTCCGGGCCCCCGGGCTCGCCGGCGGCATCTCGGAACGACCGCGCGGGGTATCAGGACCTGGGCCTCGCTCTTCGGAAGATGAATCGTCCAACCTGCGTAACCAGAAGCAGGCGCCCCGGAGGCTCGCTTGCCGAAGGCGACGCCCCCGCCCGGTTCACCGCCCAACCGGCATGCGGGGACCGTTGAGCGGCCCCACGAAGACGCGTCACCGGCGTCGCTCCGCCCGCAGGCCCCCGAAGAAATTGACGATGTCCATCGGCAGCGCCCGGCGACCGAACAGGCGGAACGGGTTGCCATCGGTGCGGCCGTCGCGCAGCTCGACCATCGCGGTCATGCTGTTGTAGCGGAACACCATGCGGCGATCCGCAAAGGTGGCCCAGAGCAGGCCGGGGCCGTCCTCCGCGTCCTGGAGGGCGATCGAGCCGGGCTCGGCCTCGGTGAGGATCCCGCCGGTCACGGCCAGGATCACCGGGACGACCTCTTCGGCATTCTCCTCCGCCGCCCGCAGGACCGAATCGGCGAAGGCCCGCAGGGTGGCGCCGTCGCTGGTCAGAACCGACATCTATGTTCCCTCGGGGCGCCGTGTCTGGTCCGCACGCGACGCATGGCGGCACGGCCGATCGTTCACCGGTCGTTGACATCTGGGCCCACGCACGCTAGCAGGCCGTCCTTCGTCCAATCGATCGCTGGTCCGAGGTGCCCTGTCCAGGGCCGCCCCCGGGCCACGTTGTCGTTTGGCGCGCGCAGGGGCCGGCCTCCACCGGACGCGCGCGGCAACTGCCCGGGTTTCCGGGCCTCATATGGAGCGTGATTATGGCCCGTATCGCAGGCGTCAACATCCCGACCAACAAGCGCGTCGTCATCGCGCTCCAGTACATCCACGGCATCGGCGCCAAGAAGGCAGAAGAGATCACCCAGAAGGTGAACATTCCCGCCGAGCGTCGGGTCAACCAGCTGACCGACGCCGAGGTTCTCTCGATCCGCGAGACGATCGACCGCGACTACATCGTCGAGGGCGACCTGCGCCGCGAAGTCTCGATGAACATCAAGCGCCTGATGGATCTCGGCGCCTATCGCGGCCTGCGTCACCGCAAGCAGCTGCCGGTCCGCGGCCAGCGCACCCACACCAACGCCCGCACCCGCAAGGGCAAGGCGAAGCCGATCGCCGGCAAAAAGAAGTAACTTTTTGCCGTTGGAAGGCCGTGCTCCGCTCGGCCTTCTGTTCGTCGCGCCGGGTGTCCCGCGAGGGTCCCGGCGCAGGCTCGACCGCCCCGCACGGGCGCGCCGGCCAAGTCCCAAGAAGAGTCCCGAGCGCCTGGAATTACGGGCGCGCTTGAAGGAAGAGTGAGACCCGAATGGCCAAGGAACCCCAACGCGTCCGCCGTCGCGAACGCAAGAACATCGTGTCGGGCGTCGCCCACGTGAACGCCTCGTTCAACAACACGATGATCACCATCACGGACGCGCAGGGCAACACGATCTCGTGGTCGTCCGCCGGCGCCATGGGCTTCAAGGGCTCGCGCAAGTCGACCCCGTACGCCGCCCAGGTGGCTGCCGAGGACGCTGCCCGCAAGGCCTCCGAGCACGGCATGCGCACCCTCGAGGTCGAGGTCTCCGGTCCCGGTTCGGGTCGTGAGTCGGCCCTGCGCGCCCTCCAGGCCGCCGGCTTCACGGTCACCTCGATCCGCGACGTGACCTCGATTCCGCACAACGGTTGCCGTCCGCGCAAGCGTCGTCGGGTCTGAACCAACCGGTTTGACGGAGAAGCTCATGACGGGATCGAAGCCGCTTCCGGGCGTGCTGCGTTGGAACCTCGGTGACCTCACAGTCACCGCGCTCAACGACGGCTGGTTTCAGGCCAGCCTCGATCTCGTCACGGGGATCCCGAAGGACGAAGCCGGCAAGCTGCAGGTCGCGGGCTTCCGCACCGAGCAGCCCAAGATCACGCTGAACGCCTTCCTGATCACCGGCGCCGGCCGCAAGCCGGTGCTGATCGATTCCGGATACGGCGACTTCGCCCCGGTGGAGACCCTGGGGCGGTTCAGCACGGCGCTGGCGCTCACCGGCGTCAAGCCGGAGGAGATCGAGACCGTCCTGATCACGCACCTGCATCCCGACCATGTCGGCGGGCTGGTGACGAACGGGGCGGCCCGCTTCCCGAACGCCGAGATCGTGGTCCACGCCGACGAGGCGGCCCACTGGCTGCCGGACGACGCGCTCTCGCGGGCGCCGGACGAGGCCAAGCCGTATTTCGAGGGCGCCCGCAAGGCGGTGGCGCCCTACGCCAAGCGGATGCGCGAGCATCGCGGGGGCGAGGTCCTGCCGGGCATCACGGCGGTCCACCTGCCGGGCCATACGCCGGGGCATTGCGGCTTCCGCATCGTCTCCGGTGGACAGTCGCTGCTCATGTGGACGGATGTGGTGCACCTGCCCGCGATCCAGTTCAAGAACCCGGAGGCGGGTGTCGGTTTCGACGTCGATGGCGACCAGGCGCGGGCGACGCGCAAGACCATCATGGACGAGGTGGCGCGCGAGCGGAGCTTCATCGCGGGCGCGCACCTGGAATTCCCGGCGCTCGGCTACGTGGACCGGGACGGGGCGGGCTACCGCTTCGTGCCGGCCCTGTGGGTGGGCGGCGAATAACAGACTTTGCATTCAGGGACCGTTCGGGGCGCCAGGGGGCGGC
Source organism: Methylobacterium sp. ARG-1 (assembly GCF_001262595.1). Taxonomy (NCBI): domain Bacteria; kingdom Pseudomonadati; phylum Pseudomonadota; class Alphaproteobacteria; order Hyphomicrobiales; family Methylobacteriaceae; genus Methylobacterium; species Methylobacterium sp. ARG-1. The sequence goes on from NZ_LHCD01000005.1 coordinate 219,292, forward strand.
GCCGGACGGCCGAAGCGCGGGAACGGATGTCGCGGGTCCCGGGCATGGACGAGAGGTAGGATCGTGGTCATTCAGAAGAACTGGCAGGAATTGATCAAGCCGAACAAGCTGCAGGTCTCGACCGGCGACGACCCGAAGCGGGTCGCCACCGTCGTGGCCGAGCCGCTCGAGCGCGGCTTCGGCACCACGCTCGGCAACGCCCTGCGCCGCGTGCTCCTGTCGTCGCTCCAGGGCGCGGCCGTGACTTCGGTGCAGATCGACGGCGTGCTGCACGAGTTCTCCTCGATCCCGGGCGTCCGCGAGGACGTCACCGACATCGTCCTGAACATCAAGACCATCGCGATCCGGTCGCAGACCGATGCGCCCAAGCGCATGACCCTGCGCAAGACCGGCCCGGGCACCGTCACGGCGGGCGACATCGGCACGGTCGGCGACATCCAGATCCTGAACCCGGAGCTGGTGATCTGCACCCTGGACGACGGCGCCGAGATCCGCATGGAGTTCACGGTCGCCACCGGCAAGGGCTACGTCCCGGCCGAGCGCAACCGCCCCGAGGACGCGCCGATCGGCCTGATCCCGGTGGACTCCCTGTTCTCCCCGGTGACCAAGGTCAGCTACCGCGTCGAGACCACCCGTGAGGGCCAGGATCTCGACAAGGACAAGCTGACGATGACCATCGAGACCAACGGCGCCGTGGGCCCGGAGGACGCGCTCGCCTACGCGGCGCGGATCATCCAGGACCAGCTGCAGGTCTTCGTGAACTTCGAGGATCCGCGCAAGGAAGAGGCCGCGCCGCTCGCGCCGCAGCTGCCCTTCAACCCGGCGCTGCTCAAGAAGGTCGACGAGCTGGAGCTGTCGGTCCGTTCGGCGAACTGCCTGAAGAACGACAACATCGTCTATATCGGCGACCTGATCCAGAAGTCCGAGGGCGAGATGCTGCGGACCCCGAACTTCGGCCGCAAGTCGCTCAACGAGATCAAGGAAGTGCTGGCCGGCATGGGCCTGCACCTCGGCATGGACATTCCCGGCTGGCCGCCGGAGAATATCGAAGATCTCGCCAAGCGCTTCGAAGAGCATTACTGAGGCGAAGCCGCCTCGGGCCGGACCTGGCGGCGCTGATCGGAGCCGTCTGTTTGGCCGATCCGGATCCGGGACTTCGCGGGCACGACGCGAAGTCCCAAAGACATCCCGCCGCGGGGTTATGCGGAACGAATGGCCCCGCTGTTGGGGCGCCCGGCCGTACCGTGGCACGGCGGCCGTGAAGAGAAGGAAGCCAGATCCATGCGTCACGGTTATCGCGGCCGCCGCTTCAACCGCACCGCCGAGCACCGCAAGGCGATGTTCGCCAACATGTCGGTCGCCCTGCTGAAGCACGAGCAGATCGTCACCACCCTGCCGAAGGCCAAGGACCTGCGTCCCGTGGTCGAGAAGCTCGTCACCCTCGGCCGCATCGACAGCGTCCACACCCGCCGTCTTGCCATGGCGCAGCTGCGCGATGCCGACATGGTCAAGAAGCTCTTCGCCGTGATCGGCCCGCGCTACCAGGGTCGTCCGGGCGGCTACCTCCGCATCATGAAGGCCGGCTTCCGCAAGGGCGACAACGCTCCGCTGGCCGTGATCGAGTTCGTCGATCGCGACGTCGAGGCCCGCGGCAAGGATTCCGGCCAGGTCGAGGTCGCCGAGGCGGCCTGAGCCAACGCTCCACCGACCGAACCCAAGAAAGCCGTCCCGGATCGTCCAGGGCGGCTTTTTCGTGCGCGGGCGCGGCTCAAAAAAGAACCCGCCGGCTTGCGCCGGCGGGCATGAAGCAGGGTCCACGTTTCGGTTGGTCGCGGGAGCTCGCCCTGGCGGTCAGTGTCGGACTGACCGGGAACTCGACCGCGCCGCGGGTCCGAAACCCCTATCCCTGCTGATTCTTGTTGGGCGGATCATCCTGATCCGGGTCGGCATCACGCCGCCTGCCTGGGAAGATACCGTGATTGCTCATGGTTCACCTCCAGTTCGTAACCCGGAGCGCAACGGCTCCGTGGGAGGTCAATGAGCCGGCAACGGTGTGGTTCCCATGCAATTCAGGGACACGTGCATCGGCGCTGCATGCCTCGGTGTTTCGGCCTCGGCACTTTGCGCAACCAATCCCGTCATTGCGAGCGCAGCGAAGCAACGCAGTGTGGCGCCACGTCTTGTAATGGCGCGCTGCCCTGAGTTGCTTCGCTGCCCTCGCAATGACGGTTTAGATCAACCGCGCCCCGAGCCCGCCCCGTCCAGCAGTTCCGAGACCCGGCTCGCCAGGTCGGCGGAGCGGAACGGCTTGGTCAGCACCGGCAGGTCGTCCGGGATCTGCATCGCCTCGGCATGGCCGGTGAGGATCAGCACCGGCAGGCTGGGGTCGCGGACGCGGATCTCGGCGGCGAGCTCGATGCCGCTCATGCCCGGCATGGCGAGGTCGGCGACGATCAGGTCGAAGCGTCCGGGCGCGAAAGAGCGCAGCGCGGCCTCACCGTCGCCGGCCTCGGTGGCGTCGTGGCCGAAGCCCGCCAGAAACGAGGCGGTGACGTGCCGAACCTGGGCGTCGTCGTCGACCACCAGGATCCGCGCCGACCGGGCCGCCACCGGGACATCGCCCGGCGCACGCGTCGCCTGCTCGGGCGCTTCGGCCGCGAAGGGGAGGGCGAGCTCGACCCGGGTGCCCCGGCCGACCTCGCTCTCGATGGCGAGCCGACCCTTCGATTGCTGGGCGAGGCCGAACACCATGGCGAGCCCGAGACCGGTGCCCTGGCCCACCGCCTTGGTGGTGAAGAACGGCTCGCAGACCCGGCGCAGGATTTCGTCCGGGATGCCGGTGCCCTCGTCGGAGACGCTGACGCCGAGATAGGAGCCGTCGGCGATCTCCGGGTCACCCGCGATGTCGAGGCGCCGCGTCGCCACCGTGATGGTGCCGCCGTCGGGCATCGCGTCCCGGGCGTTGATGCACAGGTTGAGCACCGCGAGTTCGAGCTGATCCGGATCGACTTGGACGGCGGGCAGCCCCGCGGTCAGCTCCGTGCGGACACTGACCAGGCCGCCGAGGCTGCGGCCGAACAGGTCGCTCATCCCGCCGATCAGGGCGTTGACGTCGGTGGCCCGCGCCTGGAGGTCGTGGGCGCGGCTGAAGCTCAGGAGTCGCTTGGTCAGGGAGGCGCCGCGCTCGGCCGCGCCGCGGGCGTTCTCGATCAGGCGTTGCACCCGGGGCTGCTCGGCGACCTTCGGGGCGGCGAGTTCCAGGCTGCCGAGGATCGCGGTCAGCAGGTTGTTGAAATCGTGGGCGATGCCGCCGGCCAGCGTGCCGAGCGCTTGCATCTTGTCGGATTGGCGCAGCCGCGCCTCCAGGGTCCGCTGCTCGGTCACGTCCCGCTCAATCACCGCGAGGTGGCTGACCGCGCCGCCGGCGTCGCGGATCGGCACCCGGGTGACGTGGCTCCACAGCTCGGCGCCGACCGGGCCCTCGCTGGTCAGGCTCTCGGCCACCGTGCCGGAGCGGATCGCGGCGGCATCGGCCTCAGCCACGGTGCCGCCCTTCGCGCCGAGCAGGTCGCCCTCGCGCTGCCCGATGCAGCTGAAGACGTCCCGGCCCAGCAGGGTCGCCTTGCGGGCGTTGAGGCGCACGAACCGCCCGTCCGCATCCTTGAAGCTGATCGCGTCCTGGGCGTGGTCGAGCAGCCCGCGCAGCAGCGCCCGCTCGGTGGCGAGGTCTCGGCCGAGGCGATGGCGCTCGAAGGCCTGCCGGACGGTCGAGCGCAGCAGGCTCGCGTCCCAGGGCTTGGTGACGTAGCCGACGATGCCGCCGCGGTTGAGCGCGGCGATCACCGCGGTGATGTCGGCATAGCCCGTGAGCAGGATCGCCTGCGCGTCGTGGAAGGCGCGAGCCTCGGCCAGCAGCGCGTCGCCGGTGAGGCCGGGCATGCGCTGGTCCGACAGCACCACGGCGATGTCGGGCTCGGCGTGCAGGATCTCGAGCGCCTCGTTCGGGTTCGAGGTGGTCAGCACCCGGTAGGAATCCTCGAACAGGTCCTCCAGGGCGATCAGGATATCCGGCTCGTCATCGACGGCCAGGATGGTCCCGCGGGGGCCATCGAACCCAGCCCCGCGATCGTGCTGCGCAAGATCGTGCTGTGAATGCGTCTCTGTCACCGAACCGGTGTCCACTACAGCGGGGAATGCTCGTCCGACCGTGCCTTCACTCATGCGCTGGCCGCCTGCCGCGGAATCCCGATCACGAAGCAGGCTCCCCCGTCCGGCGCCGCCTCCACGGTGAGCGAGCCGCTATGCGCCTGAACGACGCTGTAGGCAATCGCAAGACCCAGGCCGGTGCCTGAACCCACCGGCTTTGTTGTGAAGAACGGCTCGAATATCTTCTCACGCAGGTCTTCCGGGATACCAGGACCAGTATCGCTGATGCGAATCTCGTCGACCTCCGGTGTTGATAGGGTGTTGATCCGGATAATGCCACCCTCCGGCATGGCGTCGGCGGCGTTGCCGAGGATGTTCATCACCACCTGGTTGAGCAGCGCCGGGGTGCAGTGAATCTCGGGCCGGCCGGCGAAGCTGCGCTCCACGGCGATCCGGTCGCCGAGCTTGTGCTGAATCAGCGCCAGCACGGTCTCGATCGCCTCGGGCACGTTGACCAGCGCCCGCTCGCCCTCATCGAGGCGGGAGAACTTGCGCAGGTTGAGCACGAGGTCCTGGATCCGAGTCAGACCCATCCGCATGGAGCCGACCCGCTGGCGGGCCTTGTCGAGGGCGCGGGTGGCGGCCTCCGGAGCGGCGTTCGGCAGTTCGTTGAGCAGCCGCTCGACCGTGCCCTGGTGCGCCAGGATGAAGGCCAGGGGGTTGTTGATCTCGTGGGCGATACCGGCGACAAGCTCGCCCAGCGAGGCCATCTTGGCGGCCTGGACCAGCTTGGCCTGAGCCTCGGTGATCTGCCGGTTGGCGTCGGCGAGATCGCGGTTGGCCCGCTTCAGGGCGTCGGCGAGGCGGGCGCGCGCCTCGGAGGCCTCGGCCTCGGCGCGGGCCCGCTCCACCGCCCGCTCGCGCTCGCCGAACTGGCCGGCGATGCGGCGGTCGTCCTCCTCCAGCAGGCGGCGACGGACGAAGCCGCGCACGCGCAAGGCCAGCACCTCGGCATCGGTCTTCGAGACCACGTCGTCGGCGCCGGCCGCGAAGGCCTCGACCAGAAAATCCTTGGCCGGGTCGCTGCCCGCGATGCCGACGAGGTGGAAGCCGGCGCCGGCCGCCTGGCCGGAGCGGCGCTGGCTGATCGCCCGGCACAGGGTCAAGCCGTCATAGGCGTGGCCGAGCAGGTCGACGGTCACGCAGTCGAACGCATCCTCGGCGGCCCCGTCGAGGGCGTTAAGCGCCGCCTCCGGCCCGTCCGCGGTGGCGACGTGGTGGCCCTCCTGCCCGAGGAGGCCCGCCAGGAAGGTCCGGTAGGTGAGGCTGCCGTCGATCACCAGGATCCGGCCGCGCCGGAACGCGGCGGCGCCCGGGCCCTCGCCGTCGCCCGACGACCGGCGCTCGCGTAGCAGGGCGCGGATGCGCAGGATCATCAGGTCGCGGTCGGCGGATTTCGGCAGGTAGGCGTCGGCTCCGCTCTCCAGGCCCTTCCGCTCGCCGCCGCCGCCGCCGGTGAGCATCAGGACCGGCAGGGCGCGGGTGCGCAGGGACAAGCGCATCTGCCGGATCAGCTCATCACCGTCCATGCCGGGCAGGTGGTAATCGGCCACCACCAGGTCGGGCTGGGTGCGGTTGAGATGGTCGAGGGCGGCCTCGGCCGAGGGGCAGCGCTCCACCGCGAAGCCGTGGGCCTCCAGGAGGAGGCGCAGCTCCAGGGCCTGCGTCTCCGAATCCTCAACCAGCAGGATCCTGGCGGGCCCATCCTGGGCGCCGGCCTCGCTCCGGCTCACGGCCGCGCCCCGGGATCGGCGAGCCGCAGGACGTGGTCGCCGATCCGGTCGAGGGGCAGGATCGTACGGGCGGCGCCGAGCCGTACCGCCGCGGCCGGCATGCCGTAGACCACCGCGGTGCTCTCGTGCTCGGCGACCGTCTGGGCGCCGGCCCGGTGCATGTCGGCGAGCCCGACGGCCCCGTCCTCGCCCATGCCGGTGAGCAGCACGCCGATCCCCGCGGCGCCGGCCTGGCGGGCGAGGGAGCGGAACAGCACGGTGGCGGCCGGGCGCTGGCCGGAGACGGGCTCGGTGTCGACCACCCGCAGCACGCGGCCCGATCCGATCTCGAGATGGCGGTCGCCGGGCGCCACGTAGACGCGGCCGGGCTCGGCCCGCTCGCCGTCCTGCGCCAGGGAAACCGGAAGGGCCACGACGCTGTCGAGCCAGTTCGCGAACCCCTCCATGAAGGCCGCGCCCATATGCTGGACCACGAGCACCGGCAGCGGGAAGGTCTTGGGCAATGCGCCGATCACCCGGGCGAGCGCCGGCGGGCCGCCCGTGGAGGCCGCGATCGCCAGAAGGCTTGGGGCCTGCCCGGCCAGGTCGGCCGGCGCCGCGAAGGATCCCGAGAAGGCGGCCAGGCTGTTCCGGCCGGCCCATTCGGCGCCGATCGGGCGCCGCCGGATCACCGGGACCTGGGCCATGATCCGCAGTTGGGTGCAGATCTCGCCGGCCACCGCCTCGTAGCCGGCATGGGTGGTGGCCACGGGCTTCTCGACCACCGACAGGGCGCCGGCGCGCAGGGCGTTCATCGAGATCCGCAGGGAGGAATCCTCCACCGAATCGGCGATCACGACGATCGGGGTCGGCTGCTCGGCCATGATCCGGCGCGTGGTCTCGAGACCGTCGATGCCGGGCAGGCGGATATCCATCGAGATCACGTCGGGCCGCACCGTCTGAAGGGCGCCCAGCGCCTCCTCGCCGGAGGCCACCGCGGCGACCAGTTCGAGCCGGGGATCGCGCGAGACGATGTAGCGCAGCAACTCGCGCACGACGAGGCTGTCCTCGACCAGCATCACCCGCACGGGCGTCATAGCAGCTGCCCGATCGTGTCGAGCAGATGGCGCTGGTCGAATTTCTGCTTGGTCAGGTAGGCGTCCGCGCCGAGGTCGAGGCCTCGGGACACGTCGGCGGCATCCCCGCGCGAGGTCATCAGGATCGTCGGCAGTCGGGCGAAGCGCGGGTCGGCGCGCAGCGCCTTCAGCAGGCCGAAGCCGTCGAGGCGCGGCATCTCCACGTCGGCGAGGACCAGATCGACGGGCTCGATCTCGGCGCGCAGCCGATCGAGGGCGTCCTGACCGTCGACGCAGACGACCACGCGGTAGCCGGCGGCTTCCAAGATGCCCTTCTCCAAGGTCCGGGTGGTGATCGAATCGTCGACAACCAGGATGGTCGCCCGCGCGGTGGCGTGCTGTGAGGTCGTCGAACGTGGAGCCTGCGCCTTCGTTCCGGCCGATAGGCCCGCAGATGTCGCACTCGCCCGCGCGGCGAGCCCCTCCGGGTCGAGGACCAGCACCGGCACGTCGCCGGGCAGCACCGCGGTGCCGGCGATCAGGTCCGGATCGGACCCGAAGGACGGCGCCGGCAAGACCAGCAGCGCCTGGACATCGTGCAGGCGCTCGACCCCCAGCGCCAGGCGGCCGCCGCCGGCCCGGAGCAGCACCGCAATCAGGATCGTCGGATCCTGGCCGGCGGCATCCGGGGCGGCGGGCGCCTGGCCCAGGATCTCGGTGAGATCGGTGACCGGGTGGTTGGTGGCCGCCTTGCCGTCGCCGACCCGCAGGATCGTCCGGCCCATGGCCACCGGCAATGCGGCCCGGTCGAGCCGCAGCAGGCGCTCCACGGCGCCGCCCGGCAGGGCATAGGTCCGGCCACCCGCCTCGACCAGCAGCAGGCTGCGCCGCGCCGCCGAGAGCGGCAGGCTGAAGACCAGGGCG